>JAEUMZ010000055.1 GCA_016790765.1 Betaproteobacteria bacterium
TGGTGCCGGGAGCCGGAATCGAACCGGCACGATATCGCTACCGCTGGATTTTGAGTCCAGTGCGTCTACCAGTTCCGCCATCCCGGCTTGAATTCGGTTCTTGCTCAACCACGGAGTGGTGGCTCCGTTTGTAGCCGCAAAGTGCAGAATGTCTTCCTTCGCGAGCCGCGAATTATAACGTAAGCTCCCGACCCCCTAAGGCGACCTTGTTTATGCGGTTATCCGAATTCGACTTCGAATTGCCTCCAGAGCTGATCGCGCAGCATCCGGCCGCGCGGCGCGGCGACAGCCGCCTGCTGCATGTCGAGGGCGACGGCGGCGGGATGGTCGACCGCCAGTTCAGCGACCTGCCCGGCCTGGTCCGTGCCGGCGACGTGATGGTGTTCAACGACTCGGCGGTGATCAAGGCGCGGCTCCTCGGCCACAAGGACAGCGGCGGCAAGGCCGAGGTGCTGATCGAACACATCCAGGCCGATGGGCACAGCGCGACGGCGCATGTGCGGGCCTCCAAGTCTCCGCGGCCCGGATCGCGCCTGGTGTTCGCCGACGGCATCGATGCAAAGGTCATCGGTCGCGAGGACGACCTGTTTGTGCTCGACTTCGGCGCGCGCCGCGTGCTCGAGGTCACCGAGGCGATCGGCGCGGTGCCGCTGCCGCCCTACATTTCGCACGCGCCTTCGCAGGACGACGCGGCCCGCTACCAGACCGTTTACGCAAACGCGCCCGGCTCCGTCGCGGCGCCGACCGCAGGACTTCACTTCGATGCCGCGATGCGCGAGTCGCTGGCCGGACTGGGCGTGGAACTGGTGCACGTCACCCTGCATGTGGGGGCGGGCACGTTCCAGCCGGTGCGTGGCGATGACATCGATGCGCATGTGATGCACCGCGAGTGGTACTCGGTGTCCGAGCAGGCAGCGGAAACGGTGAACCGTGCAAGGCGCGAGGGGCGGCGCGTGACGGCCGTGGGAACCACCAGCCTGCGGACCCTGGAATCGGCCGCGCGCGACGGCCAGTTGGCTGCGGGTGCGGGCGACACGCGCCTGTTCATCCGGCCGGGATACGGTTTCCAGCTGGTGGACCGCCTGATCACCAACTTCCACCTGCCCAAGTCGACCCTGATGATGCTGGTGTCGGCGTTCGCCGGCACCGACACGATCCGGCGCGCCTACGCACACGCCATCGGTCAGCGCTACCGGTTTTTCAGCTACGGTGACGCGATGCTGCTGGAGCGCTCACACTGACGCCGGCCTGCGGGCTTGCGTGCGGCGCGGCCGCTTCGGGCAGCGCGGTAACGTCGAAAGCCGCCATCTTCCAGCCGCGCCCCTGCTTTTTCACGCGTCCGAGCGCGACGCGGAAGGTCGCGCCCCCGAAGCGCACGCGGAAGGCCGTGCCCCCGCGGTACACCGTCTCGCTGACGATGAGGGAATCGCCGCGTCCCGACGTGTCCTCGCCGGGCACGAAAATCGCCGTGGCCGGCGGGCGCGCTGCCTGCCCGCCGCTGCCGTTCGTGTCATCTTCCCGCAGGTACTCGAGCGTGACCGGGCGCGCCTGGCGCGTGACGATGCGCAGGCCGAACAAGGCGGCGTGGCCCTCAGGCAGCGCCACCTTGCGCGTCACCACGCAGAGTACCGCGGGCGACTGGGCACTCAGGCGCACGGCGGCCAGGTCGCCGACCGACAGCGCATCGCGGTGCGACGGCCCGGCGATCAGGCCAAAGCCGGTCTCGCTGATGTCGCTCACCGTGAGGATGCGCATTGCCGGGTCGAGCGCGGAAAACGTCCCGGTCCCGGTGTGCGCCTGCGCCAGCGGGTCGGCAATGCGCAGCAGCGAGGCGTCCGAAACCTGCACCGCGCGCGACACGATGTCGTTCATGCCGACGAACACCGCGGCCTCGCGCGCGCCCTCCACCACCTTGCGCGGCTGCTTGAACTCGCGGCGCGCCATCAACAGCGCGAACTCGCGCGACAGGTAGTCGATGACGCCGGCATGCTCCTCGATGCGGAAATGCATGCCGAGCCCGAACCCGGGAAAGATCAGGCCCTGGTGGAAACGCTCGATCGCGTGGTCGAGCTGGCGCATCACCGGCTTCAAGGGCAGGTACACCTTGCCGCGCGGGTCGCCCTCGGGTTCGCCGCGCAGCGACAGCGTGAATCCCCGGGTGCCGGTCAGGTCGGCGACCAGCGCGTTTTCATCTTCCGGCCGCTTGCGCGAGACGATCAGAGAATGCATCCAGGCCAGCAGCCATTCGTCGAGGATTTCGATCTGCTGGGCATTGAGGTTGCCGCTGGCCAGCCGCTCCAGCAACAGGGCGCGCATGTACACCGCCTCCACGCTGGTCTCGCGATGCGAACCCTCGATGGGGATGCTCATCACCACGTCCGCGGTCTCGTCGGCCTGGGCGCGGCCCAGCTGCAGGTGGTGCAGGTGGGTCTGCGAAGGCGCGGACCTGAGGCCCGCGATGAGGCGCCACTTGCATTCGTGGCCGCCGGCCAGCAGGGCGTATGCGCAGTAACGCACCTTGATCGCGGCCGGCAGCGAATCGTCGTTCGATGCGCGGTCGGCGAGCGCGCGCACCGCGGCGGCAAAGCGCGCGTGGATGTCGGCCAGCCACACGAATTCGCTGCGCTCGGTATCCACGCGCAGGATGGAGCTATTCAATGCGGCCGAGCGCACGGCGATCGATTTCTCCTCGAACGCCACCAGTGCGGCCTCGATCGCGGCGGCCGTGGCAATGCCATCCTGCGGGCGCGCCGGGTGCCGCAGGCCCGTGATGATCGCCTCGAGGTTGGTGCGGTGCACGCCGTGTTCGACGCCGGTGGCCTCCGAGAGCATGAGCTTCATGCGCTTCGCCCCGCGTGCCGGCCGCCCATGGCCAGGTGCCGGAATTCGGCCTGTGCGCGGATGTCCTCGCCGCGCTCGCCATCCTGGCTCCAACCGGGAATCGTGTACGGCGAACCCTGCGCGGGGCCGCCGCGCACCACAAACGCCGGATGGCGCGGAGCGATGTGGCGGCCCAGCGCGCCGATGGTGGCGTTTTCGGCGGCCTTTGGGAAGGTGTCGCGAAAGTACCCCGCCACGGCGCAGAACAGGCCGGCATCATCGGCCAGGTACGCAAGTTCCACCAGGGCGAGGACCAGGGATTTCTCCTGCGGGCGGTCTTGCACGGCGAGGATCAGGACTTCGGTGGACAGCCTGCGCTCACCGTCGTCGTGGAGTTCGCGCGCCAGTCGCACCACGGCTACCGGGTCGGCACGCACTGCCTGGTAGTCCGGGAACTGGATGGCGATGTAGCGGTCGCGCAGGCGCTTGCGCGCGAGGTCACCGTCCAGGGTGCTGGCGCGAAACTGCAGGGCGGATTCTGCGCGGGAAAAACTCATGGGCGCTCCGGGATGGGGACGGCGAGTTTAACCGGATTGCAAAATGAGCGTTTGAAGCCTGTTGCGTGGCCAGAAAAGGCGGCTTTCGGCACCGTGAGCCCGGCAAATTGCGGGAACACATGAGATTTTCTTGCTAAGCGGTTGATTTCGTGATATTTCTACCTGCCCAATTTTCCAAAACCCATTGCGCGATGTGCGCGGGCCTCGGGTCTGCGGCACGAAGTTCGCTTGTCGATGACGTCGGTACGCATTTGCGAGGTGCGGCATGGCCAGGATCACGGTGTTCAACCAGAAGGGCGGCGTCGGCAAGACGACCACGGCGCTCAACCTCGCCGCGGCGCTCGGTCGCGCCGGGCAATCCCCGCTCGCCATCGACCTCGACCCGCAGGCGCACCTGTCGGCGTTGAGCGGCGTGCAGGTCTCCAACAGCGGCGAGAGCGTCTACGGTTTCTACCGCGACAACCGGCCGCTGGCGGACCTGATCCAGTCCGTGGGCCGCAGCTGGCTGCTGATTCCTGCGCACCTCGAGCTGTCGAAGGTGGATTCCCAGTATGGCAAGGGCCCGAACGTGTTGAACCGGCTGAAATTCGCGCTCGAGCGCGAGGCCCTCAATGGCACGCGGCCGGTGATCATCGATTGCTGCCCGTTGCTGGGGGTGTTGTCGCTGTCCGCGATCTTCGCGGCCGACAAGGTGCTGGTGCCCGTCTCGGCCGACTACCTCGCGGTCAAGGGTGCGTTGCAGGTGGACCGGACACTCAATGCGCTCGGCCCGGTGATGAAAAAGCGCATCGAGCGCCGCTACGTCATCACCCGCTTCGACAGTCGCCGCAAGATGTCCTGGGATATCGAAAGGACGTTCCGCGAACGCTTCGGCGCCGAATTGTGCGAGACGCGCATTTCCGAATCCGTGTCGCTGGCCGAGAGCCCGTTCGCGGAAAAGGACGTCTTCGAGCACGCCCCCTCCAGCCGCGGCGCACAGGACTACCAGGCGCTGTACGACGAATTGAAGTCGAGCGAGTTCCTGGAGTGCGTGGCCTGACGTTGTGGGGCGGTGACGGGTGACAGGTGACGGGTGACCGTGGGCGACTTCGCCTTTGTCACCCGTCACCCGTTACCCGTCACGTTTCTCACTCACCTGTCACTGTCCTTGCTCACGATCAGCGAGATCGCGCCTTCCACGTCCGTGGCATCGTTGCGCAGGGTGTCTTCGAGTGTCCGGCATTCGAGGATCGTGCAGTGGTGGTACATCTGGCGCAACTTGATTTCTGCCTGCGCCTGGTCGGCGCCCTGGATGACCAGATTGTCCACGGTCAGGCCGGCACGGGTCTGGATGCGGAAGCCGAATTTCTGCATGCGGCGAGTGTAGCGCCAAACCGGCGCTGCCGCGACCGGATTTCCGCGCGACGCAGCAGCGCCGCGACGTGCGAAAGGCCACCGCTTCGTTGAATGAATTGAAGCATGGTGTTACGATTGATGGCATCAATAGGTCGCGTTCGCCGGAGTTTCCGCAAACGGTGCGCGCGCGACCCAAGACCTTGCCGATCGAACCCCACGTGCCATGAACCTGCGCGACCTCCGTTACCTGGTCAACCTGGCCAACCACCGCCATTTCGGCCGCGCGGCCGAGGCGAGCTTTGTTTCGCAGCCCACGCTGTCCACCCAGCTCAAGAAACTGGAGGAAGAACTCGGCATGCCGCTGGTGGAACGGAGCCCGCGCCATGTGTTGCTCACCGAACTGGGGGAAAAGGTGGCCGAGCGCGCGCGCGTGATCCTGCGCGAGGCGGATGAGATCCGGGCCGTCGCGCGGCGCTTCAAGGACCCGGAGGCGGGACGCGTGCGCATCGGCATCTTCCCCACGCTCGGGCCCTACCTGCTGCCGCACGTAGTGCCCGATATCGTCAAGCGCTTCCCGAAACTGGAACTGGAGCTGGCCGAGGAAAAGACCGAGGTGATCCTCAAGAAACTCACCGAAGGGGAACTGGATGCCGGCGTCCTCGCGCTGCCCATCCACGACGAGCAGTTGCACACCGAATTCCTGTTCGAGGAGGCGTTCGTGTTCGCCGCGCCCGCCGCGCACCCGCTGGCCAAGGCCCGGCGCATCAAGCTCTCCGACCTCAACGACCAGCCGCTCTTGTTGCTCGACGAGGGCCACTGCCTGCGCGACCAGGCCCTGGAGGTGTGCCAGCGCGCGGGTGCAACGGAGCGCGGCGGCTTTCGCGCCACCAGTCTGGAGACCTTGCGCAACATGGTGGCGGCCAACGCCGGGGCCACGTTGCTGCCTGCCCTGGCCGTGCAGGGTGGCTCCGCCCGGTTGCCCAACGTGAAGCTGGTCCCCTTTGCCGCGCCGGGGCCGCACCGCCGCATCGCCATGGTGTGGCGGCGCACTTCGGCGCTCACCGGCATCCTGCAGGCGCTGGCGCAGCGGCTGAAAGCCATCCCGAAGGACATGCTGAGGGCGCCGAAATAATTGCGCCGTGCCGTTTCCGCAAATGAAAATGCCCGCGCGGTGCGGGCAATCGATGGTGCTTGGTGCGATGCAGTTGCGGGCCGGTGGTGGGTGGTACTGGGATCGAACCAGTGACCCCTGCCGTGTGAAGGCAGTGCTCTACCGCTGAGCTAACCACCCGGATGCAACAGGCACACATTTTCGCATGGCGCGCAGCGGGGGTCAAACGAGGCGTGTGCGGGCGGATGCCTGCC
>JAEUMZ010000057.1 GCA_016790765.1 Betaproteobacteria bacterium
GCGCAGGCGATCTGGAAGCCCAGTGCCGCGCCCGATGCAGCAGCCTCGATCACGTTGGCCGGCTTCTTTTCGTCGAAGTGCACGTTGTCGAAGCGCACGTTCTCGGCTTCGGTGGCCGGACACAGGAGCTTGCCAAACAACAGGCCCCCCGGAATGGCCATGAAACTGGCTGCGATGAGGTACTCCATCCGCACCCCCAGCCCCGCATAGCCGGCCAAGGCCGCACCTGCAACGCTCGCCATGCCGGATGTCATGATGGCGAAGATGGTCGGTCCCTTGAGCTGCGCGACGAACGGTTTCACCGCCGCGCCCATTTCGTTTTGCCCCAGGAAAATCGTCGTCACCGCGCAAAACGACTCGATCTTGGACACGCCCAGGAGCTTCTGGAAGACCGTGCCGAGGATCGCGATGATCCAGCGCATGATGCCCAGGTAATAGAGCACCGCGATCAGCGCCGTGACATAGATGATAGTGGGCAGCACGCGAAAGGCGAAGATGAAGCCCAGGCCGCCGGGCTTGAACACTTCCGGGCTCACCAGGCCGCCAAACATGAACTCGGTGCCCTTGGCGCCAAATTCCAGCACATGCGTGACGCCCGTGGCCACCGCCATCAATGCCTGGTTGCCACGGTCCCAGAACAGCACGATGGCACCGATCGCCACTTGCACCGCCAGGGCCGCCAGCACCGTGCGCCAGCGCACCGAGCCGCGCGCCATCGAGAAGGCCCAGCCGATCGCAATCAGGAGCGCGATGCCTCCCACACTGCGCATGAATTCCGTCATCTTGTTCTCCTTGTGGCGATGCCCGCGATGTTACGCCGGCGGGTCGCGGGGGATGCGCGCTCCAAACACAAGCATGGATGAGGCCCCCGGGCCATAAACCCGCCGGCAGGCGCGTCCATGCTTGATTCTCACCGGATTCCCGCCTCGCGCGCTCCGCTGCCCAATGAAAAAGGCCGGTGTCACAGGGTGACGACCGGCCTTGGCGTCGCAGGCGCTGGAAAGCGCCGCACGCGATTACTTGAGGTGGCTGGACACCAGCTTGGTCATCTCGAACATCGAGACGGCCTTCTTGCCACCGAAGACGGCCTTCAACTTTTCGTCGGCATTGATCATGCGCTTGTTGACGGCGTCCTGCAGCTTGTTCTTCTTGATGTAGTCCCACAGCTTCTTGGTGACTTCGGTGCGCGGCATGGCGCCGGAACCGATCACTGCGCCGAGAACCGAGCTGATCGTCATGGGCTTCATGAACGCTGCATTCGGCTTGCGCTTGGCGGCGGGTTTCTTCGGGGCGGCCTTCTTGGCAGCGGGCTTCTTTGCAGCGGGCTTCTTGGCTGCGGGTTTCTTGGCGGCCGGCTTCTTGGCGGCGGGTTTCTTTGCAGCGGGCTTCTTCGCGGCCGGCTTCTTTGCGGCGGGTTTCTTTGCAGCTGGTTTCTTTGCAGCCATGTAATTCCTCCAATCTGTTGTCGGGATTTCCGTAACGTCTCGCGGCGGATTGTCTCTGTGCACAGAGTGATTCCGTACCACAGGGGCGAATATAGCGCATTCTTTCTCGAAATGTGCAAGGCCTCGTTGCATCTTCGCAACCGTGTTTGATTTGGCGCAATGCACATTTTTCCCTATGAAAAAGACTATCATGCGCGGTTCCGGAATCCCGTCGCGGCATCACGCGATCGCGGGTTCCCGATCACGCCACCGATTCGTTTCCGCGGGACTGCCATGACCGCCACGCACGCCAAACCGCCCGTCCACACGATCGACATCGCCGCGCTGCGCACCGAATACCGCATGGCGTCGCTCGATGAAGCGGACGTGGCCACCACGCCGCTGGCACAGTTCGACCGCTGGTTCCAGGAGGCGCTGAAGGCGGAGGTTCCCGAGGGCAACGCGATGACGCTGGCCACCTGCGACGCCGACCGGCGTCCCTCGGCGCGCGTGGTGCTGCTCAAGGACTACGACCACCGCGGGTTCGTGTTCTACACCAACTACGAGAGCCACAAAGGGCACGACCTCGCCACCAACAATCGGGCGTCGCTGCTTTTCTTCTGGCCGTCGCTGGAGCGCCAGGTGCGCATCCAGGGCCGCGTCGAGCAGGTGAGCGCGGCCGATTCGGATGCGTATTTCAAGAGCCGCCCGTTGGGCAGCCGCATCGGCGCCTGGGCCTCGCGGCAAAGCGAGGTCATCGCCTCGCGCACCGACCTCGAATCGCGCTGGGCCGCCTTCGAGGCCGAGTTCGGCGACAACCCCCCGCGCCCGCCGCACTGGGGCGGCTATCGCGTGGTGCCGCAGGTGGTGGAGTTTTGGCAAGGCCGCGAAAGCCGCCTGCACGATCGCATTCGCTATCGCCTATCCAAGGGCGAGTGGACCATCGAGCGACTGGCGCCCTGAGCCCTTGCCTGGCTCGTTTCGCTGAAGCCGGGGGCTTCTGGAATCGCAAAGGCGGGACACAGAGTTCACTGAGAACGGCAGGTGGAGAACATCGAGAACACCAAAGTCTTCTCCGTGTCCTCTGACTTTGTCATTCCTCTGTGTCCTCTGTGTCCGGCCTTTCCTGCCTCAGAGGGCACCCCGCCGGACTATCGCGCGGACGCCGGCCGTCTCTGGAATCCAAAAGCGGGCCACAGAGAGCACAGAGGAAAGGCGGGAGAACACCGAGAAAAACCAAAGCCTTCTCCGTGTCCTCTGCCTTTGCTTTTCCTCGGTGTTCTCTGTGTTCCGCTTTTCCTGCGTAAGAGGGCACCCCGCCGGACTATCGCGCAAGAAACAGGTAACGCAGTTAGCGGAAGTCGTCCTGAAGCGTCTTCAGGAAATCCGGCAAGTGGGGAATGGTGGCGTAGCGCTTCCAGTACTCGCCATCCGCCACCGTAGTAAGCCCCATCAGCGGGGTGGTCTCGAACGGCAGTCCGAAGCGGCATTTCAGCATTCTGGCGGCATCGCCCGGCGTGGGCGGTTGTGCCACCGGCGGCTCGGCCGGACAGCGCGTCAACTCCTGCGCCACCCGTGGCCCGCCCATGCGCTCCAGCGTGTAGGCGCCATCGAACGCGAGCGCCTTTGCGAGGCGCGCGGTCACCTCGCGGTAGCCGGCATCGCGCGCTTCGCACTGTGGCGCGAGTGACTTCTCGCGCGGCAGGAGGTCCGACAGGGCCTCCAGGCCGGTGTCGCCGCCGCGCAAGGACCGCACCAACCCCGTGTCTCCGAACAATGCATCGCCACGCACCACAGTGGCGCGCACCTCGCGTTCGGTGGCCTGGATGAGGTTGCGGTACGGATCGTCGTGGCGGCCATCGACCACCAACAGGTCGGCCACGAATCCGGGCGCGACCTGCCCCGCCACGCCCTGCCAGCCCAGCGCGGACGCCGGGTGCCGCGTGGCCATGCGCACCAGGTCACGGTCGCTGAACAGGCCCTTCAATGCATGCCGGTTGACGCGGTCGGCCACCTTGAGTTCGCCCAGCAGCGACTTGCTGCCCGACGGCGCCCAATCGGGCGTGAGGCTGATCTCGACCCCCGCCGCGTGGGCTGCACGGACGTCCGCCGTCTTGCCGTAGAGCATGAAATTGGACAACGGCGACCACGCCAGCTTGGCACCGGCCTTCGCCATCGGTTCGAAGTGCGATGCATCCAGGCCCACGCCATGGACAACGACCAGGTTCGCATTCAGCAGGCCGCTGTTTCGGATCGACCGGAACTCGTCGGCCATGCGGCGCGATACGCCCTCGGCCAGGTGCAGGATCAACGGGCCGCTCGACACGGCGAGCCGGAGCCGCTCCCACTCCGGCACGTCCCGGCCCATGTCCACGGCCGAGCGCACCTGCCGGCCGAGGTCGCCAAGCGTTTCGGTTTCAACGTTGCGCACCAGGCATCCGGGCATCGCATGGGGCCGGAAATGGCGGCCATGCACCTCCGTGGTGCCGGGGGATGGCCCCGTGCCGCCGCCTTGCAGGCTGGTGGTGCCGCCCGCCAGCGCCATGAATTCACCATAGCGCCCCATGTCGCTTCCCAAGGCAAGGAAATCGGCGCCGCTCACAACGACGTTGGCGTTGGTGATGCGGCGGGTGTAATCCTCGTCATAGAAGCGCCACTCGTAGCGATCCGCATAGCGGCGCTTCAGGGGCATCAGCGGAAAGGCCGCATATTCCGGGTGGTTGTGGATGTCGATCAGGCCCGGATAGATCACGCCGCCGGTATCGACACTTCGGGCCCCTGCTGCCGCGGCGGGCAATGGGTCGGATGCGCGCAGCACGGACTCGATGCGGCCGTTGCGCACCCACACGCGGCCGTCCTGGATCACCTCGTCGCGGTCGTTCATCGTGACCACGCGGCCACGCAGCACCAAACCCGGATCCTGTGGCGCCGGGGCACGCGCGTCCGGCGTGGGCAGGCCGGCGCACGATCCAAAGACGGCGCTGAACGCGAGGACGGAAAGCAGCTTGGCGGGGCGGATCAAGGGCATGCCCCAATCATAGCGCGCTTGAAATCCGGGCTGACCGGCACCATCATCGGACGATGTTGAGAACAATCAAGCGCGCGCTGTCCCTCGGCCGCAAACGAGACATCCCGCTCATCGAGGAATCACTGTGGCGGCGGGCCACGCAGAACTACGCATTTATTGCCCGACTCACCCCGGAGGAAAACCGCCGCCTGCGCTATATCGCCTCCGAGTTCCTCGCGGGCAAATCCATCACCGGCGCGCAGGGCATCGAGATCACGGAGCTGATGCGGGTGCAGATCGCTGCGCAGGCGTGCATCCTGGTGCTGGAACTGGGGGTGCAGAACTACGAGGGCTGGCAGGAGATCGTGGTCTACCCGAGCCAGTTCGTGCCGGAACGCGAGGTCGTCGACGATGCCGGCGTGGTGCACACCACGCGCAATCCGCTGTCCGGCGAGGCTTGGCTGGGCGGGCCGGTGGTGCTCTCCTATGAAGACGTGGCGCGGTCGGGCGACCCGGAACTTGCCATCGATGGCTACAACGTGGTGATCCACGAATTCGCCCACAAGCTGGACATGCTCAATGGCGAGCCCAACGGCTTTCCGCCCCTGCACCGCGGCATGCGCCGCGACACCTGGCAGCAGGCCTTCATGCAGGCCTACCTGGCGTTCTGCAAGGCTGCCGACAAGGCCGAGCAGCTGCTGCACTACGATCGCGGCGCGGCGCTCGATGCATTGCCGATCGACCCCTATGCGGCGGAGAGCCCGGCGGAGTTCTTCGCGGTGATGTCGGAGGCGTTTTTCGAGACGCCGGAAGTGGTGGCCGAAGCGTTCCCGGACGTGTTCGCGCAATTGAAGCTGTTCTACCGGCAGGATCCGTTGCGGACCTGAGACTGCGGCGCGCAGGTGAAAAAAAACCGCGCGCCTCGGGGGGCGCGCGGTTCTTGCGAATTTCGTATAGGTTGCGGCTAGAGATACAGCACGGCGGGGAACACGGCCACCGCCAGCACGATCAGGATCCACTCGGCATTCCAGCGCTTCAGGTGTCCCGTGTAGTACAGGATGATGCAAGCGATCGAAAAGATGTAGAACAAGGCAAGCAGCATGTATTCCCCCGAAAGTCCTTGCGCGGCGCGGAGTCCCGCCTGCCGTTCGCAACCCAAAAAACAGCCGCTACGTTACCACAATCAACCTGCCCTTGACACCGGTGGGCAGGGGCAAAAAAGTCAAACTGCCTCTTCGCCGGTCTCGCCAGTGCGGATGCGTACCACCTGGGACACATCGATGACAAAGATCTTGCCGTCGCCGATCTTGCCGGTCTTGGCGGCCTTGACGATGGCGTCGATCGCCTTCTCCACCATGGCGTCTGCCAGCACCACTTCGATCTTGACCTTGGGCAGGAAATCCACCGTGTACTCCGCGCCGCGGTAGAGCTCGGTGTGGCCCTTCTGGCGGCCGAACCCCTTGACCTCGGTCACGGTGAGCCCGCTGCAGCCGATCTCCGACAGGGCCTCGCGCACCTCGTCGAGCTTGAACGGCTTGATGATGGCTTCGATTTTTTTCATTGTTGTACCGCCCCTAGGTTGGGTTGTAGCGCGATGTTATGGGATAGCGCCAATCCTTGCCAAATCCGCGCCGGGTAATCTTGGCACCCACCGGGGCCTGGCGGCGCTTGTACTCGTTGATCTTGAGCAAACGTGTCACGCGCATCACGTCCGCGGCTGCAAAACCCATCGCGACGATTTCCGACGGCGAGCGGTCCTGCTCCATGAACAGCTCGACGATCTGGTCGAGGATGGCGTATTCGGGCAACGAGTCCTGGTCCTTCTGGTCGGGCCGCAATTCCGCGCTTGGCGGCCGCGTGATGACGCGCTCCGGAATCACCCGTGAAAGGCTGTTCCGGAAGGCGCACAGGCGGTAGACCAGCGTCTTGGAGACGTCCTTCAGGATGGCGTAGCCGCCGGCCATGTCGCCATAGAGCGTGGAATAGCCCACCGCCATCTCGCTCTTGTTGCCGGTGGTCACCACCATCTTGCCGAACTTGTTCGACAGCGCCATCAGCAGCGTGCCGCGCACGCGCGCCTGGATGTTTTCCTCGGCGGTATCCGGTGCGCGGCCGGCAAAGGCCGGCGACAGGCCTGCCTTGAAGGCTTCGAACATCGGCGTGATGGCGATCTCGTGGTACTTCACGCCGTGGATCGCGGCCATCTCGCGCGAATCATCCAAGGAGATTTGGGCGGTGTATTCGGAGGGCATCATCACCGCTTCCACGCGTTCCGCGCCCAGCGCATCGACGGCGATGGCCAGCGTCAAGGCCGAATCCACGCCGCCGGACAATCCCAGCAACACGCCGGGAAAGCCGTTCTTGTTCACGTAGTCGGCCAGCGCCACGGTGAGCGCCTTGTACACGCTGGCCTCGGTGTTGAGCGCCGCGTGAATATCGCCGCTCAGGCGGCCGCCCGTGAAATCGACCAGGCCCAGCGTTTCCTGGAATTCGCGCTCCTGGTAGCCCACCTCGCCGTCTGCGTTGATGCCGAACGAAGCGCCGTCGAACACCAATTCGTCCTGGCCGCCGGTCCAGTGCGCATAGAGGATCGGCACCTTCGATTCCAGCACGCGCGCGCGCACCACGTCGTAGCGGGTTTCGAGCTTCTGGAAATCGTAGGGGGAGGCATTCGGGACCACGATCAGGTCCGCGCCAGCCGCCTTCGTGGATGCCACCGGTTCGGCAAACCAGACGTCCTCGCAAATCAGAATGCCGACCTTGGTGCCGTGGTGATCGAACACGAAGGGCTTGTTGCCGGTGTGGAAATAGCGCTTTTCGTCGAAAACCTGGTAATTCGGCAGCCGCTGCTTGAAGTACGTCCCCTCGATGCGTCCGCCTTCGAGCAGCGAGGCGGCATTGAACAGCGCCCCGCCCTGCTCCTGCGGATGGCCGGCCACGACGGAAATCCCCTTCACTCTCGCGGCAAGCTGCTCAAGCGCGCTCGCGCAGGCACGCAGGAAATCGTGGCGAAACAGCAGGTCTTCCGGCGGGTAGCCGGTCAGCGCCAGTTCCGGGGTCACCAGCAGGGTGGCGCCGGCGTCTTTCGCGCGTGCCGCATAGTCCGCAATGCGCGCCACGTTGCCGTCGAAATCGCCCAGCACGGTGTTGAATTGGGCGATGGCGATTTTCATGGGTGGAGGTTCGGCCGGTGGCAAGTGTGGCCGTATTATAGGAGTGCCTCCACGCCCTCCCTGCTTGCACGCGATGCGCGAATACGAGCTCACGATCATCGAAACACTCGCCGGCATCCCCGCCGCGGAGTGGAATGCCCTCGCCGGCCCGAATCCGACGTTGCAATGGGCGTTCCTGCAATCGATGATCGACGCCGGCTGCACGACGCCGGAGCGCGGCTGGCGGCCGTTGTTCCTGATCCTGCGGCGCGACCTCGCCGGGCAGCGCGCCATGACGGGGGCGCTGCCGTTGTACCTCAAGGGCCATTCCTACGGCGAGTACGTTTTCGACTGGGCGTGGGCCGAGGCGTATCACCAGCACGGACTGGATTACTATCCGAAGCTGGTGGCTGCGGTGCCGTTCACGCCCTGCACTGGCCCGCGTCTGATGGCCGCGACGGAGGCGGACCGCGCGATCCTCCTCGAGGGCGCACTGTCGATCGCACGCGAGGAGGAGGTCTCGTCGCTGCACGTCCTGTTTCCGCCCGAGGCGGAGCAGGCACGCTGGGTGGGCGCCGGCCTGCTGCAGCGCCACTCGGTGCAGTTTCATTGGCGCAACGCCGGATACCCGTCGTTCGAATCATTCCTCTCCACGATGTCGCACGACAAGCGCAAGCGCATCCGCCAGGAGCGGCGCAAGGTGCGTGAAGCCGGCCTTGTGTTCCGGCGGGTGTCGGGCGCCGACATCCGAGAAGCCGATTGGGATTTCTTCGCCGCCTGCTATCGCAAGACCTACCGTGAGCACCGCTCCACGCCGTACCTCAATCGGGCGTTCTTCGGGTTGATCGGCGAGCGCATGCCCGGCAACCTGATGCTGGTGATGGCCGAGCGCGACGGGCAACCAGTTGCGAGCGCCCTCAACCTCGTTGGCGGCGGCGTGATGTACGGCCGCTACTGGGGCACGACCGCGATGCACTCCGGCCTGCACTTCGAGACGTGCTACTACCAGGCCATCGAGCACGCCATCGAACTGGGCCTGGCCACCATCGAAGGCGGCGCCCAGGGGGAACACAAGCTCGCACGCGGCTTCGAGCCGGTGCGCTGCCATTCCGCGCACTGGCTCAAGCACCCGCAATTTGCCCGCGCGGTGGAGGACTTCCTTGAGCGCGAGCGCGAAGGCATCGCGCGTTACGAATCGGAACTGGAAGACAGCTCGCCATTCAGGAAGTCAAGCACTGGCGCGGCCACTGGCGGCAAAGCGCCCTGAAACGCCCGTCCCTGCTGGACTTTTACGCCACCGCGCCGGGCAAGCCGGCCCACGCGTCGCCAAACGCCTTCCAGTGTGCCGCCCCCGGGTGCGCGGCCACGAACGCGCGCGCGAGTTGGATTTCGGCCTCGTACTGCGAGGCGTTGAGCTGCCCGCGCAGCTTCTGGAAGCGCAGGTACAACAGGTAGGTGTTCAGCGCATCGGTCTCGCAGTAATCGCGGATGGCGGCGATCTCGCCGCGCTGGAAGGCCGGCCAAACCTGTGCGCCATCCATGCCGAGCTTGCCGGGGAATCCGCACAGTTGCGCCAAGGCATCCAGGCCCACCGCGGCGCGCGGCTGGTAGAGCGCCAGCAGGTCCATCAAGTCCAGGTGCCGCGCGTGGTAGCGCGAAATGTAG
>JAEUMZ010000160.1 GCA_016790765.1 Betaproteobacteria bacterium
CGTCGAACAGGGTCAGCACGTCGCGTTCGACGGACCGGGCGCGCGCTTCAACGTCGCCGCGTTCGGCCAGCAGCGCGGCGTGCTGCGCATTGATCGCACCCTTGGCGGCGGGAAAGGACAGCCAGGCCAGGGCGTTGAACATATCGTGCCACTGGTTCGGGCGCGTGGCGATCTCCCCGGTTTCGGCAATGCACGTCTCGTAATGCACCGCTGCCGTGTCCACGCCGGCCTCGACGAACCGCAGCGGCACGCCGCGCGCGTTGACCAGCCCTGCGGCCAGTGCATTGAAGTCGGCGGCCGTCGGCCAGTCCGTGCAGTGAGCCAGCGCGTCGAGCGCGCTGCGCACGCCGTCGAACAGGGGGGACGGGAAGCGCGATTGCGCCGCGCGCCAATCCACGGGTGCTCAGCCCGCCGGCGCGGCCAGGCGCCATTGCAGGGTTTCACCGGACATGAGCGGCACCAGGCCGCCCTCCGGAAACGGCAGGTGCCCGGGCACCGTCCAGGATTCCCGCTTCAACGTGACGGTACCGCGATTGCGCGGCAGGCCGTAGAAGTCCGCGCCGTGGTGGCTGGCAAATCCCTCGAGCCGGTCAAGCGCGCCGGCGGCCTCGAACGCCTGCGCATAGAGCTCCAGCGCATGGAAGGCCGAGTAGCAGCCGGCGGCACCGCAACAGGCCTCCTTGCGGTTCTTCGCGTGCGGCGCACTGTCGGTGCCCAGAAAAAACTTGCCGCTGCCGCCGGTGGCGGCCTTGACGAGTGCCACGCGGTGTTCCTCGCGCTTGAGCACCGGCAGGCAGTAATAGTGCGGGTTGAGGCCGCCCTTGAAGATCGCGTTGCGGCTGAACAGCAGGTGCTGCGGCGTGATGGTGGCGGCGATGGTGTCCGCGCGGCTGGCGACGAATTCGGCGCCCTGCGAGGTGGTGATGTGCTCGAGCACGATCTTGAGCTTCGGGAAGCGCTTCATCAGCGGCACCAGGTGGCGCACGATGAACACCGCCTCGCGGTCGAACACGTCGATCGCATCACCCGTCACCTCGCCGTGCAAGAGCAGCGGCATGCCGCAATCCTGCATGGCCTGGAACACGGCATCGCACCGGGCGATGTCGGTCACGCCGGAATCCGAATTCGTGGTGGCGCCGGCCGGGTAATACTTCACGGCCTGCACGAGGCCGGATCGATGTGCGGTGAGCACCTCGTCCGCAGATGTGTTGTCGGTGAGGTAGAGCGTCATCAGCGGCTCGAAGGCACTGCCGGCCGGCCGCGCGGCAAGGATGCGGTCCCGGTAGGCGAGCGCCTCGGCCAGGGTGCGCACCGGCGGCTTCAGGTTGGGCATCACGATGGCGCGCGCAAACTGCCTTGCGGTATGCGGCAACACGGCCCGCAGGGCCGCGTCATCGCGCAGATGGAGGTGCCAATCGTCCGGCTGGGTGATCGTGAGGTCGTTCATGGCGCGGATTATAGGGAGTGCCTCACCCGAACCAGAAAGTCAAGCACTGGCGCGCCTTGCGAGTCGAAACAGCGCCAATCGCCGCACCCGTGCTTGAGTTTCAGTTGCGCTTGGCCTTCTCGCGATACATCGCCTGGTCGGCGCGCATCAAGAGGTCATCGGGGCTGTCGCCGTCCTCCGGATAGCGCGCGATGCCGATGCTTGCCCCGCAGTCGAGGGCAAGGTCCCCCACGCGAAACCCGCTCCTGAAGCCCTCGGCAATGCGCTGGCGCAGCACTTCCGGCGTTTGCCACTGCACCTCGGTTTCCAGCAGCACCACGAACTCGTCGCCGCCGACCCGCGCCACGGTATCGGTTTCGCGCACGCATTCGCGCAGGCGTGCGCCCACCGCCTGCAGCAGGGCATCGCCGATCAGGTGGCCGTGCGTGTCGTTCACCGGCTTGAAGCGGTCGAGGTCGGTGAACAGGATGGCCAGTTTGTCGCCGGTGCGCCGCGCACGCGCCAGCGCGTGCTCCAGGCGCGCGATCAGCGACTGGCGGTTGTGGCAGCCGGTGAGGGCATCGTGCACGGCAGCGTGGCGCAACTGCTCGTCGGCTTCCACGCGCAGGGTCACGTCCTGTGCCAGCGAGAAAATACCGCGCGCCTGGCCGCCCGGGTCGACGAAGGCCGAGTTGAACCATTCGCAATAGATGTACTTGCCGCTCTTGGTCTTGTTGCGGCTGATCATGCGGTTGCGCGTGGCCAGGCCGTCGAGCAGCTCCACCGTGGCGGCACGAATGGTGGGCACCCAGTCCGGGTGCACCAGCCCGATGTCGCGCGATCGCTCGCCCAGCACCTCCTCCGCACGCCAGCCGAAAATGCGCTCGGCCTGGCCCGACCAGCGCCGCACGCGCACCTCGGCGTCCCACTCGATCACCGCAAGCGGGGAATTCTCCAGGTAATGCGCCTGCATCTGCTGTGCCTTGTCCAGTGCATCCCGCGTGCGCTTGAGTTCATCGACCTCCAGCGAGCAGGCCAGGATGCCGAGGACTTCGCCCGTTTCATTGCGATGCGGGTGCAGCGACACGGAAATCCACATCGGCGGCTGTTCGGGGCGTTCCAGCAGGCGCTCATAGCGGACATGCTCGCCCGCCAGGGCGCGCGCCACAAAGGGCGAAAATGCCACGTAGGATTCGGCGCTGTACACATCCAGGAGCGCGCGGCCGATCAGGTCCTCGGGGGCCACGCCAAACCACTCGGCGAAGCGCAGATTGGTCCAGCCGATGCGGCCATCGGCGGTAAAGAAGGCGATCATGGCGCCGGTCGACCCGGCCAGCGCCTCGCAAAGCGACACCGGATCGGCCAGCGGGCCGCCGGGGAGGCCGAGGGCAAAGGACGTGGCACTGCCTGGGTGGGCGGGCGGGGGATTGCTCATCACCGTTCGATTGTATGCCGCAAGTGCGGGGCCGCGCCACGCCGCCATCGCGGGAGGCGCGATAATGCGATGCGCTTCCGGAGACATCCATGCCCTTCATCACCCACGTCGCCACCCAAGCCTCCGCCGACCGGCTGGAAAAGCTCATCGCCGAACGACTGCTGCCTGGCGCGGACAAGGCCGCCATCGACCGGCGCATCTGGCGCCTGTTCGGCGAAACCTGGGCGGTGCTGTACACGGACCTGGCCGGCTTTTCGCGCAACGTCGCGGAGTTCGGCATCGTGCACTTCCTGCAGACGATCTATGAATCGCACCGCCTCCTGGTGCCGATCATCGAGCGTGGCAACGGCATCCTGCTCAAGACCGAGGGCGACAGCCTGATCGTCATGTTCCGCCACGTCAACGACGCGCTGCGCTGCGCGCTGGCGATGCAGGCCACGACGCACGAGTACAACACCACGCGCCCGGACGCCGAAAAGGTCCTGCTGTGTGCCGGGATCGGCTACGGCGAGATGCTGCGCATCGGCGATACCGATGTCTTCGGCGCCGAGGTCAATGCCGCCTGCAAGCTCGGCGAGGACATCGCCAAATCCGGCGAGATCCTGATGACGGGTGCCGCGCTTGCATCGGCCAGGCTGCCCGATGGCACCGCGGCGGAACCGATCGACGATGTTCCGCCGGGTGCATCCAGCGCCGTGCGTTTGAAATACTGAACGCTCAAAGGTCCAGTGTCAGGGCGTAGGTCCTGGCACGGGAGACGCAGATGCACATGAGGCCGGCTTGATCGCGCTCGCGGTCCTTCAGCGCCACGTCGCGGTGTTCGGGCTGGCCCGCGAGCACTTTCACTGCACAACTGCCACACTGCCCGTTGCGGCAAGAGGAAGGCGCATCGATGCCCGCCTTTTCAATGGCGTCGAGGACGGACTCCTGGGCAGTGACCCGAAGGGTCAAGCCGCTGCGGGCCAGTTTGACCGTGAGCGGGCGATCTTCATCCGATGGTGTTGATGCAAACCGTTCGACCCTGACGCGGTCGCTGGAAAAGCCCCGCTTTGACGCTTCGTGGAGGACCGCGTCGACCAGGCGCCCCGGCCCGCAAACATAGAACACGGCATTGGCGGGTGCGCCCGCGACAATGGCGGCGATGTCGAGCCGCTGATTCGCCTCCCCGCTGGCCATAGAGAGAGCCGGCCCGGCCAACCGCTCCAAATCGTGACGGTAGGGCGCCTCGCGCGCACTCCGAACCGCATAGTGCAGCGCAAATGGGCGCTTTGCGGACGCCAACGCTTCCGCCATCGAACGCATCGGCGTCACGCCAATGCCACCGGCGATCAGCACCGCCGGACGTGAATCGTCGTGGAGCGAGAGATTGTTGCCGGGCATCGGCACGCGAACGCGCAGTCCGAGCCGGTAGTGCCCATGAATGGCGCGCGAACCGCCCTGCCCGCCGTCTTCCCGTTGCACGGCGATTTCCCATGCGCGTCCGTCCTCGAGCACGCGCGCGATCGTGTAGCTGCGGGTCATCCCGGCGGCTCGCGCCAAATCCGTTGCGGGGACCGGCATGGTCACGTGCGCACCGGCTGCGACGTCCGGCAGCCGTTTGCCATCGGGGCGCGCAAGCACGAACGCTCGCACCCGCGGCGTCAAGTCGGTCACGCCGCGAACGACCAACTCCAGCGGCCCCTGGCCGATGGGTGTTTCCGCCGTTTCCAGGCTGGCGGCGCGCCGCTGAAGGGTAGCCAGCTCGTCGCGCAGAGGCGCGATTATCGATTCCACTTCAGCCTGGGTAAACCGTGGCGTGATGTGCTGCGGACAGTTCCAATCGTAAGCCTCGACCGCGATGACGACGGCACGTTCGACGCGCGCGCGGTAATCCGGGGACTCCAGCTTGGCCAGCAGCGCGAGGTCGTCCTCCACCAACCGGACGCGACCGAGAATCTTCAGCCTCGCGCGGTTGGCGTAATCCATGAGGATGATCGAAATGCGATCGTTGCCCTGGAGATTGCCCGTGCTGATGTACTGGCGATTGCCGCGAAAATCCGCGTAGGCGATCGTCTTGGCATCGAGGACTTTCAGGAAACCGGCCGGGCCGCCGCGAAACTGCACGTAGGGCCAGCCGTCCTCGCTCACGGTGGCCTGGTAAAAGCCGTCGCGCGCGGCAATGAACTCCGCTTCCATGTCGCCCAACGCGTCGCGCCGGTCTTCGGTGGTGTCCAACGGTGCGTAACCGCGCCGGCTTCCCATGCGCGTTTGGAGCGCGCGGACGGCCGGGGTGAATGCAATGTCTGAATAGGCGCGGGACACGGGAGCTTCTCCGTTCAGGGCGCCGGGGCCCATGCCCCGGCGCGGTGGGTTGACACAGAAACTAGGCGGCGTTGGCCAGCGGCTTCAACAGGCCGACCTTGGGAAAGTCGATCTCGACTTGCGTGGATTTGCCGAGCAGGTTGGTGAACACGTTCAGCGCCACGACCGTGATGACTTCGACGATTTCGCCGTCGCTGAGTCCGGCCGCGCGTGCTGCTGCAAACTCTGCGGGCGTCACGTCGCCGGTGTTGTCGTTGAGTGCCTTGGCAAACGCGACGATGGCTGCGGCTTTCGCGTCGCTCGACGTGCCTTGGCGGTTCCTGAGCATTTCCTCGTTCGACAGCCCGGCACCACGACCGATGGCCGTGTGTGCAGAGACGCAGTATTCGCAGGCATTGGTTTCGGCCACGGCCAGCGCGATGCGTTCCTGCATGGCCTTGTCCAGCGTGAGGCCGCCCAAGGCGCCATAGAGACCCAGGAAGCCTTCCAGGGCTTTCGGGGAGTTGGCCAGCACGCGGATGAAGTTGGGGGTCACGCCAAGTTGCGACTGCACGGCGTCCAGCAGGGTCTTGGCGGGCCCGGTGGCGGTTTGGGGGTTGACGATGGTCAGACGGGACATGTGAAGCTCCTTTGAAATGAGGGTTGTGGGTTGGCTTGGCGATGAATCGTTCATCGACGGGTTGCATTCTGGCGACTGCGCCCCTATCAATAAATGGTGCTAGACTGAGTTCATTGCTGTTTTTCTTGCAGCAATCAGAATCTGCGCCCCATGGACAAGCTCAACGCCATCCGCGCCTTTGCCGAAATCGCCGCACAAGGCAACATCACCCGGGCGGCCGACGTCCTGGACGTGTCGCAGCCTGCGCTGGTGCGGACCCTGGCGGCGCTCGAACGTGCGCTGGGGGTGCGCCTGCTTCAGCGCACCACCCGGCGCATGTCGCTGACCGACGAGGGCCGCGAATACCTCGAGCACTGCCATCGCATCCTGGCCGCAGTCGACGAGGCGGAATCCACGCTGACCGCCCGGCAGGTCACGCCCCGGGGACGATTGCGCATCACCTCTTCGGTGTCGTTTGGCCGGCAATTCGTGGCGCCGGTGGTCGCCGAATTCCTGGCTGCGCACTCGCAGCTGACCATCGACCTGATGTTGCTCGATCGTGTCGTGGACCTGGTGGACGAGGGCATCGACCTGGCCGTGCGGGTGGCACGCCTGCCGGATTCGTCGATGATTGCGCATGCCATTGGCGAAACCCGGCGCGTGGTGGTCGCAAGCACCACGCTGTTGAAAGGTGTCCGTGTCCCGAAGAGCCCCTCCGACCTGCAGGGTGTGCGCGTGGTGTGCTTCAGCGGCGTGAGTTCACCGTCGCACTGGGAATTCGGGGAAGGCCGTGCGCGGCAGTCCATTGCCGTCCACAGTGCCCTGGTGACCAACCAATTGGACGCCGCGCTGGACGCCTGCGCTGCCGATGTCGGGTTCGGCCGCTTTCTCGACTATCACGTCCTGCCGGCCATCAACGCCGGAAAGCTCGTGCGCGTGTTGCAGCGATTTGAAAGCGACCCGATTCCAGCGCACATCGTGTATCCGTCGGCCCGCCACCCGTCGCCCAATGTGCGCGCCTTCGTGGAATTCGCGAGGCCCCGGCTCAGGGAGCGGCTTGCGCGCCTGCGCAAGCCGCGGCCCTGATCAAGGACACTGAACAACCCCATCCCATTTCATCGCGCAAGATCCCTTGCGCACTGTCGCGGCCTTGCAGGGCCGATGCGCCCTCAGCGCGACATCGCGGGTGTCCCCAGCGCGACCCGTCGCATGTTCATGCCTGCAATCCAAAGGGATCGTCAATCGAGTGCGAAGGCTCGGTGAACCACTGCGGCCCGTGCGCCGTCATGTGGAAATGGTCCTCCAGCCGGATGCCGAACTCGCCGGGCACGCAGATCATCGGCTCGTTGGAAAAGCACATGCCCACATCGAGCGGCGTGGTGTCGCTCATCACCAGGTAGGGCCATTCATGCACGTCGAGGCCGATGCCGTGGCCGGTGCGGTGCGGCAGGCCCGGCAGCTGGTACGCCGGGCCGAAGCCGCTCGCCTCGAGCGAGCGCCGCGCGGCGCGATCCACGTCGCCGCAGGGTGTCCCCAGCTGCGCGGCAGCGAATGCCGCCGTCTGCGCCGTCTTTTCGGCATTCCAGGTCTCGCGCTGGCGATCGCTGATGGGTCCGAACACATAGCTTCGCGTGATGTCGGACTGGTAGTCGTGCACCTTGCAGCCGGTGTCGATGAGCACCATGTCGCCGGGCTTGAGCACCTGCGGATCCTTGACGCCATGCGGAAAGGCGCTGGCCGCGCCGAACAGCACGATGCAGAACGTCGAGCCGCCGCCGCTGACCTGGCGGTGGGCGCGGTCGATGAACGCCTCGACCTCGGTGGTGGATATCCCCTCGCGCAGGATGCTGGCCGCGGCCTGTTGGACTTCGAGTGTGAGTGACTTGGCGCGCTGCATGAGCGCGATCTCCTGCGCCGACTTCCGCATGCGGCAATGCGCTGTGACGGGCCGCGCGTTCAGCAGGCGCATGTCCGGCGCGGCCTTGGCCAAGCCATCGGCAATGAAGAACGGCGTGTCCTCGGACAACCCGATAGGACCCGTCAGATTCAACGCTGCACAGCGCGACGCAAACAGCGCATACGGGCTCTCGTGCTCGTGCCACACGCGCACCGGCGCATCGACCACCCAGTAGTCGCGCAGGGTGTCCTGCTCGAAAAACGGCGCGAGGTACTCGATCGGTCCCTCGGCGGGAATCAACGCACCGACCATGCGCTCCGACGGGTGCCAGTGGGTACCCGTGAAGTACGCCAGGTTGGTGCCCGCGTGCGCCCAAATCGCGGATAGGCCCTGCGTGCGCATGACGGCTTGCGCCTGCGCGATGCGCGCGCGGTATTCCGGTTCGCCGATCGGTTGCGCGCCACGCGTGTTGCCGGCGAGTCGCGCAAGTGCAACGTCGGCCGTGCTGCCGCCAATGCCGATGGACATGTTCAATCTCCCAAGTAGCGCGTTTCTAGGTGGCGGCGATAGTGCGCCGCATCAAGCGGGCTTCCGGTGGCGCGCGTGACCAGTTCATCGGTGGTCCAGCGGCTGCCCTGGCGCCATACGTTGGCCTTCAGCCAGTCGAGCGCCGGGGCGATGTCGCCGGCGGCCATGCGCGCGTCGAGGTCCGGCACCGCGCGGCGGATGGCGGCGAACCACTGCGCGGCGTACATCGCGCCCAGCGTGTAGCTGGGGAAGTAGCCGAACAGGCCCTCGCCCCAGTGCACGTCCTGCAGGCAGCCGTTGGTGAAGTTGCCGTGCGTGTCGAGGTCGAGGAAGTCCTGCATCGCCTGGTCCCACAACGCCGGAATGTCCTCGGCCTCGATGTCGCCCTCGATCAACGCGCGCTCGATGCGATAGCGCAGGATCACGTGCAACGGATAGGTAAGTTCATCGGCCTCGACGCGGATGTAGCCCGGGACGACGCGGATGAACTGCTGGTAGAGATTCTCCTTCTCGAACGCCGGCTGCAGCCCGAAATGATTCGCCACCAACGGCGCGATCTGGCCGACAAACGCGCGCGACAGGCCGATCTGCATTTCAAACGACAGGCTCTGGCTTTCATGGATGCCGGCGCTGCGCGCCCAGCTGACGGGCTGGCCCAACCACTCGCGCGGCAGGTTCTGCTCGTAGCGGCCGTGCCCGGTCTCGTGGATCACGCCCATGAGGCTGCCCATGAAATCGTCCTCGCGGTAGCGTGTTGTGAGGCGCGTGTCCTCGGGCACCCCGCCGCAGAACGGGTGCGCGCTTTCGTCCAGCCGCCCGCCCTCGAAATTGAAGCCGAGCAGCTTCATGACGTCCAGGCCCAATGCGTATTGGGCGGCCTTCGGGAAGGGGCCGCGCGGCGCGATGACCGTTTGCGTGGCTTGCCGTGCGCGCACCTGCTTCACCAAGTCCGGAAGCCAGGTCAACAACTCACCGAACAAGGCGTCCAAACGTTGTGCTGTCATGCCCGGTTCGTAGTTGTCCATCAGCGCGTCGTACTTGCAAAGGCCGGTTTCGGCCGCAAGAAACGCGGCCTCCTCGCGCGCCACTTTCACGACCTCCTTGAAGTTGGGCAGAAAGCCAGCCCAATCGTTGGCCGGGCGCTGCGTGCGCCAAGCGTGCTCGCAGCGCGACCCAGCGATGGACTTTCGTTCCACCAGGTTGACCGGCAACGCATTGGCCGATCGCCAGTCGCGGCGGATCTCACGCAGGTTGGCGCGTTCGACCTCGCCCAGCGACTCGGCGGAGGCGGCCTCGATCATCGGCTTCAATCCGATGTCGGTGCGGATGCCGTGGATCAGCGTGGCCATTTCGGCCAGTGCATCGGCGCGCGCACCGTTGCCGGCCGGCGGCATCATGGATTGCTGGTCCCACCAGACGATCGACTGCACATGGGACAGGTGGTGGAGGCGTTTCCAGGTATGGGTGAGTTGGGCGTAAGCGGTCATGGTCTTGGCCGACGAAGGCGGCAATTGACGTTTGGGGTGGGAGATGCGGGCAAGGCCCGTAGTTTGCCACCTTGCGCTGCTAGAGTGATTCCATGGAACCCGTCATTCACCCGGCATTCAATGCCGCCGACCCGCAGGCGCCGCGCGCCGTGGAATTGCCCAAGGCCTACCGGCTGCTGAACCACGGACCCACGGTGCTGGTCAGCAGTGCGTACGCGGGGCACGCCAATGTGATGGCGGCCGCCTGGAACGCCGGGCTCGATTTCACGCCAGCCAAAGTGATGGTGGTCATCGACAAGGGCACCTGGACGCGCGAACTGGTCGAGGCTTCCGGCCGTTTTGCCCTCAATGTGCCGGCACGGCAGATCGCGCGGCAGACGCGCGCCGTCGGCACCACCAGCGGGCGCGATGCGCCGGGCAACGACAAGTACGCGCAGTACGGGTTGTCGCACTTTCGCGGCGCCGTGCTGGACCTGCCCCTGGTCGCGGGCTGCGTGGCGTGGCTGGAATGCCGGGTAATCCCGGAGCCGCACAATGAACGGGCGCACGACCTGTTCATTGGCGAGGCGATCGCGGCGTGGGCCGACCCGCGGGTGTTCTCGGACGGGCACTGGCACTTCGAGGGCCACGACGATTTGCGCACCCTGCATTACGTGGCCGGCGGGTCGTTTCTCACCATCGGCGACGAAATCCAGGTTGACATTTCAGAATGACTGGACAAGACACAAGCACTGGTGCGGCGTTTCGGCCGCTTTCGCCCCAAGAACCCCGCCAGACATAGACTATTGCCGCTCAATCCCTGAAGTTGTTGAACTGCAGCGGCACCTCGTCGATGCTCGACCTGCACAAGGCGATGGCGGCCTGCAGGTCGTCGCGCTTGGCGCCCTGCACGCGCAGCGACTCGCCCTGGATCGAGGCGGTGACCTTGATCTTCGATTCCTTGAGCAGCTTCTGGATCTTCTTGGCCAGTTCGGTCTCCACGCCGTTCTTCACGGCGATCAATTGCTTGACCTTGTCGCCGCCGATGGCCTGCGGGTCCTTCTGGTCCAGGAAGCGCACATCCACGCCCCGCTTGGCCATCTTGGCCAGCAGCACGTCGATGACCTGCCTGAGTTTGAAGTCGTCGTCCGCGAACAGCGTGAGCTCGAACTCCTTCTGCTCGATGCGCGCATCCGAACCCTTGAAATCGAACCGGTTGGCGATTTCCTTGTTGGCCTGCTCGATCGCGTTTTTCAACTCGACCTTGTTGACCTCGGACACGATGTCGAATGAGGGCATGGTTCCTCCCGTCTTGCAATTGCGGGCGGCCTACTTGCCGCGTTTCGCCTGCTTGGCCGCCTTGGCGGCCAGCTTGTTGGCCTGAATCCGCATGCGCAGGGCGTTGAGCTTGATGAAACCCGCCGCATCCGCCTGGTTGTACGCGCCGCCGTCATCGTCAAAGGTTGAAATGGCCTGGTCGAACAGCGAGTCGGTCTTCGATTCACGCGCGACCACCAGCACCGTGCCCTTGTAGAGCTTGACCTTCACGGTACCGTTGACGCTTTCCTGCGAACGATCGATGAGCGACTGCAGCAGCACGCGCTCG
>JAEUMZ010000177.1 GCA_016790765.1 Betaproteobacteria bacterium
GGCCTTCAGGATCTTGGGCATCAACTGGCGGTTGCGCTCGCTGTCCGGGCGCGCCAGGGCCGCGCAGGTGGCCTCGTCCATGTGTTCGACCAGCTTCAACGCAAAAGTCATGCGCTTTTCGAGCGCCGCATCGTCCAGCCGCCGCATGCCGTTCTCCGCGATCTCGAAGCCGAGCGACTTGGGGTCCGCGCTGCTGCGGGCGCGCGCATTGAGCTTCGACACGATCGAGGGATTGCCGGCCAGGCGCTTGGCAAATGCGGCAAAGGGTTCATGCGCCCGCGAGTACTTGTCGAACGGATTGGGGATGGCCTTGGGACCGCTGCAGGCGCGGTAGCCGATGCCCACGCCGACCAAGAGGGCGACGATGAGGGCGGCGCGGGAAAGCGGGGTGTTCATGCGGCTAGGATAGACCGACTCGGGGGCAAGGGGTGGCCGCGGCGCATCGTTGCGGACGCGCGCTATTCAAGCGGGGACAGGGTGCGGGCCACGCTGCGGCGTTCGCGCATGCCCTCGTACCAGCGTTGCAAGTTCGGGTGGCGGGACAGCATTGCCCCGCCCTCGGGCGCGAGGGCGAAATAACGCAGCATCGGGTACGCGTGCAGGTCGGCCAGCGACACGCCGTGGCCGGCGAAATACGGCGCCGCGGACATGAGCGTCGCCAAGGCACCAAGGCAGGTGCGCGCCGTAGACATGGATGCGGCGATCAAGGCTTCGTCCGGTACGCCGCCGTTCAACGGCACGCGTACCCGTTGCACCCACACGCCCCAGACCAGCGGCCGGTAGGCATACGCATCCAGCAGGCCGATGACCTGGTTCATTTGCGCGCGCTGCCCGGCGTCGGCCGGTTGCAGCGCCGGACCGTCGAACGCCTCGTCGACGTAGCGCGTGATCGCGGCGGTCTCGTAGAGGCTTCGCTCCCCGTGCCGCAGCACCGGGATGCGGCCGAAGGGATGGCGCGCGAGGTGTTCCTTGGGTACGCCGGCGGGGCCGAAGATCTCGACCTCCGTGAGCGCGTACGGCACCCGCTTTTCCTCCAGCACTAAGCGCGCGATGCGCGTGTACACGCTGCGCGCAAGGCCGAACAGTTCCACCTCTGTGTCAGCGGGCGCTTTCATGCGATCCCGCGTCCATCGATACCGCTCCGCATTTCATCGCAGGCTTTTCAGTGTCCATGCTCTGCCCGAGCACACCCCTGCGGCTTGAACACCCGCTCGGTGGAGGCCGGGAACTTGGCGAGCTTTTCCGGCGGCCGCCGGGGGCGCGCCACCATTTCGCCGCCACAGTTCGGGCAGCGGCCTTTCAACACGTTCTCTGCGCACGCAACGCAAAACGTGCACGCGAACGAACAGATGCGCGCGTCGGGCGATTCCGGCGGCAGGTCGATGTTGCAGCACTCGCAGTTGGGGCGCAGTTGGAGCATGGCCGGCACTTTCAGAAGGCGGGACGCAAAGGGGGCGACTGCACTCTACTCCAGGGGATGCGGGCCGTGGCGGCCTGACCGGACTTCGATGGCCTGCCGGGAATTCGCGCGGTCGACGCGGCGCAGCAGCGCTTTCGCGAGCTGGCCGCAGGAGCGCGTGAGCACCAAAGCCGTTTCATCCGGAATCTTCCTGCGTGCGTATGGGGTGGCCGAGTCGCCGCGGCCCTGTCCGGCCGAGCACGTCATGCGCGGCGGCACAGCGCATCCTGCGGCAAGGCCCTGTGATCCATCCCCCCTGAGTGGAGAAGCTATGCGCATTGTCTTTCGTCTGGCCATCGCCTTGTGGATGGCGGCATGGCCTTCGTGGGCACCCGCACAGGACCGGCAGGACCAGTTCTTTGACTCCGGCGGCGTACGCATCCGTTACTTTGAGCAGGGCATGGGCGAGCCGGTGGTCCTGGTGCATGGCTACACCAGTTCCGCCGACATGTGGACCGCACCCAAAGTGGTCGAGGACCTATCCAAGACCTTCCGGGTGATTGCCCTGGATTGCCGCGGCCACGGCAAGAGCGGCAAGCCAAACGACCCGCGGCAGTACGGTGAACAGATGGCGCAGGACGTGGTGCGGTTGCTGGACCACCTGGGAATCCAGAAGGCGCATGTCGTGGGCTATTCCATGGGCGCGCTGATCACCGCCAAGCTGCTGGCCCTGCACCGCGGGCGTATCCGTTCGGCGGTGCTCGGCGGCCAAGGTGCCATTCTCGACCCGACCGACGCCGAAATGCTGCAGTTCGAGCAACTGGCCACCGACATCGAAAACGGTTCCCTGCGCACCCTGGTGGCCCTGATCACGCCCAGGGGCCAGCGCTTGCCCGGCGAGGAGGCGATGCAAAAGGCCGAGGCCAACCTGCGTGCCCGGCAGGACCTCGCTGCGCTGGCCGCAGTGGCCCGCTCCTATCGCCAGCTGAAAATCACGGCGGCCGATGCGGCCGCGATCGACGTGCCGGCCCTCGCCCTGATGGGCAGCCAGGATCCGTTGATCGACAACGTCACCCGGTTGAAAAACGCCCTGCCCACGTTGAAGGTCGTTCCGATCGAAGGCGCTAATCACGTCAACGCCTTCGGCCGGCCTGAGTTCATCCTGGCAGTGCATGGCTTCCTGAAGGCGAACCCGATCGGGAAGTAGCGCCCTTTCGCCCTGGAGAACCGGCCCGCGTTGTTCCGGAGTTCAGCCTGGCCCTGCTTTCAGTGTGCGGCGTCAGGGCTTGGGCTTGCGGGTCCAAAGGATGGCGCCGCCGGCGCTGCCCTTGATTTCACTCGCAGGATCGGCAGTCCACTTTCCCACCAGTGCATCCTTGCCCTTGAACGCAAGTTGCAAGGTGCCGAAGCGCTTGGTGCCTTCCGACCAGGTGCCCTTGAATTCCCCATTGCCCGCGGGCTCCAGGAGGATCTGGCCCAGGGAGCCGCCAAAGGTGGACGAGTACGTTCCCTGCCCGCCCACGAAAGTGATCACACCCCAGTCCTGTCCGTCCCACTTGCCCGTCAACTCGGGCGGGCTGGAACAGGATGCAACCAGGAGAAGGCTCGTTGCCAAGGCGATGAGAAAGCGTGCGTTCATGTGTGCTCCTTCGCTCGCGCCGATGGATCGCCCGATCCTGTCGGCAAGCCCCGCTACTTGAAATCATGTTCCATCGCGTTGTGAATGGTTGATCGCACCAAGCGCCTTGTGCCAAGCCATCACCTGGCTGTTGGAAAGGATCTCAGGTCGGATTTCGATGATTCTCAGATACCATGACAACAATCCATCCCACGTTTCTTCTGGCCCAGGTTCCGGCCGCAGCTTCCACTCAATCTCCTCAAGAAGCGCATTGCCCTTCGCATTGTTGTTGTTCGTAGATGTCGTCACGAAGTTCGACTCGTCGTGGATTCCACCGCGGGTCACTGGTACAACATGGTCGATGACCGGCCACAATTCCCAGAACACATGGTGACTCTCCCCTGCCTTCCAATTTGGATGGGTCGGAAACTGTTCAGGAAGCAACACCGCAACAGCCAATAGCGCACCGGGAAACAACAGCTTCGAGCTGGAATAGCGATCGATGAATCGGTCGCGCACAAAGACTCGCAGGGCACGTGCCGAGCTGATTCCTTTCCGCTTGCTGGCGGTTCTCTCCCATTGAAACTTGGATGCTGCAATTTCCTTCGCGCGCAGCTCGTCGCCTGCGGCGAGCGCGTCAGCAATGAAAGCAAACTCTGCGGCGCGCTTGGTTCTTTGCATGAGTGAATTCTGCTGACTTAGGAAAATGTACCTGTGCCGACTTCATATCCCACTTCACGACTGACTTGTTGCTCAAAGGTCGCCCGAGGCCTTCTTCTCTTTTTCAGAGTTGAACCGGCGAAGAAAGGAGGCCGAAGTGAGGGTGACGCCCATTTCGTCAATGCGTGACATCGGGGACATCACACTAAGGCGGTGGTCACCATGAGTCCAAAGCAATGTGACTTGCGTGGTTTTAAGGCCACCACGTGTCTGAAATAGCTGTTCGGTACGCTGCGGATTGCCGAACTTCGAAACCAGCGCATCCATGACTGCGTTTGCGGATTCTCGTCCAAGCGTCACAACCATACCAACCGTACTGCCATTTTCGAAATTCACAAACAGCCTCTTGACTGGCTGATCGGCAAGAGTCGCAAGATCGAGCGGCAACGTCTTACTCTCAACTGAGCCTAAGCAGCGTTCCGCGTTACAAGTGGAGCCGCCAAACCTAGCCGAAACGGCTTCGGCTGAAGTTCCGATAGCAATCCCCTTGATGGAGAGCGGTTCGGAAGCAGTACCTTCACAGCACACGAGTGTAAGGAACAAGCAAACCGCTCGCATTTCCGCCTCCTATCAATAGATTGCTCGTGCAGTACGTCTGTTTCACGGATCAACTACTTCGCCAGTCCTTTCACTAGTCAGCTCAAAAACCCATGCTGGCAATTCAACAGTTGGAAACATTTGCGCACGCGAACTGTCCCACTATCAGCGTCAGACCTCTTCCAATAGGTACTGCGTCAGGTCGAGAAAGTGGTCGGCTGCTTGTACCAGTCGCGGGCTGAGTCCGTCGGGTAGCGCCTAGACGTGCACACCACGCCCCTCAGCTTGGACGGCCTCTATGAGAGGAACGAAGTCCTCGTCACCGGAAACAATCACTGCGATGTCGTAGTTGTGGTGCGCCGCGTGACGCAGCATGTCAGTCGCTAAGGAAACGTCAACTCGCTTCGACCGGCCTCCGGCTTTCTTGAAGACTCGCGGCGCGCTTACGCCTACTTCCTTCAACTCTTTTGCGACGGCTTCGACCAACGCGTGGTCCCCTTGAACTGCCGTGTAGTAGTGGGTCCGCATCACGCCACCCTGATCGACTACAGAGTCTCCAATCAGTGTGGGGTGCCACACATTCGCGTCTTTCCGGTACTTGGCCTCACTTCGCAGACGGTAGTTGTCAGACCGCAGAATCGCGCCGCAGCGAATCGCAAGATTCTCGCCATCCACAAACGTCATTACCCGAATGTTTCTCAGGCCGAAGAAACTAATGATCGGGAACGTTGGCATTGGCGCAACCTAACGGTATCTTAGGACAGCACTAATGGACAAACCCAAGCACTGGCGCGCCTTCCAGGCCGACAAGACCCAAGAACCCGCGCCAGATATAGAGTTTCACCCCGCCGGCTTCGCGTGCGGCTTCAACAGGAACGCCGCCAACGCCGGCAGCAGGAAGATCGCGCCCAGCATGTTCAGGAAGAACATGAACGCGAGCAGGATGCCCATGTCGGCCTGGAACTTCAGTGCCGACATCGCCCAGGTGCCGACGCCCAGCGTCATGGTGACGGCGGTGAAGATCATGGCGGTGCCGCGTTCGCGCAGCGCGTCGAAGAACGAGGCGGCCAGGGTCTTGCCTTCTTCCAAATGGACTTCGATGCGGTCGAACAGATAGATGCCGTAGTCCACGCCCACGCCGACACCGAGCGCGATCACCGGCAGCGTGGAAACCTTGAGGCCGATGCCAAGCATGGGCATCAGCGCCTCGCACAGCACCGAGACCAGCGCCAGCGGGATCAGGATGCAGATGGTGGCGCGGATGCTTCGGAAAGTCACCATGCACATGATGAACAGGGCGCCGAAGATGGCGTAGTTCATTTCCCAGCGCGCCTTGTCCACCGCCTCGTTGGTGGCGGCAGCCACGCCCATGTTGCCGGTGGCGAGCTTGAATTCCACCTTGTCGCTGTTGTAGTCCTTGGAGAAGTTCTTCACTTCGGTCACCAGGCGGCGCAACGTGTCGCCCTGCTGGTCCGTGGTGTTGACCAGCACCTGCATGGCCGAGCAGTCGGGATTCAAAAGGCCGGTGTCGGTGTTGATCGGCGTCACGCTCTGCGCCATCACCTGCGGGTCGCGCGGCAACTGGCGCCACTTCAAGTTGCCCTCGTTGTAGCCGGAGTTCACCGTGCGCGCCACGCCGGGCAGCGACAGCACCGATTGCGTGCCCTCGACGTTCTGCATGTACCAGTCGAACTTTTCGATCACGGTCATCACGTCGTAGTTGGTGCAGGCGCCCTGCACGCCCTTGGTCTGCGCCACCACGCCCAGCGTGTTCACGCCGATGGCGAACTTCGACACGATGGTGGCGTTGTCCTGGTTGTAGCGTGAATCCTGCCGCAGCTCCGGCACGCCCGAGCCATAGTCGCCCACGCGCAACTCATGCGCCTTCCAGATGCCCACGCCCAGCAGCACGGCCGCGATGGCGATGATGACGGTGGCGCGCGAGCGCTCCACGCACTTGGAGGCCGTGGTCCACAGCGCATCGACGCGGCTCTCCTGCGCCACTTCCTTGCCCAGCGTTTCCTTGGACATGGACAGGTGCGAGAGCAGGATCGGCAGCAGCATCTTGTTGGTGATGATCATCCACGCCACGCCCAGCGAGGCCGTGATGCCCAGCTCGCGCACGATGTCGATGGGGATCAACATGATGACCGCGAAGCCCAGCACGTTGGTGAGCAGGGCCAGCGTGCCCGGCACGAAGATGCTGGCGAACGAGGTCTTGGCGGCATCGAGGCTGGAGAGGCCGTGCACCACCTCGCGTTCCCAGGTCTTGGTCATCTGCACCGCATGCGAGACGCCGATGGAGAAGATCAGGAACGGCACCAGGATGGACAAGGGGTCGATGCCGTAGCCCAGGATCGGCAGCGTGCCCAAGAGCCACAGCACCGGCATCATCGCCACCACCAGGGCGATGAGCGTGAGCTTCACGTCCTTCACGAACCAGAGCATCAGCACCGCGGTGATGACGAAGGCCACGCCGAAGAAGGTGATCACGCCCTTGGCGCCGCTGGCGATGTCGCCCACCGCCTTGGCGAAGCCGATGATGTGCACGCTGTGGTTGGGGCCTTCGTACTTGGCGCGGATTTCCTCGAGCTTCTTGGAGAACTCGAAGTAGTTGAGCTTGTCGAGCTTGCCGCCCTCGCGCGGGATGTACTCCAGCAGCCCGGCGGCCACCAGCGCGCCGGAAAAGTCGTTGGCCACGGTGCGGCCGATTTCGTTGGACTTCTGCACGTTGGCCTTCACCTGCGCTAGGTCCTCGGGCGTGCCCTGGAAGGTGGCGTGCACCACGTTGCCGCCGGCAAAGCCTTCCTCCACCACCTCGATGAAGCGCGTGTTGGGCGTGAACAGCGAACGCACCGAGGGTTTGTCCACGCCTTCGAGCACCATGATCTCGTTGGTCATGGCCTTGAGCTTGTCCATGAACTCCTTGTTGTAGATGTCGCCGCCCTTCTGCGTCATGGCGATGGCGATGCGGTTGGCGCCGCCGAAGACGTTTTCGTACGCCTTGTATTCCTTCATGTACGGGTGCGTGAGCGGCACCATCTTGTTGAACCCGGCATCGACCTTGAGCTGGCTCGCGGAGACGGCGAACAGCACGGTGACGACGGAGAACACGATGAGGAGGGTCTTGCGGTTTCCGAACACGAAATCGGAAACCTTCTGGATCAGTGCATTGAGGTTCATGGTGGCGGTGTCTGGTCAGGTCCGGGGCAAATGCGCGCGGTGCGCGCCGTGGGCGGGATGCCTTGGCGCTACTTCTTGGCGCCGTCCTTGGGGGGGGCCGCCGGGGCAGGCGCGGAAGCGGGAGCGGTGGGTGCGGCCGCGAGCAGCACGTCGCGCGCACCGAATTCGCCGACCAGCACGGCGGCATTGGGCGCACCGAGGATCACCGAGGAGAATGCGGCGGTGGTGCGCGTGTCCTGCTTGGTGAACGTGGCACCGTTGTCGCGCGAAATGAGCAGCGTGCCGGCCAGGCCGGTGAGTGCCACGGCGCCATCGGGCAGCACCGTGGAGCCCATCAGGGTGGCCACCGAGGGATTGTCGACCTGCTTGAAACTGGCCAGCGAGGGATCCGCGCGGTAGATGCGGCCGCGCATGCCGTGGATGATCACGCTGCCGTCCTTGGCCTGCACCGCGCCGAAGAAGGACCCCTTGTAGGGCGAGGCGATCCTGGACCAGGACTTGCCGTTGTCCGCGGACTTGGCGATGGTGCCCGATTCGCCGACGATGAGCAGCTTGCCGTCGGCGAGCTTGATGATGGCATTGAGGTGCTTGTCGTCCTCGGACTTGCCGTCATCGGCCGGCTCGCTGGCGGCCGCCTTGCCTTTCCGTGCGGCGGCCGGCGCTTTGGGGGCTTCGATCAGTTTGCGCGCCTTCCAGGTGGCGCCGCCATCCGCGGTCTCCAGGAACTGCCCGTACGCGCCGACGGCATAACCGACCTTGTCGTCGACAAACACGATGTCCATCAACGGACGCTGCTCGGTGGGGGCGGAATACATCTGTTTCCAGGTCTTGCCCTCGTCGGTGCTCTTGAGGATCACCGAATCGTGCCCCACCGCCCAACCGGTTTTGGGATCGGGAAAATGCACGCTGGTGAGCAGCGGCAGGTTGGCGGGTGCCTCGGCGCGCTCCCAGCTTTCGCCGTTGCTGTCGGAGAACACGATGTAGCCGCGATCCCCCACCGCGACGATGCGGTTGCCGAAGCGCGCCGCGTCGGACAGCAGCAGCCGCGTCATGGCCTGCTTGGACAAGGCGCCCTGGTCGGGAAGGACCTTCTTGTTCACCTGCGCATTCACGCTGGTGGCGGCCCATGCCGCGGCACAGGCAACCGCCACGATGGCGGCCCGGATGGTTGATTTCATGCTGCTGCTCCTCCCCCGAAAAAGATGCGGTCATTCGCGCGGCTTGTCGCCCCGCGCCGCCGTTTGCATCCGGACCTGAACCGGTGGCGGATCGGCCGAATCACGCCCTGCAAGGGCCGTCGCCGACGGCGCTTGAGGCGCGACTCGCGTGCCGTTTCAGGTGCGATGCATGCCAAGCATCTTGCATCGCACATCAAGCCTTGTAAACCCCAATGTCCATAAAAAAACGGGGACGCTGGGTCCCCGTTTTCGTTTGGCCGTTGATGCGCTGCAACAACTCGATCAACGGCAATCGTCGGTGCTCAACGCGTGCCGATGCCGCGCAGGTTCTGCGGCGTGTAATCGGCCGGGGAGCGCTTGATCGGTTCGTAGATCTTCGCTTCCTCGGAACGCAGCCCCATGGCGATGTAACGGCGCGACTGCAGATCGTGGTGCACCTCGACCGTGCCGAACCACATCGGGATGTTGTACCAATTTTCGTTGTGCTGCTCCGAGAAGCGCCACAGCTGGCCGCGGCCGTCGTACTTGTCGATCAGCACCACGTTCCAGCTGTCTTCGTCGATGTAGAACGTACGGCGCGAATAGATGTGCGAGGTGCCGCTCTTGAGCTTGGCATCCACCACCCACACGCGGTGCAGTTCATAGCGCGCGAAGTCCTGGTTCAGGTGGCCGGGTTTCAAAAGGTCCGCGTACTTCACGCCCGGCGCGGTCATGCGATAGGAGTTGTACGGGATGTACATCTCCTTCTTTCCGACCAGCGTCCACTCGTAGCGGTCGGTGGCGCCGTTGTACATGCCGAAGTCGTCGTTGGTCCGCAGGCCGTCTGCCGCCGTGCCGGGGTTATCATAGGCCACGTTCGGTGCCAGGCGCACGCGGCGCTGCCCCGGGTTGTAGGTCCATGCGCTGCGCGGTTCCTTGGCCTGGTCCACGGTCTCATGCACCAGCAGGATCTGGCCGGCCAAGCGCGCGGGCGCGGTGGTGGTTTGCAGATAGTTCAGGATCTTGTTCGGCTCGCGCTGGGCGGGCGTCTTGGACAGGTTGCCGTACGAAAGGTCGTATTCGTACTCGAACTTCACCAGCGCGTATTCGCCGGACGCCGTCACGGCGGCCTGCGACCAGTGCATGGCGAACGTGTCACCCTTGTAGTGCAGCACGTGGTTCCAGATTGCCTCGTTGCCGTTCTTCGGGATCGGGAACGGCGTGCCGCCGTTGCAGCCGACCACGCCATTGCCACCCGCGGCCAGCTTGGCCTTGGCGGCGCAGTCCTTGGTCTCGGCGTAGTGCTTTTCCGGGTAGGCCGCGGTGCGTCGCGACTGGTACACGTTGAGTTTGTAGTTCGGGTACTGCTTCAACATCGCCAACTGGCCGGGGGTCAGGTTGTCCTTGTACTTGTCGGCGTTGGCGGCGTTGATGGTGAACAGGATCTTGTCACCGGGGAACGGGTCCGGGTAATAGCCGGAGGCCTTCACGGTGATGCCCTGCGGCACCTTGGTGATTCCGCCATCCCAGGCCGGGATGGTGCCGGCCGCATTGCCGGCCTTTTCCGCACCCATGGGTGTCAAGGTGGTGCCGAGCTTGGCCAGGTCGGCTGCGGCGAGCTGCGCGTGGGCGCCGGTGGCCATGGCCATGGTGCCGAGCAGGGCCGAGGCCAGTAACGTCAAACGCTTCGCATTCATGTGTCCTCCAGATGTAATGTGCTGCAATCGGAAATCCAGAATCCCAATCCCCGGTACGCCTCTGATGTGCGCTGCTCCGGGACGATCAACGCGGTGAAAGCGGGAACGGCAGACACGCCGCTCCCGCCCAATCGATCAGAACGAGTACGACACCGAGAACGACACGAAGTCCCGGTCCTTGATCGGGTTCGCGCTGGAACACCAG
>JAEUMZ010000036.1 GCA_016790765.1 Betaproteobacteria bacterium
ATCGTCGCAACCACCGATTTCTTCATGCCGATTGTCGACGATCCGTTCGACTTCGGGCGCATCGCCGCCACCAATGCGATCTCGGACGTCTATGCGATGGGCGGTACGCCGCTGTTTGCCCTTGCCTTGGTGGGCATGCCGGTCAACACGCTTCCGCTGGAGACCATCCGGAAAATTCTCGACGGCGGTGAATCCGTCTGCCGCGGTGCCGGCATCCCCATCGCGGGCGGTCACACGATCGATTCCGTGGAGCCCATCTACGGGCTGGTCGCCATCGGCATCGTCGATCCGCGAAATCTGAAGCGCAATGCCGGCGCGCAGCCCGGCGACAGGCTGATCCTCGGCAAGCCCCTGGGCGTGGGCATCCTTTCCGCGGCCCTCAAGAAAGATCGGCTCGATGCGACGGGGTATGCCGCCATGATCGCCGCCACCACCAAGCTCAACACGCCTGGCATCCGGCTGGGTCAACTGCCCGGCGTCCACGCCCTCACGGATGTCACCGGCTTCGGGTTTGCCGGACACCTGCTGGAAATCTGCCGCGGGTCGCGGGTCGGCGCACGCGTGGACTTCAGCCGCTTGCCGGTCATTGCCGGCGCGCTGGCGCTGGCCGCGCAAGGAAACGTCACGGGGGCCTCAGGCCGCAACTGGGCAGGTTATGGGCACGACGTGCTCCTCGGCAGCGCGCTGGGCGATGCCGAACGCAATTTGCTGACCGATCCCCAAACCTCCGGCGGCCTGCTGGTGGCCTGCGCCGCGGAGGCTGTGAACGACGTGCTGGCGATCTTCCGGGATGAGGGCTTTGCGCAGGCCGCGGAGATCGGCCACATCCTTGCCGGCGAAAGCAAGGTCTCCATCGAGTAATCAGGCCGCCGGCTTTGCAGGGGGCCGCGGCTTGGGCAGCAGGGCGACGATGCGTTGTTCCACCTTGGCATCGGCGAAATCCACTTGACCGACGATCGTGTACCTGACGCGGCCCTGGCGATCGATCACGAACGTGGCGGGCACGCCGCGTACTTTCCAGTCCTGCCGGGCGACGCCATCGCGATCGAGCAACACCGCCATCCGGACATCCACCTTCTTCAGGAACGACGCAATGCGCGCCTCCCCCTCGCCCAGGTTCACGGCCACCACCTCCAGCCCGCGCTGCGCATGCCGCGCGCCCAACTGCTGCAACGAGGGCATTTCCTCGATGCAGGGTTCACACCATGTTGCCCAGAAATTGACCACCAGGACCTTTCCGCGCCAATGGTCCAGGGTGCGGACCTGGCCGTCCATGTCCTTCAGGGCGAGGGGCGGCGTGCTTCCGCCCTTCCACGCGCGGACTTCGGCGCCGTGCGCTGCGCCGGCCACCAGCAGCACGAGCCAAAAAAGTCGCGACACCCATGGCGTCGCGCCGCGCGCAGGAAAGCGGCCTGCGGCAGGCCTCAAGCGGTCAGCTCTTTTGAGGTGATGGTGTATTTGAAATTGTCCGGGTCGAGCTGATCGAGGCGTCCCTCGGCGGTTTCCGCGTTCGGGTACATGAAAAAGCCGAGTTTCGGCCGGGTGGACCCGGGCAACGCCACGTCGTGCGCGTAGTTGAACGCCAGCCAATTCATTTCCCAGTTGCCCCAAAGGTACTTTCGCGCCTCCACGACCTTTGGGTCGTCGATCTTCTTGCCGCCTTCCTCCTCCAGGATGACCTTGCGCACGTCGGCAGGATCGACGGGAATCCAGCCGGCACGTTGCGAATAGAACTCCGCACGGCAGTGCTGCGCCTTGGAGATGTCGCCGGACTTGCCGAGGGACTTGTACCCGCGTTGCGAATCGGCAACGCGAATCCCATAGACGTCGCGCGCCGGCACGCCTGCCGCACGCGTCAGCGCCACGAACAGGGCATTCAAGTCCCCGCACTTGCCGCCGTAGGACTTGTTCTCCAGCATGAACTTCACGTCCCCCACCCCGCAGCCGCGGACCTTCGGATCCCGGTAGGTGTTCTCGACCACCCAGTCGTAGATCGCGCGCGCCTTGTCGGTGTCCGACTTGAGTCCCTTGACGATGGAATCCGCCGTTGTCTTGACGATGCCGTCGGTGGGCAGCAGGTCTGACGGCTTCAGGAAACGCTGCTGCTCCTCCACGCCGGCCATCATGCCGCGTCCGCCGTACGGGTCCACGCTGTAGTTGCGCGTGGCAAACCGGCTGGTCAGCGTCATGGCGGCCCTGCTGCCCGCGGGAAATTCCGCGGAGACGATGCCCAGTGCCCATTGCGCGTCCCGCACCTGGTTCGCCGGCTTCAAGACCGCGCCCTCTTCGACCTTGACCTCGTGCCCCAGGCCCTTCTGGTACGACGTATCGACGATCAAGGGTGTCGGAAGCCAGATGCGGGTCGATCCCGCCGGCTTGAGCACCTCGACCTTGGCCGTCACTTCAAAGATGCGCCAGGCCGGGTCGGCGCCGGATTGGGCGCGCGCCCACCAAGACGGCATGACCCACCCCGCGGCGATGGCAGCGGTCGATGTCGTGGTCGAAGACAGGAAGCGGCGGCGGTTCATGGTCAACTCCTGGTGTCAGCGCGACGGCCAATGGACGTCCATGATACTCAATCCACCCCAGTGTTGACGTCGGGCGAAATACTTCGACCTCCTCCTACTTCCCGGTGGCGGGCTTCGGCTTCTTCGACTCCTGCCGGCCAAGCTCTTCCTTGGACAGTTTCACCTTCTTGACCTTGGTGGGCTTCACGGTCTCGGTCGCCACTTTTTCCTTCTTGACCTTTTCCTTCTTCACCACCGGTCCGGCGGCGGCGAGCTTCGCCTCGCGCTTGGCGCGCTTCGCGGCAACTTCCAGCAGGTGCTTGTTCTTCTGGTTCTTGCGGCGGGCTTTCAACATCGATGCGTGGCTCATCTCGTTGCCTCCTGTGAGGGTACGGGGTCGGTTGCGCTAGTTTGAACCAAATCGCACGGACAATCCTGAAAAGGCCTCGGGGAGTTAGTGCTCTCGATTGCGTTCGGTTCGCGACGAAACCCGTTGATTCGCGCCACCACGCTGTCGCCTCGTCGCAGGCGCACACGCAGCGGCACCGCCCACCCGTAGAATGCGCGGCGTTCCCACTTTGGAGTCTCACCATGCCTCGTTTCCTGCCCGGCGTCCTGCTGGCACTGGCGCTCTCTCCTGTCGCCGCATTCGCCCAATCGTTCGCCATCACCCCCGCCAATCCGGTGCTGGCCGGCGATCCGCTGACCCTTCGCCTCGTCGGCCTGCCGGCCAATGCCGAGGTTCGCATCGTCGCCGAGCGCGCCGTGGCACAGCCGTGGATGCCGGGCGCCAAGCCGGTGCTGTATCGCAGCGAGGCGACATTCGCAACGGGCGCAGACGGCACGCTGGACCTGGCGTCGGCCAAACCGAAGTCCGGCAGCTACAAGAACGCGGACATCCGCGGGCTGTTCTGGTCGATGAACCCGACCCGGGACGATGCAGGCGAGCGCAAGACCGGCGACGTCCATCTCACGGCCCATGCGCAGGGCATGCCGGTGGCGACCGCGAAGGTGGAGTTCATCAACCGCCTGCCGGCGGTGAAGGTCGAAAAGGTCGAGAAGTTTCCCGGCTCAGTGTTCGCCACCCTGCCCGGCGAGCAGAAACGCCCGGCGCTGATCGTACTGGGCGGCTCGGAGGGCGGCTCGACGGTGGCGCGCGAATTCGCGCCGATGCTCGCCTCCCGCGGCTTCGCGGTGCTCGGGCTGCCGTACTACTCGCCCCTGCCGTTCACCGGCGGCAAGGCCGAGCTGCCGGAACTCCCCGCCAGCTTCGCGGATATTCCGGTCGAGCGCCTGCAGGAGGCCTTCGAGTGGCTCAAGGCGCGCCCGGATGTCGATGCCACGCGCATTGCGCTGCACGGCACTTCCAAGGGTGCCGAGTTCGCGCTCATTGCCGGGAGCGAATTCGGATGGATCAAGGCCATCGCCGCGCTGGTGCCGACGGATGTGGTGTGGGAAGGCTGGGGGCCCGGCGTGGAGCCGGGCAAGCGCGCGTCCTACGCGCTGCGCGGCAAGCCGCTGCCGTTCGTGCCGTACGTGGATTTCATGCAGGAGTTCGCTGGGTTCCAGACCGGCACCGCCGTCCACGTTCGCCGCCCGCAGGACAAGGGCCGCGCGGCCCACCCCGCGGCCGCCGTGAAGGCGCGCATCCCGGTGGAGAAGTTCAAGGGACCGCTCATGGTCATCGGCGGGCAGGACGACCAGGTCTGGGCCTCGGGCATGATGGCGCACAACATCGCGGAAAAGCGCGCCGAGCACGGGCTGGAGACGGTGTCGCTGATTTACTCCGATGCGGGCCACGGCCTCACCGGCAACGGCTGGACCCCCACCACGCAGATGAACGCCGGCCCGATGAAAATGGGCGGCACGCCGGAAGGCAACGCGCGCGCGCAGGGCGATGCGTTTCCGAAGACGATCGCTTTCTTGAAGCGCGCGCTGCACGTCGATTGAGGCCGGTTGTCGAGGGCGAGGTTACGGCAAATAGCCGCGCGCAGCGTACGGAAAGCCGCTCAGCGCACAAGGCTCGTCGGACTCGATGTAATAGGCGCGGATTTCAGCAATGCGGCCGTCGCGGATCACATACCATTCGGTGCCCCGGTTCACGACGCGCGCCTCGCCTTCGGCCGGACGGTACTCAAAGGCCCATTCGCTCACCGCGTCCTCGCCCGATGCGATCACGCGATTGAGGAACCACCTGGCGGCAAAGATGTCGCGGAACTTTCGCCAATGACGCGAGAGCGCGTCGGCACCGGTGACCGGCGGATGTCCGGGCAGGAAGTAGTGCACGACACCGGCATCGAGCACGGCGTGCAGCGCTGCGTCATCCCCGGCGTTGCAGGCTTCGAAGTAGCGTTCAATGACGGCCGCGTTCGCGTGTTTTGGCATGTCGATTCCCGAGGCAAACCGCCACCCGGCGGTCTGCCGATGATACGGCACGTTGCCTTCGCGCGTCGTACCCCGCGCAATTGCCTTGGCCGGTCGCGGGCGATGCAGCTGGATGGTACCGAAAGGCCAAACTCAAGCACTGGCAAGGCGTCCAGGCCAAAAGTGTCCCAAACGCCGCACCCGTGCTAGGGTTTCACTCTGGATTCCAAGCGGCGCGCTCAAACAACGCGATCGACTCCACGTGCGCCGTGTGCGGGAACATGTTGACCACGCCGGCGGCCTTGAGCGCGAAGCCGCAGCTCTGCGTGAGCACCGCCGCATCGCGCGCCAGCGTGCCCGGACTGCAGGAAACGTACACGATGCGCTGCAATTCTGGCCGCAGTTCGGCAGTGAGGAGCTTGCAGACTTCCACCGCGCCGTCGCGCGGCGGGTCGATCAGCATCTTGGTCACGCGCGGCACTTTTTTCATGGCCGCGTCCAGGTCGGTGTAGAGGTCGGCGACGAAGAAGCGCGCGTGGGACGTCAAGCCGTTGCGCGCCGCGTTCTCGGCCGCGCGCGCCACCAGCGCCTCGCTGCCCTCCACGCCCACCACCTGTGCCCCCCGTGCAGCGATAGCGAGGCTGAAATTGCCCAACCCGCAGAACAGGTCCGCCACCTCGTCGCCGGGCTGGAGGTCGAGCATTGCCACCGCGCGGTGCACCATCAGGCGATTGACCGCGTGGTTGACTTGGGTGAACTCCGTGGGCCGAAACTTGAGTTCGAGGCCGAACTCCGGCAGCGTGTAGGTCAGGTCCGGCGCATCGAGCGGGTACCACGCCACCGCCGTCTCCGGCCCCTTGGGCTGCACCCACCACTGGATGCGATGCGCGTCCGCGAAGGCCTTCAGCCGCGCCTCGTCCGCCGGACCCAGAGGCACCAGCAGCCGCAGCACCAGCGCCGTGATGCGCGCGCCCACCGCCACTTCGATCTGCGGAATGCGGTCGCGCGCCTCGAGCGAGGTCATCAGGTCGCGCAGCGGATCGATCAGGCGCCCGATGCCGCCGGCCAGCACCTCGCAGGCATGCATGTCCGCCACATAGCTGGATTTCTTTTCGCGGAAGCCCACCAGCACGCCGCCCTTCTTGGGCACGAAGTGCACCGACAATCGCGCGCGATGGCGGTATTCCCAGGGCGCCGCGTAGATCGGCGGCAGCACTTGCTCCGGCACCACGCGGCCGATGCGCGCCAGGTTGTCCTCGAGCACGCGCTGCTTGGCGGCCACCTGCAGGGCCGGATCAATATGCTGCATCGCGCAGCCGCCGCAGATTTCGTAAAAGCCGCAACGCGGCGCAATGCGCTCCGGGGCGCCCTTCTCAACGCGGATCAGCTTGGCCTGGTCGAAAAACTTCTTGCGGCGCGAGGGCTCGTACACCACCTTCTCGCGCGGCAGGGCGCCCTCGATGAACACCACCTTGCCGTCCACATGCGCCACGCCGCGGCCCTCGTGGTCCAGCGATTCCACGGTGGCGTGCTGCCAGGTGTCGGCAAACTTTTCGTCGATGCTCAAGGGAAACGCCCGGCCCAAAAAAGAGGGCGCATTATAGTGGACCCCTTCGGTGCCGGGCGCCCCCTTCGAGGTGTTCGGCGATGAGCTTTCCTCAAGGAGGGCTGCACTCCGGCGGGAAGGTGCCAAACACCTGGCGCTGGATCGATTTCACCACCTGCGATCCATTCACGTCATAGGTCAGCGTGCCGGTGTTGCCGTTGGTGAACTGCACGCGCATGTTGCCCACACGGGTGACATTGGTCGCCGGGTTCAGCGGCGTGAAGGGCGAGGCATCGAACGCAGACCCGTTGACGCGCAGCAGGTCCCCCGTGTAGATGCCGGCCGATTCGCGCGGCATGCTGGCGGTGAGCCACAGGCCCTTGTTGGCGTTGCCCGCGCCCGGTTCATAGGTGAACAGGGTGGCGAAGATGGTGTTGTCCTGGTGGGTGAAGTTGATGCCCCAGCCCGATTCATTCTGGTTCCACCACAGGTCCTGGAAGTTGCCGGTGCCGAAGGAGCGGTCCTTGCCGGTAAACACGCAGGCGGGCAGGCTGCCAAACGTTTGGCGCGTGATGGACTTGGTGACCGGGAACCCGTTGCCGCCGCTGCCCGCGCCCTGCACGGTGTAACTCAGCGTCCCGCTCGATGCGCTGGCGAAATCGATGGTCATGCTGCCGACATCGGTGGCGGTGATCTGCTGGTTGGGAAACGGGTTGGCGTTGAAGGCCGGGCCGGTCACGCGCAGCACGCGGCCGGTGAACTGCTGGCTGGTGCCGGTGCGGTTCAGCGTGGACACTAGCCACATGCCGGGGTTTTGCGTGCCCAAGCCTGCGTTCTCGTAATTGAACATGGTGGCGAAGATGGTGTTGCTCTGGTGGTTGACGTTCATCCCCCAGCCGCTCTCGGCCTCCCCGCCCCACCACAATGCGGTGTAGTTGGTGGTGGCGTTGAGGAACTTGGCTTCAATCGTGAAGCCGTTGGGCGTGAGGTCGCCTGGAACCCAGTTGGCCACCATCAGGTAATAGGTGCCCGGGGTCACCGGCCAAGCGATGCCGAAATCAACACTAGACGTACTTGCGTCGTCGTTGCTGGCCTCGTCGCCGTCGGCGTTTTCCAGCGTCGTGCCGGCCGAGTTCATCAGGTGGCCGATGAGGTCGTAGGTGCTGTTCGATTTCACGTACAGCGTGCCGGGTTCGGTGACGACGATACGGAAGGTGTCCAGGTCGCCGACGTAGTCGATGCGCCCGGCCACCGCCGCGCCATTGAGCGTCAACGCCGTTGAGTTGGCGGCCGGCTGGTTGACGTGGTCGTCCACCGGCGGCAGGACGCCATTGAGGATGCTGGCCACCTGCGGCTGGAAATAGTCCCAGCGGCCGTAGTTGGCGTTCTCGTTGGTGTTGGTGCACGAGAGGCCACTGCCGTTGCGGACGGTGGAATTTGACAACACACCGCGGAATTGCAATGTGCCATCGCCGGCCAAGGTGAACAGACCCGATCCGGAGGAGCCGCCCTCGATCACGCCGCGGTTGAACAGTACCGCATACATTTCCTGCTCGTAGCCGGACACGCGGATCAGGCCATCCGAGCGGTTCTGCAGCGACTGCAGGGTGCCGAGCGCAAACTTTTTCACGTCGCCCGCCGGATGGCTGATTGCCACCACGCTGGAGTTGGCGGCCAGCACATTCGCATTCCAGCCGGCGAACACCGTGCCTACCGGCGG
>JAEUMZ010000209.1 GCA_016790765.1 Betaproteobacteria bacterium
GGGTGAGGGGTGAGGGGTGAGGGGTGAGGGGTGAGGGGTGAGGGGTGAGGGGTGAAGGGTGAGGGGTGAGGGGAATAGGGTGCCAGTGGGGGGAGATTTTTCCTCCTCACGCCTTTCTCCTCACCCCTCACGCCTCCAGCAGAAACTCCCGTACCACCGCAATCTGTTCCGCGCTCTGGAACATCGGCGCATGGCCGACTTTGGGAAACTCGACGCCGCGCACGTTGCGCTTGCGGCACATCTTGTCGAAGGTTTCACGCAGCAGCAAGTCCGAATCCGCACCGCGGATGAGCAGCACCGGGCACAATACTTTCCGCCACACCGGGGACAGGTCCACGTCCTGCGCGGCGCTTTGCGCAAAGGTTTCGGCGATGCCGGGGTCGTAGCGAAACGTCCAGCTGCCATCGGCTTCCTGCCGGACCAGCGGGGCGGTGAGACGCCGCCAGGTTTCGTCATCCATCTCACCGAACGGGCTCACCGCACGCACCGCCATCACCACCGATTCGAAATCCGCGAAACGCGGGGAGGCGCCGACATACATGGCGATGCGTTCGATCGAGGCCTTGGGGATGAAGAATCCCACGTCGTTGATGACCATGCGCGAGATCGGGCTCTTGGTCTGCGAGGCCAGCAACATGCCGATGATGCCGCCCATCGAGGTGCCGAACCAATGCACCGATTCGCCGCGGTCGGTCACGCGCGAAATCAACGCCGTCATGTCGGCCATGTACTGGATGTAGTTGTAGTCGCTCTTGACCGCCAGCCAGTCCGATTCGCCGCGCCCGGCGATGTCCGGGCACACCACGCGGTAGTGGTCCGCCATGGCCTGCGCCAGGGTGTCGAAGTCGCGCCCGCAGCGCGTCAGGCCATGCGCGCACACCAGCACACGCGGATTCTTGGGGTCCCCCCACTCGGTGTAGTGGATGCGGTGGAACCCGGCCGTGGAGAGGCCGCGGACGTGGTGGTGGCGGGGGGTCAAGAAAGGCTTTCGGTCAGGTCGGTCCAGGCGGGGTTCATTTCGTTGATCCGGTTGATCTTCCACGCACGATTCCACTTCTTGATCTGCTTTTCCCGCGTGATGGCGGACACTGGATCGTCGTGCACCTCGTACCAGACGAGTCTTCTCACATTGTATTGGCTTGTGAAGCCCCTGACGAAAGACTCGCCATGTTCCCAAGTCCGCCGGATCAGGTCGTTGGTGACGCCGGTATACAAGGGGCCATTGCGCTTGGTGGTGAGCATGTAGACGTAGTACGGCATCACGGTTCACCGACACCACTGCAAGTCAGAGGTCCCCGCCTGCGCGGGGACGACTCATTGTAGGTGTCGTCCCCGCGCAGGGTGAGGCCGGGGTTTCGCAAAGCTCTGCTTTGCGCCGGGCGAACGCTAAAGGCATGCAGGGCTTTGGCGGGGACCTCTGACTTCGCTTTTGCAGTTGCTTGAGTTTCGCGAGTCACTCAATCGCCCCCACACTCCCCGCCCACTCCCGCAAGACAAACTTCTGGATCTTCCCCGTCGAAGTCTTGGGCAGGGTGCGGAAGATGACTTTCTTGGGTACCTTGAAGCGCGCCATGCGTTCCTTGCAGAACGCGATCATCTCGGCCTCGTTGCCCTCCACGCCCACCTTCAGTTCCACGAACGCACACGGCACCTCGCCCCATTTCGGATCCGGCGCGGCGACGACGGCGGCGAGCATCACCGACGGGTGCCGGCACAGCACGTCCTCGACTTCCTGCGAGGAAATGTTCTCGCCGCCGGAGATGATGATGTCTTTCGAGCGGTCCTTGATCTTGGCGTAGCCGTCGGGGTGAAGCACGGCCAGGTCGCCGGAATGGAACCAGCCGCCGGCAAACGCTTCCTCCGTGGCTTTCGGGTTCTTGAGGTACCCCTTCATGGTGATGTTGCCGCGGAACATGATTTCGCCCATGGTCTCGCCGTCGGCAGGCACGCGCTGCATCGTTTCCGGGTCCATCACCGTCATGTCCTCTTCGAGCAGATAGGCCACGCCCTGCCGGCCGTTGAGGCGTGATTGCTCCTCGATGGACTCGCCGGCCCATTCAACATGCTTGGCACAGGCCCCGGCCGGTCCGTACACCTCGGTCAGGCCATACACGTGGGTGAGGTCGAATCCCATGCGCGCCATGCCCTCGATCATCGCGCCGGGCGGGGCGGCGCCGGCCACCATCGCATGCACCTTCTGCGTGATGCCTTGGCGCCATTCGACAGGTGAGTTGATCAAGAGCGTGTGCACGATCGGCGCGCCGCAGTAGTGGGTGACGCCGTGGGCGCGCATCAGGTCGAAGATCGCCTTGGCGTCGACCTTGCGCAGGCACACGTGCGTGCCGGCGTTGGCGGCCAGCGTCCATGGAAAGCACCAGCCGTTGCAGTGGAACATCGGCAGCGTCCACAGGTACACCGCGTGCTTCGGCATCGACCACTCGAGGATGTTGTTGATGCCATTGAGGTACGCGCCGCGGTGGTGGTACACCACGCCCTTGGGGTTGCCCGTGGTGCCGGAGGTGTAGTTGAGTGCGATGGCATCCCATTCGTCGCCGGGCAGGCTCCAATCGAATTCGGCGCTTCCGGCGGCGAGGAAGGATTCATAGTCAATCGTCCCCAGCCGCTTGCCCTCGCCGGTGAACAGCGGGTCGTCCACGTCGATGACCAGCGGCTTCGCCTTGGCCAGCGCCAGCGCCTTCTCGACGGTGGCAGAGAACTCGCGGTCGGTCACCAGCACCTTGGCTTCCCCATGGTCGAGCATGAAGGCGATCGCTTCGGCGTCGAGGCGCGTGTTGAGCGTGTTGACCACCGCGCCGATCATCGCAGGCCCGAAGTGCATTTCCACCATTTCGGGCGTGTTGGCCAGCATGGCGGCCACGGTGTCGCCGCGGCCAATGCCGCGCTGCTGCAAGGCATGGGCGAGTTGCCGGCAGCGCGCATACAGCTCCGCCCAGGTGCGCCGCACCTCTCCATTCAGTCCGTGGACGACCGCCACCCGTTGCGGATAGACGGCGGCGGCCTTGCGCAGGAAGGTCAGCGGCGACAGCGGGACGAAATTGGCGGCATTCTTGGGCAGTCCTTGGTCGTAGGCATCCATGGGTAGGTCTCGCGCGGCAGGGGCGAGGGCATTACAGCATGAAACGCAAGGCACGCCAATTCGAAACGACAAACACAAGCACTGGCGCGGAGAACGCGGCGATTGTGGCCCAAACGCCCCGCCAGTCCTAGGGTTTGATGTGGGATTGCTCAGCGTCGCCGTGAAAACGCACGCCATCGCGCCCGGCTTCCTTGACCCGGTACATCGCCTCGTCCGCCATGCGCACCAGTTGCGCCGGATGGTCGGCATCGTCCGGATAGAGCGCCACGCCGATGCTGGCGCCGACGCGCAGGGTCTTGCCGCACCAGGACAGCGGCTCGCCGATGGCGATGCGGACCTTTTCCGCCAGCGCCTGGATCGCCGCCTTCGATCCGGCCGACTCGGCGATCACGATGAATTCGTCGCCACCGGTGCGCGCGATGGTGTCCGCCTCGCGCACCGTGGTGCGCAGCCGCGTGGCCACGCCGATGAGCACCGCGTCGCCGGCCTCGTGGCCATGCTGGTCGTTGATCGACTTGAAGCCGTCGAGGTCGATCAGCATCACCGCCACCCAGCCGCGATTGCGCCGCGCGCTGGTCAGGGCGTGGTCGAGGCGGTCCTCGAACAGGCGCCGGTTGGGTAGGCCGGTGAGCGGGTCCTCCAGCGCCAGCCGGGCGATCTCGGCTTCGCGCTCCTTCAGCGCCGTGATGTCGGAGATGGCGCCGATGGAGCGCACCGCACGGCCGTCCGGGCCATGCTGGCTGATGCCGTCGGCATTGACCCAGCGGTAGCTGCCGTCGCGGGCCCGCAGGCGCAGCACAGAGCGCACCGGCTCGCGCGACTTCAAGTGCCGGGCAAAATCCCTGAGCGCCTGCTCGCGGTCCTCCGGGTGGATGCGCGCGGCCAGCGGCACGATCTCCGCCGCAGGCGTATCCGGCGCGAAGCCGAGGATCTCGGCAAAGCGTGGCGAGATCGTGGTCACGTCGGCGGCGATGTCCCAGTCCCAGGTGCCGGCCATGGAGGCGCGGATCACCAGATCCAGCTGCTCGCGGCTTTCGCGCAGCGATTCTTCCATGCGCTTGCGTTCGCCGACGTCGGCAAACGTGAACACGGCCGTGCCCCAGGTGCCGGAACTGGACTCGATCTGCGACCCGCGCACCTGGCACCAGATCGGCTGTCCCTGCTTGGTCACGAAGGCTTCCTGGAACGAGACCTGCTCGCCGCGCGCAAACGCCTGCGCGATCTCCACGCCGCGCGCCTTCCAACTGGCCTGGTCGGCATACAGCCAGCTGCCGTCGCGGCCCTGGATTTCTTCCAGCGTGTAGCCGAACATGGCCAGCATGCGCTCGTTGCACAGCGCCAGCTTGCGCTCGCGCGTGAAGGCAATGCCGACCGGCGCGTTGTCGAACACCGCCTGCTGCTGCGCCAGGGCGTCCTTGAGGGACACCTCGAGGCGGCGCCGCTCGGTCACGTCGTTCATCATGATGACGATGCCGGTGTCCGGCCGGCCCGGCGTGAGCGCGTCCATCGACAGCTCACAGGTCACCGGCGTGCCGTCCTTGGCGCGCAGGGTCACCTCGGCGCGGAACGTCTTGCCCGCGAACAGAGTGGCAAAGGCCTGCTGGCCGGCCTGTTCCCAGGTCGCGTCGTCAAAGAACAGCACGCGCGAGGACTTGCCGATCAGTTCCTCGCGCGTGTAGCCGAACATCGCCGCGGCACGCGGGTTGAAGTCGGTGATCACGCGGTCGCGGGTGAGGGCGATGCCGGTTTGCACCGCCTCGAAGATCAGGCGCTGCTGGCGGAACGACTCGGCCTGCACGCGCGCCTCGTGCAGGGAATTGGCCTGTGCGCGGCGCAGGTCCAGGAAGGTGGTGACCAGCACGAACGCAAACAGCAGGGCCACGAGTGCGCCCGGCCAGGTGAGGCCGCCGAATTCGCGGAACAACAGCGCCAGCAGCGCCACCACCACCGGGATCACGAAGGCGGCAAAGGCGCGCGCGCTGGCCGACAGGATGCCCGTCGAGGACTGCGCCGCGAAGCACAGCACCAGCGCGATGAACAGCGTCTTGGATGCCGGCAGGGGCCCCAGCAGCGTGAGCGAGGCCCAGGTGCAGCCCATGGCAAAGGCGCCGGCCGCCGCCGCCGCGTCCCACTGCGCGGGACGGAAGCGCTGTGGCGCCTTGCGGTGCAGGAGGTAGAGCGAGTAGCGCGCCGCGGTGACCAGCAGCGCGACGCCGAGCCACATGCCCAGCACGCCGGCCGGCAGGTCGGGCGACAGCATCAATGCGGTGATGACGCTGACCGTGGCGTTGAGCGCCATCGAGCGCGGCATCAGGCGCAGCAGCACCGCGACGCGGCGCGCATCGTCGGAGTGCTTGTCCTGCGCGGCCGGGACGGCGGTGGAAGCGGCAGTTTCCATGCGGCGCATCATAGGCCGCGGCCTTCCGGAGGTGTGCAAACTTTCATGGCGGGGCCCGCCGTCGCGCGACAGGGCCAATGACGTACAATCCAGTGCGTTTTTTCACACTTTCCATCGAGCGCCAATGCACCGATTCCAGCCTTCTTCACCCCGTGGCGCGACATCCGCCGCCGCACTGCTCCTGGCCGCCTGGATGGCCGGGGCGCCCATCGGCGCGCAGGACCTGGTGACCATCAATTTCGTCAACGCCGACATCCCCTCAGTGGTCAAGGCCATCGGCGGGCACACTGGCAAGAACTTCATCATCGACCCGCGCGTGATGGGCAACATGAACATCATTTCGCAGACGCCGGTGACCAAGGATGTGGCGTACCAGATCCTGCTTTCGGCCCTGCGCGTGCACGGCTACGCGGCGGTGGAGGAAAAGGGCGCGGTCAAGATCGTGCCCGAGGCGGACGCCAAGACTTCCGGCGGCATTCCCGGTGCCGGCGGCGCGGTGCCGGTGTCCGGCGACCGCATCGTGACGCAGATCTTCGCGCTGCAGAACGAATCGGCCGCCCAGCTGGTCAACGTGCTGCGGCCGCTGGTGGCGCCGAACAATTTCATCGGCGCCTACCCGAACAACAACATGCTGGTCATCACCGACTACGCGGAGAACGTCAAGCGCATCGCCCGGATCATCTCGTCCATCGACGTGCCGTCCGCGGTCGATGTCGCGGTCATCAAGCTCACGCACGCCAGCGCGGTGGACGTGAGCAACCTGCTGAAGGGGCTGATGCCGGAGGCGATCAGCAACCCGGCCAACCCGGGCCAGCCGCCCAAGCTCGGCTTCGGCGTGGATGCGCGCACCAATTCGCTGATCGTGCGCGCGGACACCCCGGCGCTGGTCACGCGCGTGCGCACCCTGGTGGCCGGCATGGACGTGCCGGGCGCCGGGAGCGGCAATGTGCACGTGGTGCAATTGAAGAATGCGGAAGCCGCCAAGCTGGCCGAGGTGCTGCGCGGCTTGCTGAACGCATCGTCCAGTACCGCCCCTGCCGGGCCACCCACCATCACCTCGACCACCACCCCGGCCACGCTGGCAGCTGCAGCGCCCGCCACGGCGCCGGCGTCCAACATCCAGGCCGACCAGGCCACCAATTCGCTCATCATCTCCGCCCCGGAGAACGTGTACAACGGCTTGCGCAGCGTGATCGAGAAACTCGACCAGCGCCGCGCGCAGGTGGCCATCGAGGCGATCGTGGTCGAACTCACCACCTCGGCGGCGGCGGAATTCGGCATCCAGTGGCAGGACCTGTCGGGCCTGCGGCGCACCGACGGCTCGCAGGTGATCGGCGGCACCAACTTCGGCACCACCGGCAACATCATCGGCGCGGCGTCGAACCTGTCCACCATCGGCGGCGGCCTGAATGTGGGCCTGGTGCGCGGGCGCATCAACATCCCCGGCGTGGGCGAGGTGATCGGCCTGGCGGGGCTGGCCAAGGCGCTGGAGTCCGACCAGCGCGCCAACATCCTGGCGCGACCCACCATCCTCACGCTCGACAACGTCGAGGGCAGCATCACGGTGGGCCAGACGGTGCCGTTCATTTCCGGCCAGTACACGCAGACCGGCACCACCGGCTCGGCCACCAACCCGTTCCAGACCATCACGCGCCAGGACATCGGCCTGAAGCTCAAGGTCACGCCGCTGGTGACGGTGGGCGGGGTGCAGTTGAAGATCGAGCAGGAAGTGTCCTCGATCGCGCCGACGGCACTCACCGCCACGGCCCTGCGGCCGGTGGACCTCATCACCAACAAGCGCGAGATCAAGACCACCGCGATTGCCGAGGACGGCGACATCCTGGTGCTGGGCGGCCTGATCCAGGACGACACCAAGGGGTCCGATTCCAAGGTGCCGCTGCTGGGCGACATTCCATTGATCGGCAACCTGTTCAAGTACCAGTCCAAGACCAAGGAGCGCACCAACCTGATGGTGTTCCTGCGCCCGCTGGTGTTGAAGGATGCCAATGCCACCGCGGCGCATTCGCTGGATCGCTACGAGTACATCCGCCGCGAACAGGGCGTGACCCTGCCCGAACCCAACCTGTTGCTGCCGGAGGCGAAGGGGTCCGTGCTCGAAGCTGCGCCGAAGAAGAAGTAGCCGAAACTTACGAATTTCTCACCGCCGATGAACGCCGATGGGGCGCCGATGGACGCCGATAGATTCAAAGGCAACCAAGTTGCAGGCAAGCCTCGTTCACCGAAATTGAACGCTTTGCCTTTATCGGCGTCCATCGGCGCATGATCGGCGTTCATCGGCGGATTGCATTTGACTGAAATACGAATGAGTTCCCACGCCCCCCTCCAGCCCGCCACCGTCCGCCTGCTGCCCTACCACTTCGCCAAGTCGAAGGGCGTGATCACGGCGCGCGAGGAGGGCGGTGAAATCGAGGTGTGGCTGGCGCCCGATCCGGCGTCCTCGACCATCGCCGAAGTGCGGCGCATGACCGGCAAGAACTTGAAGCCGGTGCTGCTCTCCAAGGAGGAGTTCGCCGCGCGGCTGGCCAAGGCGTATGCGGGTGGCGAATCGGCCAGCGAACTGAATGAGGCGGTGCAGGAAATCGCCAGCAACATCGAATCGGCCGCGGACCTCTCGGCCCTGACCGCGTCGCTGCCCGAGGTCACCGACCTGCTCGAGGCCGAGAACGATGCGCCGATCATCAAGCTCATCAACGCGCTGCTCACCCAGGCGGTGCGCGAGGCGGCCTCGGACGTGCACTTCGAGATCTTCGAGCGCCGCGCCCTGGTGCGCTTTCGCGTCGATGGCACGCTCAGGGACGTGGTGGAACCGAAGCGCTCGCTGCACCCGGCCATGGTGTCGCGCGTGAAGGTGATGGCGGGGCTGGACATCGCCGAAAAGCGCCTGCCGCAGGATGGGCGCATCACGCTGCGCATCGCCGGTCGCCCGGTCGATGTGCGCGTGTCCACGCTGCCCACCGGGCACGGCGAGCGCGTGGTGCTCCGATTGCTCGATAAGGAAGCCGGGCGGCTGACGCTGGAAAACCTCGGCATGGCGCCGGAGACGCTGGCGCGGCTCGACCGGCTGATCGCCGAGCCGCACGGCATCTTCCTGGTCACCGGCCCCACGGGGTCGGGCAAGACCACGACGCTCTATGCGGCGCTGTCGCGGCTCGATGCCACCACGCGCAACATCATGACCGTGGAAGACCCGATCGAGTACGACCTGGACGGCGTCGGCCAGACGCAGGTGCATCCGCGCATCGACATGACCTTCGCGCGCGCGCTGCGCGCCATCCTGCGCCAGGACCCGGACGTGATCATGATCGGCGAGATCCGCGACCTGGAAACCGCCCAGATCGCCGTGCAGGCCTCGCTCACTGGCCACCTGGTGCTGGCCACCCTGCACACCAATTCGGCCGCCGGGGCGGTGACGCGCCTGGCCGACATGGGGATCGAGCCCTACCTTTTGGCCTCCACGCTTTCCGGCGTGCTGGCGCAGCGGCTGGTGCGGAAGTGCGCGCCCGGCAAGACGGACGAGTTCAAGGGCCGCACCGGCATCTACGAACTGCTGACCGTGGACGATGCGATGCGCAAGCTCATCCACGACAACGCCCCGGAAGCCACGATTGCCGAGGCGGCGGCCCGCGGCGGCATGGCGACCCTGCGCGAGGACGGCGAACGCTGGATCGCCGCCGGCGTGACCACGCGCGACGAGGTGTTGCGGGTGACGCGGGAGTGAATGGGTCGTTGCAACGGGCAAGCGACCGCGCAGTTCTGGCGTGGTCAAATCCCCCTCAATCCCCCTTTTCCAAAGGGGGAAGTGCCAAGGTGAAATCTCGCGGAAAGTCCGACTATGTGCAATGTGTGCATTTCCACTTCCCCCTTTGAAAAAGGGGGATTGAGGGGGATTTGCGGTAGTTCGGAAGGCGAAGGCCTCAATCCTCCGCGCGCGCGGACTTCTTAGCCCATGCCCGCCTACAAATTCACCGCCTACGACCTCGCCGGCAAGGAGCAGAAGGGCGTCCTCGAGGCCGATTCGCCGCGCCTCGCGCGCGCCAACCTGCGCGAGCAGGGCTTGTTCCCGCTCGACGTCGCGCTGATCGAGTCGGAAAAACCCGGCAGCGTCACCGCCGCGCGCATCAAGCTCTCCACGCCGGACCTGGCGCGCCTGACGCGCCAGATGTCCACCCTGGTCGGCGCGGGGCTCACCATCGAGCAGACGTTCAACGCGCTGGTCGAACAGGCCGAGAGCGAACCGGAGCGCCAGCTGCTGGCGCGCGTGCGCGGCGCGGTGCTGGAAGGGCAGTCGCTCGGGGCCGCGCTGGGGGCCTACAAGGATTCGTTTTCCGATCTCTACCGCACGCTGGTGGAAGCGGGCGAGGCCTCCGGCAAGCTGCCGGAGGTGCTGGCCAAGCTCGCCGACCACGTGGAGTCGCGCGAGGCGATCCGCCAGAAGCTCGCCGTGGCCATGATCTACCCGGCGGTGGTGGTGTGCGTGTGCGTGATGGTGATTGCCGCGCTTTTTCTCTACGTGGTGCCGCAGGTCACCGGTGTGTTCGAGGCCACGCGCCAGGAATTGCCCTGGCTCACGCGCGTGCTGCTGGCCAAGGCGCGGTTCCTGCAGGCCACGTGGTGGATGTGGATCGTGGCGCTCGTGCTCGGCGTAATCGCCTTTCGCGCCGCCCTTCAGCGCGAGGCCTTCAAGCGCCGCGTGGACCAGTGGCTCCTGAATCTCCCGATCCTCGGGCGCGTGGTGCGCGCGGAGCAGTCCTCGCGCCTTGCGTCCACCTTGTCGATCCTCGCGGGCAGCGGCGTGCCGGTGCTGCAGGCCCTGCAGGCCGGCGTGGGCGTGGTGACCTCGCTGCCGATGAGGTCCGCCGTCGAGCGCGCGGCTGCGCGCGTGGCGGAGGGCACGTCACTGGCCGCGGCGCTGGGCCCGTCGCGCCAGTTTCCGGCGGTGATGGTGCATCTCATTGCCTCGGGCGAGGCCAGCGGACAATTGCCCGCCACGCTCGCGCGCGCGGCCGAGCAGCAGAACCGCGAAGTCGCCACGCGCGTCGGTGCGCTGGCCGCGCTGGTGGAACCGGCGCTGATCCTGGTCATGGGCGGCGTGGTGCTCACCATCGTGCTCGCCGTGCTGTTGCCGATCCTGCAGCTCAACCAGATCGTCGTGAAATAGGAATGCACATGCGCGCATTGGCAAGAACCCAAACCGGCCTCACACTCATCGAAGTCATGATCGTCGTCGTGATCCTCGGCGTGCTCGCCGCGGTGATCGTGGCCAATGTAGGCGACAGCCCGGACAAGGCGCGCATCACGGCCGCGCGGGCGGACATCGCCACGCTCACCCAGGCGCTCAAGATGTATCGGCTCGACAATTTGGCTTACCCGACCAGCGAGCAGGGCCTCAAGGCCCTGGTGCAAAAACCCGCCACACAACCGGTGCCGGCCAACTGGAAGACCGGCGGTTACCTGGAGCGCCTGCCCAACGACCCTTGGGGCACGCCCTACCAGTACCTGAATCCCGGCCGCTTCGGCGAGATCGATGTGTTCAGCTTGGGGGCCGACAAGTTGCCGGGCGGCGAGGGCAGCGGGGCGGACGTCGGGTCGTGGAACCTTTGACAGGCTGAGGCCGTCCTTGACGACAAACCCAAGCACGGGCGGGTATCCTGGGCCGAATGTGCCTCAAACGCCGCGCCAGTGCTTGGGTTTGGCGGGCCGCGGATTCACGTTGCTCGAAATCCTGCTCGTCGTCGTCATCGTGGCGATCACCACGGCCGTGGTGGTGCCCAACCTGTTCGCCGGGCCGCGCGAGCAATTGCGCAGCGAAGCGCGCCAACTCCTCACCGCCCTGAACGCGGCGCGCGATGAAGCGGCACTCGGCGGCCGCGTGATCAGCGTGTCGGTCGGGCCGCAACGCATCGAATTCCTCGAGCGCGACCTCGCCGACCCGAATCGCTGGTCGCCCGCCACCCGCGACAGCCTGCGTGCGCGGCAGCTGCCGGGCGAATTCATCCTGCGGGCGGAGGTTGCGGCCGCCGCGACCCGCATCGCCTTCCTGCCCTCGGGCGTGTCGGCGCCGTTCACGCTGGCATTGACCTCGCCCGCCGGCACCGAGCGCATCGCCGCCGATGCGCTGGGCAACCTCGCGCTGCAAGTTCAGCCATGAGCCTGCGCGCGCGCGGATTCACGCTGGTGGAAATCCTCATCGCGCTGGTGATCCTGGCCATCGCGTTGTCTGCCGCCGGCCGTGCAACAAACCTGTCGATCGATGCCGCGCGCGAGGTGCGCCTGAAAACGCTGGCGGCGTGGGTGGCGCAGAACCGCGCGGCGGAACTGTCCGCAGGCGCAGAATTCCCGGCGCCGGGGGAATCGCAATCAACCATCCCGATGGCGGACCTGAGCTTCGACCTCCGGCAAACCGTGAGCGACACGCCGAACGCCGCGTTCCGGCGCGTGGCGATCGTGGTGCGGCCCGCGGGCGGCGGGGACGTGGCCGCCACGCTGACCACCTACGTGGCCCGCGTCCCGCGGAGGGCGCCGTGAAGCGCGCCCCGGGATTCACGCTCATCGAGCTGTTGGTGGCGCTGGCGATTTTCGCGCTGGTGGCATCGATGGCGTATCGCGCGCTCGACGGCACGATTCGCGCCCGCGACGCCCTGGAGGCCGAGTCGGCGCAATGGCGCGACCTGTCGCTCGCCTTCGCGCGCATCGAGGAGGACCTCGCCACCTTGCTCGATCGCCGCAGCGTCAACGCCAACGGCCTGGCCGACGACGCGCTGCGCCTGTCCAGCACGGTGCCGGGCGCCGACGAGGCGAGCTTCGCGCTGACGCGGCTCGGTTTTGCCGGGGCCGGTGGCGAAGGCGCGGCGCCGCAGCGCATCGGCTACCGGTTCCGCGAAGGCGCGCTGGAACTCATGATCTGGCCGGGCGTGGACCAGGCGCCGCGCACCGCGCCGGGCGTGCACCGCCTGATCGGCTCCTTGAGCGCCGCCTCGTGGCGCGCGATGGACGCCGCCGGCCAGTGGCAGAACGTCTGGCGCTCCACCGACGTGGCCGATGCCAACAAACCAGGAGTGTTCCCCGCCGCGCTGGAATTGAACCTGACCCTGCTGAATGGGCAGCGCGTGCGGCGGGTGTTCGTGGTGAGGCGCGGATGAAAGACCAGCGCATGAAATCGCAAGCGGGCGCGGCGATCATCACCGCGCTGCTCATCGTGGTGGTCATCGCCGGCATCGCGGCGGGGCTGATCGCGCAGCAGTCGCAGGCGCTCACGCGCACCGAGCGCGGCAATGCGCGATCGCACGCTGCCTGGCTGGCCTTGCCGGTGGTGGACTACGCGCGCGATTCGGTCCGCCAGTCGTTCAAGCCGGGCAAGCCCGTGGACCTCACGCAGGGTTGGGCGCGCGGCATCGGGGCGTTGCCGGTGGAGGGCGGCACTGCGAGCGGGCGCATGGTGGACCAAGGCGGCTTGTTCAACCTGAACAACCTGGTGAAGGACGGCAAGGCGTCGCTACCGGACATCGCGGCGTTCAAGCGCCTGCTGGTGAACCTCCAGCTCGACCCCAACCTGGCCGACGCGGCGGCCGACTGGATCGACGCCGACGATGAGACCCTGCTGCCCGGCGGGCAGGAGAACGCGCTCTATTTCGCCGCGGCACGTCCGGCGCGCGCCGCCAACCGCCTGCTGGTGCATC
>JAEUMZ010000049.1 GCA_016790765.1 Betaproteobacteria bacterium
ACAACCCGGTGGTGCAGAAACTGTGGGGCGAATTTGCCGAAGCCTGCGACTTCGTGCCGATTGCGCAGGTAGCGGAGGCTTCAGAGATGTTTTCGGAGTTTGCGGCGGCGTGAAGCTCAAGCCTTCGTGTTTCTTGGTTCCAGCCATGCCTGCCAACCCAAGAATCAAGTGCCAGCTCTGACCGACCCCGCCCCTGCGATTGCCTGAGCGATCCTTTCGGCGGCGGAATCCGCCGAAAGTTCATCCGTGTTCACCACCAGCAACGCCTCCGGCAACGGTGGAAACGCGAATGCACCTTTTGCGTCGAGCGCCTTGTACAACTCCGGGTCGGTGAGTTTTCCGAACGCCTTTCGGCTCTCGTTGCCGATGCGTTGTGCGATGGCCGCCGGGGAACACTTCAGCTCAATGAAGTACACCGTCCCGCCGCGCTCCCGCACGATTTGGCACAGGTCTTCGATGAGGCCCGGATCGACGGTCGCTTCCGGGTTGAACGTGAAGATGAAGCTTTGCCCTGCAACTGCCGCCTCGGCAAACGCCGCGCGCCAGAGAGTGGCGCGCATGCGGTTGAAGCCCGGCGTGCCAAACGCGAACAGGCTCTTCGCGGTGTCCACCGCCAGATGGTTGTGAAACAGCGGCAGGCCGGTCAGTTCGCTGAGCTTCTGACCGATCGTGTGCTTGCCGGCGGCAGGGGGGCCGTGGAGGAAGACGACGTGCATGGGTGGGACGGTTGATCAGGCCAAGGTGGGGCTGTGGCTATCCTGTGAAACGCGAACCTTGATCTCTATTTCTTTCTTGGATCATCCGCCGAATCGACAAACGTGATGCCACTCGGTCCGACGGCGTGGTACTGGATGATTGTCTCGCCTTTGGTGAACTGATGTAAGTGGGGAACGTTTGCGGGCAACACATATGCGCTCCCGGCCGGATAGGCGCGCAACTTGGCTGGGTCAAACTTCTCCCCGAATCCCAGGTACCACGTGCCCGACAACACCGTGTACATCCGTTGCTCGGGATGCGTGTGGGGGCATGACCCGATATCCGTCCGGCAACTTCACGCGGACGACAAACGGCTTCTACCTTCCCGGATTACCCAGCAGGGTGGCCGCCTGCACGCCCGGCGCGACCGTGGTAGGGCTCCACTTGATGTCGTCGGGAAGCGCCTGCGCGAAGCTAGGCGGCTCTGATCGGGCGGCCGACACTGAGCAGACGAAAAAGCCGCCGATCAGGACAAACTTTGCAAGGGTCGCTTTGGGAATGAAAGTCACCAGTTCTCATTGATGGGGCGATTCAGTCAATCTTCGATTGCAATATAGCAAGAGCCCTAACTTGGGGGACAAGCGCCTCACCGCGCCACCCACCCCCCATCCGCCACCAACGCCGTCCCCGTCACGTAGCTTGCCTCCTCCGAGCATAGCCACAACGCCGCGCGCGCGATCTCGGCGGCATCCGCCACGCGCGCCATCGGTACGTCCTGCGCAATCATCGCGTTCATCATGTCCGGCATCGCTTCGAGCGCCGGGTCCACCATTTCGGAGTGCGTCCAGCCGGGGCAGAGGGCGTTGACGCGCAGGCCGGCCTTGGCGTACTCGATGGCGGCGCTCTTGGTGAGGCCGATCACGCCGTGCTTGGCCGCCGCGTAGGGTGCGTGGCCGGCGGTGCTGCCGATGAGGCCGTAGGTGGAGGCGGTGTTGACGATGGCACCGCCGCCGGCGGCAAGCAGCGCGGGGATTTCGTGCTTCATGGACAGCCACACGCTGGTGAGGTTGGTGGCGATCACCGCGTTCCAGTTCTCCAGCGTGTGCTCGGCGGTCGGTTTCATGACCTCGCCGCCGATGCCCGCGTTGTTGAGCGCGCAATCGAGCCGCCCGAAGCGCTGCAGCGTGGCCTCCACCATGTGCGCCACGGCGGCCGGGTCGGTCACGTCGGTCTGGACGAACAAGGCCTGCCCGCCTTCGGCTTCGATCTGCCTTGCCAGCGCGGTGCCGAGGTCTTCGCGCCGCGCCGCCAGTACCAACCGCGCCCCGGCGCGCGCGAACTGGATCGCGGCCGCCTTGCCGATGCCGGAGGTGGCGCCAGTCACCAGGGCCACCTTGCTGTTGAATTTGCCTTCCATGCCTGCTTCTCCTTGTCCGGGTCGATGCCACGCTACGCGGCCGGCGCGTGCCCCGGATGCAAAGCGGCGGGCATAATGCGGGCATGACCGGGTCGCGCGCACGTTGGTTGGCATGGGCATGGATGGCGGCGGCGCTGGTGCCGCCTGCGCTGGCGCTCGACCCCGCCAAGCCCCTGGCCCAGTACCGGCTCACGCAATGGGGCGTGGACGAGGGCCTGGAACACGGCTCGGTGCACATGCTCACCGAGGATGCGCAAGGCTTCCTGTGGGTGGGCACGCTGGTGGGCCTGTCGCGCTTCGATGGCGTGAACTTCGAGGGTGTTGCGGTGCACGACGGCAGCCACCTGCGCCTGCCGCCCGAGTCGGGCACCACGATCGGCAAGCGCATGGACTATTTCGTCCGCTCGATCGCCACCTCCGGCGAGGGCATGTGGGCGGCCATCGGCGAAGGCGGCGTGGCCAAGCGCGTGGACCGGCGCTGGGTTCCCTTTGCGCTGCCCAACAGCGGCATCATCCGCGTCATCGCGCCGCGCGCCAGCGGCGGCTTCTGGATCGGCGGCGAGCGCGGCGTGCAGGCGATCGATGTCACGGACGGCGTGCCGAACCTGGTGGCCAGCGGCGTCGCGCTCAAGGGCCCGGTGTGGTTCATCCGCGAGGACGCGGACCGGCGGCTGTGGGTCGGGTCCGAATCCGGTACGCACCTGCGGGAGCCGGATGGGCGCTGGCGCCACCTGGAGGCGGAGTTCAAGCTGCCGCCGCGCATCACCTGGACGGTGTTCCGCGACCAGCAGGGCGTCCACTGGATCGGCGGCCGCAACGGGCTGATCCGTTTCGATGACAAGGGCGTGCGCGTGTACGGGCCGGCCGACGGGCTGGCGCTGGCCACCGTGCGCGCCATCGCGGAGGACCGCACCGGTGCGCTGTGGATCGCCACGCCGGGCGGCGGCCTGCAGCGCTTCCGCGCCAACGGCAACGGCGGCCGCGGCGAGTTCGACACCCTCACCACCAAGGAGGGCCTCAACAGCGACAGCGTGATGACCGTGTACGCCGACCGCGCCGGCAACATCTGGGCCGGCATGGCCGGGGGCGGCGTGGCGCGGCTGTCCGACCCACCGATCGCGAGCTACCGCAAGAAGGACGGCCTGACCGGCGACTGGATCTGGACCGCGCACGAGGACGCGGCCGGCGACATCTGGCTGGGCACCAACGGCAACGGGGTGTCGGTGCTGCGCGACGTGGGCGGGCAGGTGCGCGTGGTGCGGCGCATCCCGGGCACGGTCAACGGTCTCGATACGGTCTGGTCCATGCACGCCTGGGACCCCGGCCGAGCCATTGTGTCGGCCACGCAGGGCATCGGGCGCATCGAGCGCGACGACCGCGTGACCTGGCTCTATCGCCTCGCCGATGGCGAAAACCCGCCGCGCGTGTTCCTGCGCACGCGTGACGGCAAGCTCCTGGTGGCCAAGGGCCGCAAGCTTTTCGAGGTGCGCGCCGAGGGCGTGGTGGATGCGGGGCACCCGGAATTCAAGGCCGTCGTCTCGAGCCTGCTGGAAACCCCTGAAGGCGACCTGATCGCCGGGACGCGCCAGGGCAGCATCCAGCGCCTGGACCGGCGCGCCAACAAGCTCACTGA
>JAEUMZ010000063.1 GCA_016790765.1 Betaproteobacteria bacterium
GATGCCACCGACGCGCAGCTCGACGCCGTGGCCGACCTGGCCGACCGTTTCAGCCATGGCGAAATCCGCGTGTCGCACGAACAAAACCTGATCCTCGCCGACGTGAAGCTCGTCGACCTGTTCGCGGTCTGGGGCGAGGCGAAGCGGATCGGCTTCGCCACGCCCAACATTGGTCTCCTCACCGACATCATTGCCTGCCCGGGCGGCGACTTCTGCTCGCTGGCCAACGCCAAGTCGATCCCGATCGCCGCAGCCATCCAGCAGCGTGTGGAGGAGAAACTCGGCGACCTCGACTACCTGTTCGACATCGGCCAGATCAGCGTGAACATCTCCGGCTGCATGAACGCCTGCGGACATCACCACGTCGGCAACATCGGCATCCTCGGCGTGGACAAGCACGGCGCGGAGTTCTACCAGGTCACGATCGGTGGCGCGCAGGGTTTGGGCGCGGCACTGGGCAAGGTCATCGGGCCGTCGTTTGCCCAGGAAGAAATGGCCGACGTGGTGGAGAACATCATCAAGACCTATGTGGACTTGCGCGAAGAGGGCGAGGCTTTCATCGACGCGGTCAAGCGTCTGGGCATCGAGCCGTTCAAGGCCCGGGTGTACGCAGGCAAAAGTGCGGAAAAAGGGGCGCGCGCTGCGGAGGAGCGGGTCGATGCGTAGCGAACGCTTCCTGATCCGCGACCGCACCCTCGTGCGCGACGAGTGGACGCTGGTGGACGCCGCGCGCGACGGCCGTCGAGATGGCGCCCTGCCCGCCGGCCAGGTCATCGTGCCGCTCGCCCTGTGGCAGGCGGAGCGCGCATTGCTCGAAGCGGTGTACCTGGAACGCGGCCGCCCCCTGGGCGTGTGGCTGGAGCCACAGCACGATCCGGCCGTGCTGGCGCCCGATGTGCGGCGCCTCGCGCTCATCGCGGTGAATTTCCCCAAGTTTGCCGACGGCCGCGGCTACTCGACGGCCGCGCTGTTGCGCACCCGGTACGGCTTCACCGGCGAGCTGCGCGCCGTCGGCGACGTGCTGCGCGACCAGCTCTACTACCTCAGTCGCGTCGGGTTCAATGCCTTTGCCCTGCGCGCGGACAAGGATCTCAACGACGCGCTGCAGGCACTCGACGATTTCTCCGAGGCATACCAAGGCGCCGCCGATCAACCCTTGCCGCTGTTCCGGCGGCGTCAGGTGATGGTTCCGGCATGAAGAACCTTTCACACAGAGAGTACAGAGAGGATGGAGGGCACGGAGAACACCGCGCTCAAGATTTCTCCGTGCCCTCTCCAGACTCTGTGAACTCCGTGTCCCCGGTCTTTGATGGTCCGGAATCGTTGACGACAAAAGTAACGCGCCTGCGCGAGCTGCTCGGCCGCATTGAGCGCGACTACGCGCCCGCCGCCTTCGCCAACAGTTTCGGCGCCGAGGACATGGTGCTCACCCACCTCATCGCCACCGAGTTCACGGGCATCGAGATCTTTACCCTGGACACGCTGCGCTTGAATCGCGAGACCTACGCGCTGATCGACCGCGCCCGCAAGCACTACGGATTCCGCCTGAAGACCTACTCGCCGCTGTTCGAGATGGTCGAGGATCTCGAACAACGCCAGGGCCGGTTCTCGATGTACGACAGCGTCGAGAACCGCAAGTCCTGCTGCTACATCCGCAAGGTCGAGCCACTCAACCGGGCGTTGGCGTTGAAAAAGGCCTGGCTGACCGGCCTGCGCCGCGAACAGTCGGCCGCGCGCCGCGCGCTTGGCGTGTCCGAGTTCGACGCCGAGCACCAGGCCACCAAGTTCAATCCGCTGATCGACTGGACCGCGGCCGACGTGTGGTCCTTCCTCGAATTCCACGACGTGCCGGTGAATGCGCTGCATGCCAAGGGCTACCCCTCGATCGGCTGCGAGCCCTGCACCCGCGCCGTCAAACCGGGCGAGGACCCGCGCGCCGGGCGCTGGTGGTGGGAAGTCGAAGGTGCCGGCGGGCAGCAGGAATGTGGCCTGCATGTGAAGCCGCTCGCGTTTCATCCCCGCGGTGCCCGCGCATGAGCGCCGTCCTGACATCGCAGAGCCGCGCCAAGGCTGAGGCGTCCGCTTTGGCGCGGGCCGCCAACGACGGCCTTCCCGACCGGGCGAACGCCCACTTGGACTGGCTCGAGTCCGAGGCCATCCACATCCTGCGCGAAGTGGTGGCCGAGACCCGCAACCCGGCCCTGCTGTTTTCCGGCGGCAAGGATTCGATCGTCCTGCTGCGTCTGGCGGAGAGGGCGTTCCGCCCGGACCGCTTCCCGTTCCCGCTGCTGCACATCGACACCGGGCACAACTTTCCCGAAGTGATCGCCTTCCGCGATGCGCGTGCGGCGGAACTGGGCGAGACGCTGATCGTGCGCTCGGTGCAGGCCTCGATCGATGCCGGCCGCGTGGTGCTGCGCCGCCCCGCCGAAAGCCGCAACGTGCACCAGACGGTGACCTTGCTCGACGCCATCCAAGAGCATGGCTTCGACGCCCTGTTCGGCGGCGCGCGGCGCGACGAGGAGAAGGCGCGCGCCAAGGAACGCATCCTGTCGCATCGCGACGAGTTCGGCCAGTGGGACCCGAAGCACCAGCGCCCGGAATTGTGGGACCTGTACAACGCACGGCTGCATCCGGGCGAGCATTTCCGCGCCTTCCCGATTTCCAACTGGACCGAGCTCGACGTGTGGCAGTACATCGCCCGCGAAAAGCTCGCCGTGCCGTCGATCTACTTCGCCCACGCGCGCGAGGTCGTGGAGCGCCACGGGCTGCTGGTGCCGGTCACGCCGCTCACGCCGCCGCGCGCCGGCGAGGCCGTGGTGCGCCGAAGCGTGCGGTTTCGCACCGTCGGCGACATCACCTGCACCTGCCCGGTGGCGTCCACGGCAGCCACGCTCGACGCCATCCTCGAGGAAACCCTCGCCACGCGGCTGACCGAGCGCGGCGCCACGCGCATGGACGACCAGACCTCGGACGCATCGATGGAGCTGCGCAAGAAGGAAGGCTATTTCTGATGGGCGCCACCCTGGACACGCTGCGCTTCACCACCGCCGGTTCGGTCGACGACGGCAAGAGCACGCTGATCGGCCGCCTGCTGTACGACGCGAAGTCGATCTTCGAAGACCAGCTGGCGTCGATCGAGCGCACCAGCACCAAGCGCGGCGGTGAACGGGTCGATCTGTCCCTGTTGACCGACGGCCTGACCGCCGAGCGCGAGCAGGGCATCACCATCGACGTCGCCTACCGCTACTTCACTTCGGCCAAGCGGCGCTTCATCATCGCCGATACGCCCGGCCACGAGCAGTACACCCGCAACATGGTCACCGGCGCATCCACCGCCGACCTCACCGTCGTGCTGGTCGACGCCGCCAAGGGCCTGCAAACGCAATCGCGCCGCCACGCCATCATTGCCTCGCTGCTCGGCATCCCGCATGTGGTGCTGGCGGTGAACAAGATGGACGCGGTCGGCTATTCACAGTCCGTGTTCGAGGCCATCCGCGCCGAATTCACCGCGTTCTGCCGCGACCTCGACATCGCCGAGCTCGATTTCATCCCGGTCTCGGCCCTGGAAGGCGACATGGTGGTCGAGCGCGGCGAAAACCTCGGCTGGTACCGCGGGCCGACGCTGCTCGAACTGCTCGAAAACTCGAAAGCCGCCGAAGCCGCGGCCGGCGAGTTTCGCTTTCCCGTTCAGCGCGTGGCGCTCGCCAAGTTCGGCCCGCAAGCGGACACGCGCGGCTACCAGGGCCGCATCGAGTCCGGTCGCGTCGCCGTGGGCGATCGCATCGCCGTGCTGCCCTCGGGCCACAAAGCGCGCGTGCAGGGCATCGTCACGCTCGATGGTGCGCTCGACGCCGCGGCCGCGCCGCAGTCGGTCACGTTGCTGCTCGACACCCAGCTCGACATTTCGCGCGGCGACCTGTTCGCCCATGCCGGGGAATTGCCCACCGTCACCCACCGCCTGGTCGCGAACCTGGCGTGGATGGCCAGGGAACCGCTCGATGTGGCGAATGGAAAGCCCCAGCGCTACCTCATCAAGCACACCACGCAGTCGGTGCGCGCCCTCGTCGAGGCCATCGACTTCCGCCTCGATGTCAACACCCTGGCGCGCGACACTGGCGTGACGACCTTCCAGCTCAACGATATCGGCCGCGTGCGCTTGAAAACCCAGAAGCCGCTGGCCGTCGACAGCTACCGCGCCAACCGCGCGACGGGCAGCTTCATCCTCATCGACGAGGCGACTCACCAGACCGTGGCGGCCGGCATGATCCAGGCGGAAGGCGAGAATCCCAATGGGTAAGGTCTACCTCGTCGGTGCCGGGCCGGGCGCGCCCGACCTCATCACGCTGCGCGCCGCGCGGCTGATCGAAGCCGCCGACATCGTGTTCCACGACGCCCTTGTGCACCCGGACACGGTGGCGCTCGCGGCGAAGGCGGTGAAGGTCGCCGTGGGCAAACGCGCCGGGCAGGTGTCCACCGACCAGCGTTTCATCAACCGCCAGCTGGTCGAGGCCGCGCGCCACCACGCCATCGTCGTGCGCCTGAAGGGCGGCGACCCGATGATCTTCGGTCGCGCGCAGGAAGAGATCGAATCACTCGCGGCGGCCGGCATCGAGTTCGAAGTGGTGCCCGGCATCACCGCGGCACTGGCCGCCAGCGCGCAACTGGGCCGCTCGCTGACACGCCGCGGACTGGCGCGCACCGTGAGCTTCGTGACGCCGCGGGTCATGGCAAATGAGGGCCCGAACGAAACCGAGAGCGATTGGCTCGACGCGGCCGTGGCCGCCGACACCACCGTGCTCTATATGGCCGCCGGCCAGGCGCCCGACATTGCGCGCCGGCTCATCGCCTCGGGAAAGGCCGCCGACACGCCGGTGGCCATCGTCGAGAACGCCACGCTCGACAGCGAGCAACGCATCCTGACCACGCTCGCCGCACTCACCGCGTCCAGATTCCAGTTCACCGGCCCCGCCGTGCTTTGCGTGGGCCAGGTGTTTGCCGCGACCCAAGCCGAACAAGTCCATTCATCGCGAATGCGCGAGTTGCACGCCACGCGATGTCGCTTGGCCTGAGTGACGCCGGCGAGTTGTCGCCCCGGACTTGTTCCGGGGGGACAGCGAATGAATGACCGGACAAACCCAAGCACTGGTGCGCCTTCCAGGCCAATAACTGCCGGAATCGCCCGCCAAACATGGACTTTCACCTTCAGATCCCCTCATGACCAGGACGATTCTCTTTTCGCTGTTGCTTTCGCTTGCCCCGTTGGCCCACGCCGAGGTGACGCTGCTCAACGCTTCCTACGACCCGACGCGCGAGCTGTATGCCGATTTCAACAAGGCCTTCGCCAGGCATTACGCCGCGGACAAGGTGACGATCCGCCAGTCGCACGGCGGCTCGGGAAAGCAGGCGCGCTCGGTGATCGATGGATTGGAGGCCGACGTGGTGACCCTGGCCTTGGCGCAGGACATCGACGAGATCGCCGCCCGGGCGAAGCGGCTGGCGCCCGACTGGCAGAAGAAGCTGCCGCACAACGCCGCGCCCTACACCTCCACCATCGTCTTCCTGGTGAGGAAGGGCAATCCCAAGGCCATCAAGGATTGGGACGACCTCGTGAAACCGGGCGTGTCGGTCATCACGCCCAACCCGAAGACCTCCGGTGGCGCGCGCTGGAACTACCTCGCGGCCTGGGGATATGCGGACAAGAAGTACGGCAACGTTCCAGCCAGGTCGAAGGATTTCGTCAAGGCGCTGTACAAGAACGTGCCGGTGCTCGACTCCGGCGCGCGCGGTTCCACCACCACGTTCGTCGAGCGCGGTGTGGGCGATGTGCTGCTCGCGTGGGAGAACGAGGCCATCCTCGCGCTGAAGGAGCTTGGCCCCGACAAGTTCGAGATCGTCGCGCCCTCGCTCTCCATCCTGGCCGAACCGCCGGTCGCCGTCGTTGACAGGGTGGTCGACAAGAAGGGCACGCGCAAGGCCGCCGAGGCCTATCTTCGCCACCTCTACTCCGACGAAGGACAGGAAATCGCTGCCAAGCACTACTACCGGCCCCGCAACGACAAGGTTGCGAAGAAATACGAGTCGCAGTTTCCAAAGGTCGCACTGATCACCATCGACCAGGCCTTCGGCGGCTGGGCCAAGGCGACGCAGGCGCACTTCGCCGACGGTGGAACCTTTGACCAGATTTATCAGCCGGGGGCGAGGTAGACGGATGGCTTCGCAAGCTGACACGCCGCAAATCCCTCCCGGCCTCC
>JAEUMZ010000069.1 GCA_016790765.1 Betaproteobacteria bacterium
AGCGTGGGGCTACCCGGATTCACAGGGCAAGCCGGGCGTGCCCAATGGCACCCTCCTGCTGGGCGGCAGCAAGCAGTTTGCCGATTCCACCAAGGGAACGCGCGACGGTTTCATGGCGGTGCTGGAATGGAAGCCGAGCGCTGAGTTCTCCTCGCTGCTCGACGTCTACTATTCCAAGTTCGACCAGAAAACGGTGCTGCGCGGTTATGAAGCCGGCCTCGAATGGGGCGGTGGCACGCTGTCCAACCCGACCGTCGCGGGCGGGATGGTCACCGCCGGCACCTGGACCAGCATCAAGCCGGTGCTGCGCAACGACCTCAACAAGCGTGACGACGACATCACGGCATTGGGCTGGAACAACAAGTTCACCATGGGCAACGGCTGGACGGCGATCGGCGACCTGTCGTTCTCCAAGGCCGACCGCAACGAGTCGATTCTCGAGACCTACGCGGGCACCATCAACACGCGCGATACCGTGCGCTTCACCACCGACGCCAATGGACGCCCGACGTTCACGTATGGGCTCAACTATGCCGACCCGAACATCATCAAGCTGCTGGACTCGGGCGGCTGGGGGCAGGACGGCTACATCAAGTACCCCAAGGTCAGCGACGAGATGCAATCGATCCGCCTGACCGCCAAGAAGGACCTGGACGGCATTTTCAGCAGCGTGGAATTCGGCCTCAACTATTCGCAGCGCGAAAAGACCCGCTTCGTGGATGAGTACTTTCTCACCCTGAAGACGCCCAACACCACGGTGCCCAGCGGGCTGCTGCTGGCGCCGTCCTCGCTGGGCTTCATCGGCGTGCCTGGCATCCTCTCCTACGACGTGCAGGGCGCGCTGGACTCGCTGTACAACCTGCGCAGCAACATCAACAACCGCGACATCATCAACAAGGAATGGCGCGTCGAGGAGAAGGTCACCACCGCCTTTGCCAAGCTCGAGATCGACAGCGAGTGGGGCGGCCTGCCGGTGCGCGGCAACGTCGGCCTCCAGGCGGTGCAGACCGACCAGAGTTCGAGCGCTTCGGCGGTCAGCAACACCGGTCCGGCCTTCCTGCGCGTGCCTTTCAACGACGGCAAGAAGTACACCGACATCCTGCCGAGCCTGAACCTCGCGTTCAGTCTCCCGTACCAGCAGACGCTGCGCGTCGGCATCGCCAAGACGCTGGCCCGCGCGCGCCTCGACCAATTGCGCGCCAGCAACAACTACAGCGTCGACCTCACCCGGCGCGTGTTCACCGGCGACGGCGGCAATCCGCGCCTGGAGCCGTTCCGCGCCAATGCGCTCGACGTGTCTTGGGAGAAGTACTTCGGGAACAAGGCCTATGTTGGCGTGGCCGGCTTTTACAAAGACCTGAAGAACTTCATTTACCAGGACAAGATCGCCAAGGATTTCACCGGCTACCCGAACAACACCGCCGTCACGGTGGTGTCCAACATCGGCGAGTTTTCGACGCCGATCAACGGCCAGGGCGGCAACATCAAGGGCTTCGAGTATTCCGCCTCGCTGCCGCTCAACCTGATCGCCGAGCCGCTCGACGGCTTCGGCGTGGTGGCCAGCCACTCGGACACCAAGAGCGGCATCAAGCCGAACGGACCGAACGGCGGCAGCCAGCCGCTGCCCGGCCTGTCGCGCCGCGTCACCAACATCACCGCGTACTTCGAAAAGTTCGGCTTCTCGGCGCGGGTGAGCCAGCGCGAGCGTTCGGATTTCGTCGGCGAGGTGACCGGCTTCGGCGCCGACCGCGAGTTCCGCTACATCAAGGGCGAGAAGGTCCTCGACTTCCAGCTCGGGTATGCGTTCGAATCCGGGTCGCTGAAGGGATTGTCGATCCTGTTCCAGGTCAACAATGCCAACAACGAGCCGTACCGCACCTATGACACGACGCCCAACAAGCCGAACCAGTACACGACCTACGGGCGCACCACGCTCCTCGGCGTGAATTACAAGTTCTGAGCGAAGTCATCCTGGAAGGCCCCGCCGGCAGGACCGTGGCGGGGCTTTTTTTTCGCGTGCCGCGCCATCGCGACGATAATGGTCCCGGCCCCGTTCCCTGCGAGATCCGACCATGCAAGTGAATCCCCAGCAGATCAAGGACATTGTGATTGTCGGCGGCGGCACGGCGGGCTGGATGTCGGCTGCCGTGCTGTCAAAGGTGCTGTCGCGCGACTACAACATCCGCGTGGTGGAAAGCGAGGAGATCGGCATCGTCGGCGTGGGTGAAGCGACGATTCCTCAGATCAAGCTGTTCAACCAGGTGCTCGAGCTGGATGAGGACGACTTCGTCCGCAAGACCAAGGGCACCTTCAAGCTCGGCATCGAATTCGTTGACTGGACCCGGCAAGGGCACCGCTACATCCATGGATTCGGCGTCAACGGACAGGACCTCGGGCTGATCGCGTTCCACCACTATTGGCTGCGCGCGCTCAAGATGGGCCAGGCGCGTGACCTGGGCGCCTATTCGCTCAACACCGCGGCCGCGCCCGCCGGCAAGTTCATGCGCTCCGCGCAGGTGGAGAACTCGCCGCTCAACAACATCGCCTACGCCTACCATTTCGACGCCGGGCTGTACGCGGCCTACCTGCGCGCGTACGCCGAGGCGCGTGGCGTCAAGCGCATCGAGGGCAAGATCGTCAGCACGGTGCTGCGGGCCGCCGACGGGTATGTCGAATCGGTGGTCCTCGATCGCGGTGAGACCGTCAGCGGCCAGTTGTTCATCGACTGCTCTGGCTTTCGCGGATTGCTCATCGAAGGCGCACTCAAGACCGGCTACGACGATTGGACGCATTGGCTGCCCTGTGACCGCGCCATCGCGGTGCCCTGCGCCAACGCCGGCGACCCGACGCCCTACACGCGCTCCACCGCGCGCCCCGCCGGCTGGCAGTGGCGCATTCCCCTGCAGCACCGCATCGGCAACGGCCACATCTTCTCCAGCAAGTTCATGAGCGAGGACGAGGCCGTCGCGATCCTGTTGAAAAACCTCGACGGCGAACAGCTCGCCGAGCCGCGTCCGTTGCGCTTCGTGACCGGCCGGCGCAAGAAGTTCTGGAACAAGAACGTGGTGGCGGTCGGCCTGGCCAGCGGCTTCATGGAGCCGTTGGAGTCGACCAGCATCCACCTGATCCAGTCGAGCCTGGCGCGCCTGGTGATGTTCTTTCCCTCGGCCGGCTTCGAGCAGGCCGATGTCGACAAATACAACCAGCAGACGCATTGGGAGTTCGAGCGCATCCGCGATTTCCTGGTGCTGCACTACCACCAAACGGAGCGCGAGGACACGCCGTTCTGGCGCCATTGCCGGTCCATGCAGATCCCGCCGGAACTGAAGGAAAAGATGGAGCTGTTCCGCGCCAACGGCCGTTTCCATCGCGAGGCCGACGAGCTCTTCGGCGTGACCAGTTGGGTGCAGGTGATGATCGGCCAGGGCCTGATGCCGCGCGGCTACCACCCGCTGGCCAACAACCTGACCGACGCCGAACTGCTGGAGTTTGTCGGCGGCATCGAGAACGTGATCAAGCGCTGCGTGGACGTGATGCCCACGCACGGCGAGTTCATCTACAAGAACTGCGCAATTCCGGAGTTCAGGCCGGCGGCCATGATGTCGAAGGCGGCGTGACTTGCCGGCCCGCCGCCCGCCGGGCGCTCAGGCTGCGCGGCGCGAGCAAGTGAAGAAGCCGTTCAACGTCAGCCGTCCCTGTGCCGGGTCGCCGCTCAATTGCTCGGGCGCGTCGATCGATCCGCAATGAAACTCGCCGCCGTCGTAGAAGATCAGGCGATTCCACCGGGCCGGAATCGTCGCCAGATGCTCGAACCAGGCGTTGGAGCCCTGGAAGTACGCGGTGGGAATCCCGGTGCGCGCGGCGAATTCGGCTGCGCCCAGGGTGCTCGAATCATGGATCAGTCGCCGCGTGTCCAGGTCGCCTTGCTGCGCGCGATAGAACGAAGTCCCGCCGAGCGATGCATCGCGGAACAGGTACAGCACCGAGGCGATGATGGTTTGGCTTGCGTCCAACGATTGGCTGTCGCGATGCGGAATCGTCTGGCGCGCCTGCAACTGTGCAGGCGGCGTGGTCACCATGGCCAGCCGCACGTTGGCATGCAGCACGCGCCGCGCGCCCAGGCGGCTGCGGGCCATGCTGGAGAAAAAATCGGTAGTGCGATCGCGCAGGGTGGCGTCGAGGGGAAACATGATGCCGGGGTAGGCATTGTGCGGCGAAGGCTGCAGGTCGTGCTGCTGTGCGCAGGCCAGCCGCACCAGCGCGTCGGGGTCTTGGAGCGCATCGTCGAACACCAGCACTTCGCGGCCGGGCGCGACTTCCTGCACCGTCACGCGGGCATCGAGATTGAAATGAATCAAGAAGGCACCTTCACAGTATGACCACGACCGAAATCTTCCTGGTGGCGATGCTCATCATTTTCGCCGTTCCGTACCTCATTTGGCGCATCGGGCGCACCGACTATTTCGCACCGCTGGTGGTGGTGCAGATCCTCACCGGCATCCTCCTCGGTCCCGGCATCCTGGGCCACGTGTTCCCGGAGTACTACACGTTCGTGTTCACACCGGCGGTGGTGCAGTCGCTGAACGGCATTGCCTGGTGGGCGGTGATGATCTTCGTGTGGATCGCCGGCGTCGAACTCGACTTGCGCAAGGCCTGGCAGCACCGGCGCGAAAGCTTTGTCACCGCCGGATTCGCCATGGTTGTGCCGCTGGCGCTGGGCGCCGGGGTCGCCTGGGTGTTGCTCGGCCAGGCGGGCTGGATAGGGGACAAGTCCCTGCCCTGGCAGTTCGTTGCCGGGGTCGGCATGTCCTGTGCGGTGACGGCCTTGCCGATCCTGATCCTGTTGATGGAGAAAATGGAGATCCTGCGCACGGCGCTGGGCCAGCGCATCCTGCGCTACGCGAGCCTGGACGACATCGCCATCTGGGGCGTGCTGGCCCTGGTGCTGATGGACTGGGCGCGCATCGGCAAGCAGGCGGCGTTCCTGGTGCTGTTCGCGGTGGCCGTGATGTTGTACCGGCGCCTGATGCGGGCGCTGGCCGAGTGCGATCGCTGGTTTGTGTGCCTGGTGTGGCTGGCGGCGGTTGCATTGGGGGCGGACTGGGCCGGCCTGCACTACATGGTCGGTGCGTTCCTGGCGGGTGCCGTGACCGAGAGCGAATGGTTCGACCAGGAGCGCATGGACCTCCTTCGGCATCACGTGCTGCTCACGCTGATGCCGGTGTTCTTCCTGTCCACCGGGCTGCGCACCAATTGGGAAGTCGGCGGGCCGATGGTGTTCGGCGTGGCTGCGGCCCTGCTCGTTGCCGCGGTGACCGGAAAATTGCTCGGCGTGCGGCTGGCGGGCCGGGTGTTGAAATGGGCCCCCGGGGAGGCCAGCATCATCGGATGGCTGCTGCAGACCAAGGCGTTGATCATGATCATCTTCGCCAACATCCTGCTCGACAAGGCCATCATCACCAACGCGATGTTCACCGCGCTGTTGTTGATGGCGGTGGCGAGCACCATGCTAACCGTGCCGGTGGTGACGCCGAAGCTGATGAAGATGCGCGAATTGCTGGGGCGTTCGAGCTGACGCGACCGGGGTTCGGCGAACGAATCGTCAGCGGCGCGCCAGCAGGAAGGCCAGCACCTGCTCCAAGCGGTTCGCCCAATCCGTTTCGTTGTGGCCGGTGCCATGGGCAACACTCGTCCTGGCCTGCTCCGCTCCGTACCCGCGGTCGCGCAGGACTTCGATCAGCATTTGATGGGCGGGCGCGTAGAGGGCGTCGAGCGAGTCGTCGCCGCGATCGCTGTATAGGCGGTGCGTGGCCGGATCCGGCAGGTGCTTGCTCAGGTACAGCATCGCGGCCAGGGGGAGCGCCGCGTTGCGCACCCGCTCGCTCCCCCACGCAGTCGGCCGGCCCACCCAGTGCGTGGAGAGTCCGGCGGCGCCGCCGAATACCTGCGGGTACTCGGACATGGCGTAGATCGAGATCAAGCCGCCCATGCTCGAGCCGGCGATGAAGGTGTGCGCGCGACCGGGGTGCGTGGGGTACTTGCGGTCGATGGCCGGTTTCAACTCTTCAACGATGAACTTGAGATACGCGTCCGATTGGAGTCGTCCGTGCGCAGCCTCGGATTCGTATTCGCGCCGCGCCGCGTCCGGCGCAAAGGCCAGGAACTTCTGCGGGTAGTACTCGGCATAGCGGTCCATGCCGTTGTTCCAGATGCCGACGATGATCGTGTCGCCGATGACGCCCTTGTTCACCAGCGCGCTCACCGCCACATCCGCCCGCCAGGATTTCATGGTCCAGTTGAGCCGGCCGTCGAACAGATTCTGTCCATCGTGCATGTAGAGCACCTGGTAACGTTTGGCCGGGCTGAAATCACTGGGCAACCAGACATCGATGAGGCGTGGCGCGACATGACGCGAGGGAAAGCGCTCCAGGCGCTCGATGCGGCCGGAGGCGACCTCCGGCAACGGTGCCGGAGGCGGGGGCAGCGGTACAGGCGTCGCCGCGCTGGCCGCCGCGGCAAAGACGCAAAGCACGGCGAGCCACAGGTTCATCGGGCACAACTCGCCGGCCAAAGTGCAATACCGGCGCCGCTTTCCGGGCGAAAATGCTCCAAACACCGCGCCAGTGCTGGAGTTTCTATCGCGCGCGCGACGGTCACTTGCCCGTCCATGCTGCGCCGCGCAGCGCGGGCAAGTGCAACGTGATCACACCCGCTGTGGTGTCCGCGACCGGTGCATCGACCATCGGCGTCCAGCGCACGGGCCGGGCCGATGCGGGCAACGTCACGCGAACGGTCTTGACCGCGTTTGCATTGTTCAGCGCCACCAGCGCCCACGTGCCGCCAAGCCGCCGTGCCATCACCACCACCTGGTCGTCGACGAACAACGGCGCCATCGTTTCGCCTTGGCGGAACACGGCATGCTGGCTGCGCAGGGTGGTGAGTTGCTTGAAATATGCGCGCATCGCCGCATCGGGCTTGCCGCCCAAATCGGCCCACGGGAATGGCCCGCGGTTGTACGGATCGTCGCCGCCGGTCATGCCGACTTCATCGCCGTAATAGATTGCCGGCGCACCGGGGTGGGTCATTTGCAGGAACACCGCAAGCTTGAAGCGCTGCTTGGCCTCTTCGATTTGCGCCGCCGGCGTCTGGTCGCTTTCGTACCCCAGCACATGCAGCGTGCGCGCCACGTCGTGGGATGAAAGCAGGTTCATCAACGCGAACTGCGCCTCCACCGGATACACCTCGCGGATCAACTCCAGGTTCGCCATCAGCGCCTTCGCACTGCCGCCCTTCACATAGTCGATCACGGCATTGCGGAAAATGTAGTTCATGGTCGAATCGAACATGTCGCCCGCCAGGTGCTTGGACGCATCGAACCAGGTCTCGGCAATCGTGATCGCTTCCGGATTGACCGCCTTCACGGCCTTGCGCCATTCGCGCCAGAAATCGTCCGGCACCCAGGGCGCGACGTCCATGCGCCAGCCGGACGCGCCGCGCGTCAACCACAGTTGCGTGACCCCGTTGGGCTTCGCGTACGCAAAATCGCGCCACGCACGGCTTGTCTTGTCCAGTTCCGGCAAGTCCTTCACATCGACCCAGCCGCGGTATTGCTTGTCGGGGTCGGGTTGCGTCGCATCGAAGGTGTACCAGCTTGCGTAGGGCGAGTCCTTGTTGATCCTGCCGTGGGCGAAGGCCCCCTTGCCATCGAAATTGCCAAAGCGGTCGAAATAGATCGAGTCGCTGCCGGTGTGGTTGAAGGACGCGTCGGGAATCACGCGGATGCCGCGCTTTTTCGCCTCGCGCGCGAGCCGCTCGAAGTCCGCGTTGCTGCCGAAGGCCGGGTCGATGTTGCGATAGTCGGCGGTGTCGTACTTGTGGTTGCTCGATGCACGGAACACCGGCGTCATGTAGATCGTGTTGGCCCCGAGATCCCGGATGTAACCCAGCTTGTCGATGATGCCGGCCAGGTCGCCGCCGAAAAAGTCATTGTTGTACACCGCATCCGAACCATCGCCGGTGCCGGGCTTGAAGGGGCGGTCGAGCCAGTTTTTGTGAAATTCGACATCGTGGTTTTGATAGCGGTCACGTCCGGGCTGCGGGTCGTTGGCGTGGTCGCCGTTGCGGAAACGATCGGGAAAGATGTAGTAGTAGATCGCGTCCTTGGCCCAGGCCGGCGCCTTGAAGGCCGGGTCATGCACGGTGTGCCGGAAGCGGCGGATGCTGCGGGCGTCGGCCGCCGACTCTTCGATGAGCCCCATCCCGTTGCTGCCCTTCTCCCGGGTCCAATAGATCGCGTCGCGGTTGTTTTGGTAATGGAAGGTCTTGCCATTCGCATGGACCTCGAACCAGTAGCCGTACACGCCGACCGCACCGAACGTGTGTTTCGCGCGCCAACGCTCCGGCGCTTCGCCGGCGCCTCGTTGCATCGGGATGCGCGCGACCTCGGCATAGTCCAGCCGCTCCTGATTGCCTTCCAGGGTACGCTTTTCGATCACCAGCGTGATCGCCGCAACGCCGGGTGCGGCGTTGACCTGCCAGGCCACCTCCGCGCCGCGTGGCGTCGCGCCAAAGGGCGATTTGTCGGTACTCGCGCGGCTGTCGAACTGCACACTCAGGGCGAGCGGGTCCTTCACCGCATTGGCGTGGCGGTCGGCGAAGGTCTTCGGCCCAATGGACAAACGCGCGTGCCCGGCGACGAACTCCAGCCGCAACGTGTGTTCACCGTTGAACTCCGCCACCAGGTTTCCCAGGTTGCCGTCATTGCCCGAGGCCAATCCGGTCGTGCGCTCGCGTTCGACCTGGAACGGCACGCCCTTCTCGCCCCCCCAGGTCATCGCCGCAGTCCAGCTTGCATCGGCGATCTTGAATTCCTGCCGGCCCTTCAAATCCACATTGAGGTAATACGCGTCGCAATGAAACGTGAACGCGTAGTCGTCAAGCGAAGCCCAATTGTTCATCGCGCCGCGCACGAACAATGCGGTTTGACCCAATGGCGGTGCCGGGCAGGATTCGATCTGAAGTTGCGGCGTTTTTTCAGCAGTCATGGTCAGGATCAGGCGGTGGGTGCCGTCGAAGCGATGATGGATGTGGCTGCCCTTCGGGGCCAGCTGCCACACAGGCGCCGCCGCCCGGTCGGCCAGGCCCCAGTCCGCGCCGCTGGACCATTCGTCATCGGCCACCTTGAATTCGTGCTGGCCCCGCAGGGTGGTGACCAGTTCCAGGCGGTCGCAGCGGTTGCGGAATTTGTGCTCGTCGGGCGCGCTCCAACCGTTGAAGCTGCCGCGAATGTAGAGATCGCGCTTTCCCAACGCGTCGGTGGGGCATGCCGCGCCTGCCAATGCAGGGAAAGCGACAGCCGCAAACGCAAGGGCCGCACGGGCCATCAGCATCGCGCCTATCCCTTCACGCCACCGGCGGTCAAGCCGGAAACGATCCAGCGCTGCGCGAACAGGAATACCGCCGTGATCGGCAATCCGGAGAGGATCGCCGCCGCCGCGAAGTCGCCCCACAAGTAGCGCTGCTCCGACAGGAAGAACTTCGAGCCGACCGCGAGCGTGAGATTCTCTTCCTCGCGCAGCAGGATCGACGCCACCGGGTACTCGATGATGGTGCCGATGAAGGCGAGGATGAACACCACCATCAGGATCGGCACCGCCATCGGCAGCAGGACGTACCGAAACGCCTGCCAGTGGGTTGCGCCATCGACCTTGGCGCATTCCTCGATCTCGGTGGGAATGGTTTCGAAGTAGCCGCGGATGGTCCAGATGTGCATGGCAATGCCGCCGACGTAGGCCAGCACCACGCCCGCGTGCGTCTCGATGCCCAGCCACGGCACATAGGTGCCGATGGTTTCGAAGATGGCGTAGATCGCCACCAGCGCCAGCACGGCCGGGAACATCTGCAACAACATCATGCTGTTGATCAGCGAATCCTTGTACGCGAACTTGAGTCGGGCGAAGGCATAGGCGGCCGTGGTGGAAATGGCCACGATCAGGATCGACGAAATCGTGGCGATCTTGATCGAGTTCCACAGCCAGCGCATCACCGGGAAGGGCGGTTCGATCACGGTGCCGTCGGCGGCGATGTGCGGAATGCCCAAGGCCAGTTTCCAATGCTCCAAGCTGATCTGGCTGGGGATCAGTTCACCGGTGGCGAAGTTGCCGGGCCGCAGGGAAATCGACAGCACCGCCAACAGGGGGAACAGCATGAGGGCGATCAGCACCCACAGGAACGCATGGGCGGCCCACACGCGCTTTTGCTGGTGCCGGGATTGCACGATGGCCATCGACGCCTCCTATTTTCCACCGGCGGCAAGCTTCGCCACCTTCATGTTGGCAAACGACATGAGCGCGATCATGAAGAAGATCACGGTCGAAATCGCCGCCGCCAGCCCGAAGTTCTGCCCTGAATCCTGGAACGCGATGCGGTAGGTGTAGGACACCAGGATGTCCGTCGTGCCGGCCGGGAGCTTGGTGTTCAGGTGGTCGGGCCGCCCGTCGGTCAGCAGCGCGATGACCACGAAGTTGTTGAAGTTGAACGCAAAGATGGTGACCAGCAGCGGAGCCAGCGGCTTGATGATCAGGGGTGCGGTGATGCGGCGGAAGTTCATCCACGGCGAGGCCCCGGCCAGTGCGGAAGCCTCGTAGAGGTCCGCCGGGATCGACTTGATCAGTCCCGAGCAGAGGATCATCACATACGGGTAGCCGAGCCAGGTGTTGACGATGAGGATCATCACCTTGGCCAGCGTGGGGTCGGCGAACCACGCGGGACGGACGCCGAACACGGCGTGCAGCAGCGTGTTGATCTCGCCGAAGTTCTGGTTGAACAGGCCCTTGAACACCAGGATGGAGATGAACGCGGGCACCGCATAGGGCAGGAACAGCAGCGTGCGGTAGATCGAGCGGTATTTGAGGGACTCCCAATTGAGCAGCACGGCCAGCGGCATGCCGATGGCCAGGGTCAATAGCACGGTCATGCCCGCGAACACCACCGTCCACACGAAGATCGACAGGAACGGTCCGCGAAATTCGGCGTCGTTGACCATGCGCGCGTAGTTGGCAAAGCCAACGCCGACCTTGAAGCCCGGTTGCAACGCCACACCTTGCGCGTCTTCGAACCAGCCCTTGTCGCGATTGGGCGTGAACAGCGTGCCCGTGGAGGCTTCGCGCACGCCTCCGCCATCGGCAGCGGACCACAACGGATTCACCGGCGCGAATTCGCGCACGCCGGTGTACTGCAATTTCATGCCATCGGGCATGACCAAACGCGCGCGCATCAATGCGGCGCGGTGCAGCAACACCTCGTTCAGCGGCAACGCCTTGGCCAACGGGGGCAGCGCGGCGTCGATGCGTTGCATCGCGACTTCGATGCCGTCCCTGAGCGCAACCGGGGCTGAAGCATGGGTGACGGCACCCGCAACGCCGTCGACCACGGGACGCAGTGCGATGCGATGTTCGCCGCCATCGGCGTGCAGGCTGAATTCCATCAAGCGCGACTCGTCAGGCACCGCCTGATCGAGCAAATATTGCCGCGCGCGCGATTCGCTCAACAGATGTGCAGAGGAGTAGTTGGTGAAGCCGATTTGCGCCGTGTAAAGCAGGGGAAAAAGCACGAACACCGCCATCGCCGCCAGACCCGGGTAGAGGTAGCGATACGCGAAGGCCGCTTTGGAAAGGTAGACAAAGAACCCCGCGCCCGCAATGGCGAGGAACGCGCCGGCCGCGAGCCACTCGCCGGCCGCGAGGATGCGCATTGCAAGGTAAAAGCACAGCGCGGCCAGCGCGGCGGCAACGGCCCAGGGCAATGCGCGATTGGCGGTGCGGGCCGTGTTCATCGATTCACTTCGCGGCTCATTTGGCAACAATCCGGGCGGCCGCCGCGTTCAGCGCGGCTTCGGGTGCCTGCAAGCCATTGGTGATGGCTTCCAGCGCCGCGTCCATGGCGGACCAGAAGCGTCCCATCTCCGGGATGTTGGGCACCGGCTCGCCCAGCCGCGCGTTGTCCATGGTGGCCTTGATGTGCGGGTTGGCGGAGAGCTGCTGGTACAGCGCCTTGTTGGCCGGCACGCCCAGCGGCACGTCGTCGTTGATAATCTTGAGGTTGCCCGGTTTCAGCACATGGTTTTCGAGAAACTCGCGCGCCAGGTCCTTGTTCTTGCTCGGCGAGGCGATCATGCATCCGAGCACGCCCACGAACGGGCGCGAGGGCTGGCCGGGCTTGAGGCCGGGAATGGGGGCGACGCCAAAATCGATGCGGCTCTTCTTCGCGTTGTCCCACGCCCAGGGGCCGGAAATCATCATCGCGATCTCGCCGCGATTGAAGCCGGCCTCCATGTTGGCGTAACGCGCGCCGCGCGGCATGTGGCCGTTCTTGATCAGCCCTTCCAGCACTCCTGCCGCCGCGACGGCTCCGGGCGCATTCACGCCGGATTGCGAGGGGTCGGCATCGCCCTTTGCGTCGCGCGCGAACACACTGCCGCCGGCGCCCGCGAGCAGCGCCCAGGTGAAAAACGATTTGTTGTAGTCCCACAGGATCGCCTGCTTGCCCTGCGCCCTGAGCGCCTTGTCGAGTGCGATGACCTCATCAAAGGTCGACGGTGGCTTCGGCACCAGCGCCTTGTTGTAAATCAGGCCATTGGCTTCGATGGCGATGGGGTAGCCCCACACCTTGCCTTGGAACGTGAAGGCGCGCCAGGCGGTGTCTTCGATCTCCGACTTGATCCGCCTGCTCGGCCGGATCGGCACCAGCAAGCCGCCCTTGGCCCATTCACCCAGGCGGTCGTGCGGCCAGCAGAAAATGTCCGGCCCCTTGCCGGCCGCGGTGGCCTGCTGGAACTTGTCGGTGGCGCCCTCGGGGTGTTCCACCTTGACCTTCACCCCGGACGCGGCAGTGAACAGGTCGCCGACTTTCTGCAAGCCGTTGTAGCCCTTGTCGGCGTTGATCCAGACCAGGAGTTTGAGGGGGCTCTCCGCGCGTGCCGCCGGTGCGCCGGCCATCAGGCCTGCGCATGCGAGTGCCGCGACCGCGCGCCGCATTGAAATCACGCCACCGCGCGGGCGGGCCGCGGGAAGGCCACGCCTTGCGCGTCGAACAGATAGGTGTCGCGCGGGGCCACGCCCAGGCGCACGTTGTCGCCCTGGCGAATCAGCGTGCGGCCGTCGAGGGTGCAACTGATGGCCTCGGTACCCGGAAAAGCGAAGTACGCCTCGGTGGAACTCCCCAGCGACTCGACGAAGGTGACCGTCACGTCCAGCGCATTGGTGTCCGCGCCGACATGAAAGTGCTCGGGCCGAACGCCCAGCGTGACCTTGTCGCCCGCGCTGGCATGGTGGGAGGCGGTGGCGCAAGTCACTTCCTCGTTGGTCGCCAGCCGCACGCGCACTTCGCGGTCGGTGGCGCTGACCACTTCGGCGCCGATGAAATTCATGCGCGGCGAGCCGATGAATCCGGCCACGAACAGATTCACCGGATGCTCGTAGAGTTCCAGCGGCGCGCCGACCTGCTCGACCCGTCCGGCCGACAACACCACGATGCGATCGGCCAGTGTCATCGCCTCGACCTGGTCGTGGGTCACGTAGATCATGGTGCGCTTCAAGTCCTCGTGCAGCTTGGCGAACTCGTAGCGCATGCGCACGCGCAGGGCCGCATCGAGGTTGGACAACGGTTCGTCGAACAGGAACACGCCGGGTTTCCTCACGATGGCGCGCCCGATGGCCACGCGCTGGCGCTGGCCGCCGGACAGGTCCTTCGGTTTGCGGTCGAGCAGATGGTCGATATGGAGAATCTTGGCCGCGTTGGCGACTGCGTTGTCGATCTCCAGCTGCGACATGCCTGCAAGTTTCAAGCCGAAGGACATGTTCTCGGCCAGGTTCATGTGCGGATACAGGGCGTAGGACTGGAACACCATGGCGATGCCACGTTCGGCGGGAGGCAATTCGTTGACGCGCTTGCCGTCGATGGACAAAGTGCCGCTGGAGATTTCCTCGAGCCCCGCGATCATGCGCAGCAAGGTCGATTTACCGCAACCCGAGGGGCCGACGAACACGATGAACTCGCCGTCCTTGATATCGAGGTTCACGTCGCGCAACACCACCGCGCCTTCATAGGCTTTGCCGACTTTCTCGAGACGTACCTCTGCCATGCGCGCTCCCGGGCGGCGCCAAGTCCTCGACACCAGGATGTGGCACCACCGGAAAATGTTACTTAATGAAGGATTATTTCAAAGATACGACAAATTGCCAGACTTGACAATATGATGATAAATCAAGGATATAATGATACACAACCGCTTCAATTTGTAGCAATACTACAGAATATGTGCGTTCCTTGTTGTTCATCAACGCGCAGACAAGGCTCGTGAACCACGCCAGGCGCCCGGTTGCCCGGCATTCCTCGAAGAGGTCAGGCATGTCGAACACATTGATTTCCTCTGCACGCGACCCATCCATGGCGCCGGACGCAAGCGCCGCCACGCCGGGTTTTGCATCGCGGGTCGAGCAGGCGCTTCTTCAGCGTACCGATCGGCTTGCCCCGCGTGCCATGTTTGTCGCGGTGGCCGAAGCGTGCCGTCCCATCTTGGCGCAACGCTGGGCCGCCACGCAATCCATCGATGCCGCGCGCGATGACCGGCGTGTGCATTATTTGTCCATGGAATTCCTGATGGGGCGTGCACTGCACAACGCCGTCTCCGCGCTGGGGGTCGAGGGCGAAATCCATGCACTGGCGGGCAAACGCGTGCTGGCCGACTGGGAAACGCTGATCGACGGCGAGCGCGATGCCGCCCTGGGCAACGGCGGGTTGGGCCGCCTGGCGGCGTGCTTTCTCGATGCGCTTGCCGCGCGCGAAGTCCCGGCCTTCGGTTACGGCCTGCGGTATCGCTACGGCATGTTCTCGCAGCGGATCGAATCCGGCCGCCAAACCGAGCGTGCCGACGATTGGCTGCGCGATGGAAGCCCCTGGGAGTTTTTCCGCGACGACGTGACTTACGCGGTGCCGTTTGGCGGGCGCGTGGAAAGCGAGCTGGGCCGCCGCGTATGGCACGGCGCGACGCGCATCAACGCCCGCGCGGTTGATTTCATCGTGCCCGCGCACGATTCGCCGCGCGTGGCGACGTTGCGCCTGTGGCAAGCCGAGGCGGGCGAGCCGATCGATTACGCCGCGTTCAGCCGTGGCGACTACGCCGGCGCGGCCGCCTGCGCCCACGAAGCCGAGGTGCTCAACTGGGTGCTCTACCCGGACGATTCCACCGTTGCCGGGCGCACCCTTCGTTTGAAGCAGGAATACTTCCTGGTCAGTGCGTCCATCCAGGACATGATTGCCCGCCACCTCGCCGAGGGCCGCGACCTTGCGCATTTCGGCCGCGACAATTGCGTGCACCTGAACGACACCCATCCCGCCCTGGCGCCCGCCGAACTGATGCGCGTGTTGATGGACCTGCGCGGGTTGGCGTGGGACGAAGCCTGGCGCATCACCACCGAGGCCACCAGCTATACCAACCACACGCTGATGCCCGAGGCGCTGGAGACCTGGCCGGTGCGCCTGATGGCCGAGTGGCTGCCGCGCCATCTGGAGATCATCTACGCGATCAACCAGCGCTTTCTCGATGCGTTGCGCGAGACCCCGGGTGCGGATGAAGATCGCGTGCGCGCGCTGTCCTTGATCGAGGAAGGCCCGGAGCGGCGCGTACGCATGGCGCACCTGGCCATCGTGGCCTCCCACAAGGTCAACGGCGTCTCCGCGTTGCACTCGCAGCTGATGCGGCGGACCATCTTTGCCGGGTTTGCCGCGCTGACCCCGGAAAAATTCGTCAACGTCACCAATGGCGTCACCCACCGGCGCTGGCTGTTCCAGGCCAATCCCGCGCTGGCGGCCGCCATCGACGGCGCGTTGGGCGAGGCGTGGCGGCAGCAACCGGCGCAGCTCGCAAGCTTGGCGGACCGCGCCGCGGATGCAGCCCTCAAGCGCACGGTGCGCCAGGTCAAGCGCGACAACAAGGTGCGGCTTGCCCACATCATCCGCCAGCACACCGGCATTGCCGTGTCGCCGGACAGCCTGTTCGACGTGCAGGTCAAGCGCATCCACGAATACAAGCGCCAGTTGCTCAACGTGCTGCATGTGGTGGCGCGCTACCTGGCCATCGTCGAGCGCGGCGAAGAACCAACGGTTGCGCGCACGGTGATCGTGGCCGGCAAAGCGGCATCCGCGTACCGCACGGCCAAGCTCATCATCCAGTTGATTCACGACGTGGCGCGCGAGGTCAACAGCGATCCGCGCGTCGGGGACAAACTGAAGCTGGTGTTCCTGCCCGACTACGGCGTCTCGCTCGCCGAACGCATCATGCCCGCGGCGGATTTGTCCGAGCAGATTTCCACCGCCGGCACGGAGGCTTCCGGCACCGGCAACATGAAATTGGCGCTCAACGGCGCCCTGACCATCGGCACCTGGGATGGCGCGAACATCGAAATGGCCGAAGCCATGGGACCGGAAAACATGTTCGTCTTTGGCTTGAAGACAAACGAGGTCGAGGACCTGCGCCGTGTGGGATACGATCCGCGCTTGTTTGCCGAGCAGAATCGCGAGCTCGCCGCCGTGCTCGATGCCATCGGCAATGGCCGGTTCTCGCCGGAGGAGCCGCAGCGCTATCGTGCCCTGGTCGATCACCTGTTGGGTGCCGATCCCTATTTCTTGCTGGCCGATTTCGCCAGCTACATGCAAGCCCAGCGCGACACCGATGCGCTGTACGCGGAAGGCGACGCCTGGACGTCGCGCGCGATTCGCAACATCGCGGCGATGGGGATGTTTTCGGCCGATCGCGCGATCGACGACTACCAACGCCTGGTCTGGCGCCGCGCCGGAACCTGACCGGACCCCGGCATGTCCGAAGCGATCAGCGAGGGCGGGATCGCCGCGTTGACGGGTGCGCGGCATGGCGACCCGTTCGCGCTGCTCGGCTTGCACCCGGGCGCGGATGGGCGCTGGGAGGTGCGCGCGTTCCTGCCGGGCGCGCGCGAAGTGTCGGTCGTCGACGCGGCCGGCGGGCAAACGCTGGTGGCACTGCAACGCCATGCGGACAGCGATTTCTTCTCCGCGGCGGTGCCGCGCCGCCGCAATGCCTTTGCCTATTGGCTGCAGGTCGACTGGAGCGACGGGGTGCGCACGCGCCTGGCGGACCCGTACGCCATTGCGCCGCTGATCCCCGACGAGGACCTGCACTACCTGCATGAAGGGACGCACCGGCGGCCGTATCTGGTCTTGGGAGCCCACCCGGCAAGACCGGCGCATGGCGCGGGTTTCGCGGAGGGCGTGCGTTTTGCGGTGTGGGCGCCCAATGCCACGCGCGTGAGCGTGGTGGGCGACTTCAATCAATGGGATGGGCGCCGCCACCCCATGCGTTCGCGTGGTGCGTCGGGGGTGTGGGAGCTGTTCATGCCCGGCGTGCGCGTCGGCGACCGCTACAAGTTCGAGATCCGCGACCGCTCGGGGCAAGTGCTTCCACAGAAAGCCGATCCGTACGCGCGCGCGGCGGAACTGCGGCCGGCCACGGCGAGCCGCGTGGCGCCGGCCTGCCGCGAACGCGCGCTGCCGGCGGATCGTGCGCGCAGGAATCAGCGCGACCAGCCGGTATCGATCTACGAGGTGCATCTGCCTTCCTGGCGGAAATTCGGCGATGCGCCGTTTGCCGATTGGGATGCGCTGGCCGCCACGCTGCCGCACTATGCGGCCGACATGGGATTCACCCACCTGGAGCTGCTGCCGGTTGCGGAGCATCCGTTCGATGGCTCCTGGGGCTATCAGTCGTTGGGCTTGTTTGCCCCCTCGGCGCGCTTTGGGGCGCCCGACGGCTTCGTGCGCTTCGTGGACGCCTGCCACGAGCGCGGCATCGGCGTGCTGGCCGATTGGGTGCCGGCTCACTTTCCCGCGGATGCGCACGGATTGGCGCGCTTCGACGGCACGGCCCTGTACGAATACGAGGACCCGCGCGAAGGTTTTCACCGCGACTGGAACACGCTGATCTACAACACGCGCCGCAATGAAGTGCGGAACTTCCTCACCGGCAGCGCCCTGTACTGGCTCGACACCTTCGGTCTGGACGGATTGCGCGTCGATGCGGTGGCCTCGATGCTGTATCGCGACTACAGCCGCCCGGCCGGCGAGTGGATTCCCAACGAACACGGCGGGCGCGAAAATCTCGAAGCCATCGGCTGGATGCGCACGCTCAACACCTTGATCGGCCGCGACGCACCCGGTGCGATCTGCGTGGCCGAAGAGTCGACCGCGTTTCCCGGCGTCACCGCGCCGGTGCACCACGGTGGCCTTGGATATCACTACAAATGGAACATGGGCTGGATGAACGACACCTTGGCTTACATCCGCGAGGACGCCGTGCACCGCCGTTGGCATCATGACAAGATGACCTTCGGCCTCGTCTATGCGTTCAGCGAGAATTTCATCCTGCCGATTTCGCACGATGAAGTGGTGCATGGCAAGGGCTCCATGCTGCAGAAAATGCCGGGGGACGCATGGCAGCGTTTTGCCAACCTGCGCGCCTACTACGGATTCATGTGGGGACACCCCGGCAAGAAACTGTTGTTCATGGGCCAGGAATTCGCCCAGGACAGCGAGTGGAATCACGACGTCCCTCTGCCGTGGCACCTGTTGCAGGACGCCAGACACGCCGGCATGCAACGCTGGGTGCGCGCACTCAATGCGCTCTATGCCGCGACCCCCGCGCTGCACCGCAAGGATTGCGAAGCCGACGGATTCGAATGGCTGGTGGGCGACGACTGCGACCAATCGGTGTTTGCCTGGGTTCGCCGCGACGGCGCCGGCGGAGAAATCGTCGTGATCGTCAATTTCACGCCGGTGCCGCGCTTGGGATACCAGCTCGGCGTCCCGGGCGCTGCCGCGGCCTGGCGCGAGCGGCTCAACAGCGACGACCCGCAATTTGGCGGCAGCGGCGTCGGCAACACCGCGCTTGCCTGTGAACCGCTGGCCGCGCACGGTCGCGATCGATCCGTGCGGCTCGACCTGCCTCCGCTGGGCGCGATCTTCTTGGAACCCATCACGGAAGCACGGCCTTGAATCTGCCCGCTCACCTGGCACCCGGCTGTCACGCACCGTTCGGAGCGCACCTGCGCGATGGCGGCGTGAACTACTCGGTGTACTCGGCACACGCCAGCCGCATCGAGCTGTGCATCTTCGACGCCAGCGGCACTCGCGAAATCTGCCGCTATGACCTGCACGGACCGCTGCTCGGCGTGTTCTGCGGCTTCCTGCCCGGCGTCGGCGCGGGCCTGGTATACGGCCTGCGTGCGCATGGGCCATACCAGCCGGAGCACGGACACCGTTTCAATCCGCACAAGCTGCTGCTCGATCCCTATGCACGCGAGATCGCGGGTCAGTTTGGATGGCGCGCCGAGCATCACGGGTATGTGCTGGGACATCCGGAGGGCGCGCGCTCGCTCGATGCGCGCGACAACGCGATGCATGCCTTGAAAGCGGTCGTGGCGGATGCCCATCGGGCACCGGAGGCGGCGCGCCCGCGCACGCCGCCGCAGGACCTGGTGCTCTATGAAGTGCACGTCAAGGGTTTTTCCATGCGTCACCCGGACATTCCGGCGGCGCTGCGCGGCACCTACGCGGGACTGGCGCATCCGGCGGCCATCGCGCATTTCAAAGCGCTGGGCGTGACCACCTTGTCGCTGCTGCCGGTGCACTACTGCGTCGACGAGCCGGCGCTGGCCGAACGCGGCATGAAGAACTACTGGGGGTACAACACGCTCGGCTTCTTCTGCGCCAACCCGCGCTGGGCCAGGGCGGGCAGTGACACGCGCGCCGCCAACGCCGAGTTCCGCGCCATGACGGCCGCGCTGCATGCGGCCGGGCTCGAGGTTGTCATCGACGTGGTGTACAACCACACGCCGGAGGGCAACGAGTTCGGCCCGACGTTGAGCTTTCGCGGGCTCGACCATGCGACCTGGTACCGCCTCGACCCGGGCGACCGGAGCCGTTGCGAGAACTTGACCGGCTGCGGTAACACGCTCAACGCCGCACACCCGGTGGTGACGCAGTTCGTGCTCGATTCGTTGCGCCACTGGGTGACCGACATGGGCGTTGATGGATTCCGCTTCGACCTGGCCCCCGTGCTGGGCCGCACCGCGCACGGGTTCGACGCCGCCGCGCCGTTTTTTACCGCACTGGCGCAGGATCCGGTGTTGTCCCATGTGCATCTGATTGCCGAACCGTGGGACGCGGGCGTCGATGGATACCAGGTGGGCCGTTTTCCGGGCCGCTTCATGGAATGGAACGACAAGTTCCGCGACAGCGTGCGCGGCTTCTGGTTCAGGAAGGGGGCGGCCAGCGGGCGCGGAGAATTCGCGCGCCGCATCACCGCGTCCAGCGACGTGTTTCACCATGGGCAGCGCGCGCCGTGGGCGTCGATCAACTTCGTGTCCGTCCACGATGGCTACACGCTGGCCGACACGACGCGCTATGAAGGCAAGCACAACCACGCCAACGGCGAGGACAACCGCGACGGGCGCGACCAGGAACTGGCACGCAATTTCGGTGTGGAAGGCGAAACCGCGGACCCCGCAATCATCGAGGCGCGCCAGCGCGCCCAGCGCGCCATGCTCGCCACCTTGCTGCTTGCCCAGGGCACGCCGATGCTTTGCGCGGGCGACGAGATCGGCAAGACCCAGCGCGGCAACAACAATGCGTATTGCCAGGACAACGAAACCAGCTGGCTCGATTGGGACGCGGCCGACCGGGACCTGCTCGCATTCGTGCGGCGCATCCTGGAGGTGCGCCGCACTGAACCGCTGCTGCGCCACGCGCAATGGCTGCACGCGCACCGGCACGCGCACGGCGTGGCCGTGTCGTGGTGCCTGCCCAATGGTCATGCCATGCAGCATCACGACTGGCACGATGCCGGGCAGGGCGCCTTCGCGTGTGCATTGTCCGGCGGAGGCGCGGCGGAACTTCGCCTGCTGTTCAACCCCGATGCAATGCCGGTCGATTTCGACGTCGTCGGATCGTGGCACCTGCTGATCGATTCCGCACACCCCACATTGCCATCACACCCGATCAACGCGAGTCACTACACCATTGAAGCGGGCGCGCTTGCTGTCCTCCAATCCGCACGGGAAAATTGACATGTCCGTCCTGAACGAACGCACCTCGGGCGTGCTGGCGCACGTCACATCGCTCCCCGGTCCTCACGGCATGGGGGACTTCGGACCGGCCGCGCGCCACTTTGTCGATTGGCTGGCCGCGCACGGGCAACGCACCTGGCAGTGGCTGCCGACCACGCCGATCGGTCCGGCCGATTCGCCGTATCAAAGCGTGTCCGCCTTTGCTGGCAGCCCCTTGGCGGTGGCGCTTGAGCCCATGGTGGAGGCCGGCTGGCTGGATCGCATCGCGCTGCCAGAAGGGGGATTCGATGCATGGCGCGCTGACTTCGCGCGCGCGGCGCCGTGGCGCATGGGCGAGTTGCATCGGGCGTTGAAGGGTTTTCAATCGCGGGCCAAGGCGCGCGAACACGAAGCTTTTGCCGCGTGGTGCGACGGGCAGAAGCAATGGCTCGACGACTACGCCCTGTACATGGCCGTCAAGATGTCCGAGGGCCAACGCGCCTGGTGGGACTGGCCGCAGGGGGTGAGGCGGCGCGAACCGGCCGCGCTGGACTCCGCGCGCAAGACGCATGCGGACGCCATCGAGTTCTGGCGCTTCGTGCAATGGAATTTCGCCACGCAATGCAGCGCGCTCAAGGCGTATGCGCATGCGCATGGCGTGTCGCTCATCGGCGACCTGCCGATCTTCGTGGCGCACGACAGCGCCGACTGCTGGGCGCGTCCGGACCTCTATTTTCTTGATGAAAATTTTCAAACCACCGTCGTGGCCGGTGTGCCGCCGGACGACCTCGGGCCACTCGGACAGCGCTGGGGCAATCCGCTCTATCGCTGGGATCGCATGGCGGCGGAGCGCTACGCGTGGTGGACCGCGCGGGTCAAGCACGCTTTGACGCAGGTCGATGTGATTCGCATCGACCATTTCCGAGGCTTCGCGGGCTACTGGGAAATCCCCGCCTCCTCGCCCACCGCCAAGGAAGGCCAGTGGTTGCCGGGGCCAGGCTTCGCGCTATTTGACGCCATCAAGTCCGCGCTGGGGGAATTGCCCATCATCGCGGAGGATTTGGGGCTGATCACACCGGACGTGATCGAACTGCGCGAGGCCACCGGGTTTCCCGGCATGAAGATCGTGCAGTTCGCTTTCGGCGGCGACGGCAGCCACGAGTTCCTGCCGCACAATTTCTCGCCCAACGTAGTGGCCTACACCGGCACGCACGACAACGACACGGCCGTGGGCTGGTGGAAGAACGCACCGCAACGCGACCGTACGTTCGCCGCCGCCTATTTGGGTGCAACGGACGACGACGTGCACTGGCCGATGATGCGCGCCACGGCCAATTCGCCTGCGAACACCGTGGTGTTCCCGATGCAGGACATCCTCGGTTTGGATTCAGCACATCGCATGAACACGCCAGGCACGTGCGAAGGGAATTGGCAGTGGCGGTTCACATGGGATCAAGTGGGGGAAGAACCGGGAAAGAAGCTCGCGGCACTGACGGCGGTGAGTGGGCGCGGGGCGATTGGATTGTTGCGGGCATGAGGGTCCTCAAGTGGAGGATCGCCGTGCTGGTGGCAATGGCCACCGCGGTGGGCGTACCGCTTGCGGGCGCGACCTCGTTCGCTCGGCTGGACACCTCCGACTGCGACCGGAAGGAAACTTCCCGCGTGCTCAAAGTGGAGCCCGAAGGGGCAACGCTTGCGGCGGAGGCCATTTGGGTGGATGAGCGGCGCTTGATGTGGGCAGGTGCCAAAGCGGGCCGCGTGTGGCTGCTGGTGACGGACGATGCCGGTGTCACACTCGCGCCGGGATCGACACTGCCCGCAACTGTTGCGCAGTATTCACTCGCGCAGATCGACACTCCGCTGGAGGCAGACACGAAGCGCGCCGTGTCATTCATGGGCGACGGCCCTGTGTTTGCGCTTGGTGAAGTCGACAGGGTGGCACTCCGGGTGCTTCACAAGTCGCGCATGGCTGTTGTGGAGCTTGACGCTGAAGGCAAGATCAAGCGCGCAACGCGGATTCAGGCAGCGAGAGCGCTTGACGCGCTTTACGCGCATGGCAAGCGGTCCGCGGAACTGGGGGTGGTAAAGGAAAACGGACGCGTATACGTTCGACTCTGGGCGCCCACGGCGCAACGCGTTGGGTTGTGCCTCTATCGGGATCCAGCTTCGAGCGCGCTCCGCGAGCTGGACATGACTGAAAGCGCAGAGTCGGGCGTTTGGCAGGTGTCACTTCGCGATGAAGCGCGACGGTCCTACTACACCTACCTCGTCGACGTCTGGGTCCCCGGCGTCGGCCTGGTGCGCAATCGTGTGACCGACCCGTACTCGATCAGCCTGTCCGCCAACTCCAAGCGCAGCCTCGTGGCCACGCTCGATGATCCGGACTTGATGCCGCCCGGCTGGAAAAGCACGCCGCGCCGGCCGGCATTGGCCGCACAAACCGACCTGGTCGCCTACGAATTGCACTTGCGCGACTTCTCGATGAGCGATGCGAGCGTTCCGTCCGCGCATCGCGGGAAGTATCTGGCCTTCATGCACGCGAAGTCGAACGGCATGCAGCACCTCGGCAAACTTGCACGCGCGGGCGTGACCGACGTGCATTTGCTGCCCGTGTTTGACATCGCCACCATCGACGAAACGAATTGCACCACAGCGGTCTTCAAAGGCGGTGCGACGGATACGGCGCAGCGCGACGGGCTGGCAAGGACCAAGGCCAACGACTGCTACAACTGGGGCTACGACCCCTTCCACTACACTGCGCCGGAGGGAGGCTACGCGACCAACGCCCACGACGGCGCGGTGCGCGTGCGCGAGTTCCGCCAAGTGGTGATGGCCTTGAACAAGCTCGGCCTGCGCGTGGGCATGGATGTGGTCTACAACCATACCGCCGCATCCGGCCAGGCAGAGAAGTCGGTCCTCGACCGTATCGTGCCCGGCTATTACCACCGGTTGAATGCCAAGGGCGAGATCGAGCGCTCGACCTGTTGCGAGAACACTGCGACCGAACACCGCATGATGGAAAAGTTGATGAGCGATTCGGTGCTGGCGTGGGCCAAGCACTACCGTATCGATTCCTTCCGCTTCGATCTGATGGGCCACCAGCCGCGCGACGCGATGGAGCGCTTGCGCGATCGCCTGAAACGCGAGTTGGGGCGCGAGGTTCCCCTGATCGGCGAAGGCTGGAACTTTGGCGAAATCGCCGACGGCAAGCGTTTCGTGCAAGCCTCGCAGTTGTCGTTGCCGGGCACGGGCATCGCCACCTTCAGCGACCGGGCACGCGACGCGGCGCGCGGCGGGGGCCACGCCGATTCGGGCGCGAATCTGGTGGCGTTGCAGGGCTATCTCAACGGCTTGTCGCTGGATCCGAACGCAATGAACACCGGGCGTGATCAACGCGAGGCCCTGCTCAAGTCGAGCGATCTGTTGCGCGTGGGGCTGCTCGGATCCGTCGCCACATTGCCCCTCACGGACCATCGCGGCGAGAAGAAACAGCTTTCAAAGATCGATTACAACGGCCAGCCCGCGGGCTACGTGGCCGAGCCGGGCGAAGTGGTGAACTACGTCGAGAACCACGACAACCAGACCTTGTTCGACATCAACGCGCTGCGATTGCCGCGCGGAACATCGAGGGAGGATCGGGCGCGCATGCAGGTTCTGGGCGGTGCGTTCACCCTGTTCAGCCAGGGCGTTGCGTACGTGCACGCGGGTATCGAAATCCTGAGAAGCAAATCGCTCGACCGCAACAGCTACGACTCCGGCGACCACTTCAATCGCATCGATTGGACCTACAACGCCAACAACTTTGCGCAGGGTCTGCCGCCGGTCGAAGGCGATGCGGCGAAAGACGACCCCATCCTTGCCGAAGTCTTGAACGATCCGCGCATCACACCCACGAAAAAAGAAATCCTCTGGACGCGCGATGCGTTCCTGGATCTCTTGCGCGTTCGTGCCAGTTCCACGCTCTTCCGTTTGCGTACCGCGAAGGACATCGAACAACGCGTCACCGTGCTCAACACCGGGCCGGACCAGGTGCCCGGCTTGCTCGCGGCCTTGATCGACGGGACGGGTTACGCCGGTGCGAGTTTCACCAGGGTTGCGTATTTCATCAATGCCGCGCCGCAGTCGGTGACACTCCAGGCGCCCCAAGCCGCCGGCGCCAGTTTCGAGCTGCATCCCGTGCACCGCGCGCGCGGCGCTGCGGATGTGCGCGTGCAACGCAACGCCAGGTTCGATGCGCAGCGCGGCGCATTCCGCATCCCGGCGCGCAGTGCCGTGGTGTTCGTCGTGCGCTGACGATTGCCGAGGCCGCGGCAGCAAAGTCAAGGACTGGCGCGGCGTTTGAAGCAAAAGCGGCCTGGAGGCCGCGCCAGGTGTGGAGTTTGCCCTGCGGCTCGCGCGCTAATGGGCGGGGTCGGCGTGCGCGGCGTGTTGCATCAAGCCCATGAGGCCCGGATGCGGCGCGGTGATGACCGCGGTGGCGATCGAGGACAGGTATTCGCGATAGCGGCCGTTGTTCTCGAAATGGGCGCGGAACGCTGACTGTGCAAAAAAGTCCCCCCACTGCGGAACGATGCCGCCGGCAATGAACACGCCCCCGCGCGCGCCGAGGGTCAACGCCAGGTTGGCGGCCATGGTGCCCAGGAACCCGCAGAAAGTGTCGAGCGTGCGCTCCGCGAGCGGGTCGCTGCGCGCCGCGCCGCGCGTGCCGATGTCGGACGCGCTGAGCGACGCAGCCGGCTGGCCTTCGACGGCGGCCACGGCACGGTACAACGCGGGCAGGCCAATCCCGGACACCAACTGCTCGGCCGAGACATGCCCGAGCTCACGCTGCGCTGCGGCAATCACCGCATGCTGCCATGCGGTGGCGCAGGGAATGGTCACATGCCCGCCCTCGCCGCACACGGTCTGCCACTGGTCAGGCTGGCCGCGGATCGGGACGATGCCCGCCACGCCCAGGCCGGTCCCGGGCCCCAATACGGCCATCGGCAGGCGCGCATCGGGAGGCACGCCGCCGATGATGGTGTATTCGGCGGGCGAGAGGTAGGGAAGCACGAGGGCGATCGCCTCGAAGTCGTTGAAGAGGTCGATGTGGTCAGCGCCGACGCTGCGCATGAAGGCGTTGGCCTCGAACACCCAGTGGCTGTTGGTGAGCTTGATCGGCCCGTCCGCGACCACGGTGGCAATGGCCACCGCCACCCGCACGGCGCGCTGCTGCCCAACATCCGCCAGGTACCGCTGCGCGGCCTGGACCGGCGTCTCGAAGTCTGCGCAACGATAGGCGCGGACCGACTGCAATCCGCCAGCGATGGAATCTGCCCAGCCAAAGCGCACGTGCGTGCCGCCGATATCGACGGCCAGGAGGGGAAAAGGGGCTGGGTGAACGTGCTGCACGGATAGAAAGGCCGGTGGAGTGGGAAATCCAGAAAAGTAGCAAAACTACATGAAATTCTACGGAACATTCCCGCCAAAGGCCAGCATCTTTTGAATGAATAGAGGGAGAAACTGCACCCTCGATACACAGTTGTAGCTCGACTACAGCCGGGACTCCGTCACGGAAGGCCGCCGGGGAGGCCTGCTTCATAAATCCGGAACCATTGCGCGGCCTCCAACCGAAGGTCGGCAGCGAGGGCCAATTGCCGCAAGCGATCCGGGCGCCCGGTGCCCACGATGGGGATGGGCCGGCAGGGATGGCGCAGGAGCCAGGCCACGGCGGTCGTCTCGATGCTGCAGCCGAGCTCCGCGCCCACGCGCGCGAGGGCATCCCGCACCGGGGAGGGCTCGTTGACCCGTCCGCTGCCGAGGGGCGACCACGCCATGGGTCGCATGCGCAAAGCCAGGCACTGGTCGATGACGGCATCGCGCAAGGGTGCGTGTTGCCAGGCCGACAGTTCGATCTGGTGGGTCACCAGCGGCATGGGCAGGCGCTGCGCCAGCAGGTCCACGGTGGAGGCCGAGTGATTCGAAAGCCCGAAGTGCAGGACTTTGCCCTGTGCATGCAAACGGACAAATGCCTCCGCAACGGCGTCCGGGTCCATCAGGGGATCGGGACGGTGCAGAAGCAGGACATCGAGGTGATCGGTCCCGAGGTTGGCCAGACTGCGATCCACCGACCGCAGGATGTGTTCCGGCGAGGTGTCGTAGACCTTGTGGTCGAGCGCCGGAATGGCCGCGTCGGGCGTGGTTCCCGGCAGGCGGATGCCGCACTTGGACACCAAGGTCATGCGTGCACGGCGTGCCGTCGATTCGCGCAACACATCGCCGAACAGGGTTTCGCAGCGCATGTCGCCGTAGATGTCGGCGTGGTCGAAACAGTCGATGCCCAGGTCCAGGCAGGCATCGATCCAGTTGCGCCGGTCGGCAAGGTCGCGGCCCCATTCGTGCATGCGCCAGCACCCGGCGGCCAACGCCGACACCCGCGGGCCCCCCTTGCAAAACGCTGATTTGTTCATCGCTCCATCGTCCGGCACTCATCAATGTAGTTAAACTACGCAAATACATTGTAGCCAACCGCGCACCGCTGTGCGCAAAGGAGCCAGAGATGGCCTACGGCGATGGGGCACGGTTGCTGGCCGACGTCGGCAGCCTCTACGTCAGGTTTGCACTCGAGACCTCGCGCGGGGAGTTGGCGCGCCAGTCGATGGTGCGTTGCGCGGACTATGCGGATTTTGGAGGGGCGCTCAAGGGTTATATGCAATCCGTGAGCGACACCCTGGTGCGTCACGCGGCGGTCGCGATCAGCAATCCGGTCGAGGGCGACTTCGTCCGCATGACCAATTACCACTGGCAGTTTTCCATCGAGCAAACGCGGCAGGATATTGGCCTGGACACGCTGGTGGTGGTCAATGATTTCACTGCGCTTGCGGCCGGACTGCCGCACCTGAAGCCGGCGGAACTGCGCCAAGTGGGCGAAGGGGCGCCACGCGAGCGCAGCGTCATCGGCCTGTTGGGGGCGGGCACCGGGCTCGGCGTGTCGGCGCTGATCCCGGCCGACGACGGCTGGATTTCGCTGGGCTCCGAAGGGGGGCACGTGAGTTTTTCCCCCACCGATGCCCGCGAGGAACAGATCCTGGCATTTGCCCGCAGCCAGTTTCCGCATGTCTCCGCCGAGCGGCTGCTGTCGGGCAGCGGGATCGAGTTGATCTACCGGGCCCTTGGCCACGCGGCCAAGAAGGCCGTGGAGCCCCTGACCGCGCCGGAAATCACCGCGCGCGGCCTGGCGGGCCAATCGGACGAATGCACCGAGACGCTGGAGGTGTTTTGCGGCATGCTGGGTACGGCCGCCGCCAACCTCGCGGTCACCCTGGGCGCGTTTGGCGGGGTGTATATCGGCGGCTCCATCGTTCCCCGGCTGGGGCAGTGGTTCGATGCGTCGCCGTTCCGGCGGCGGTTCGAGTCCAAGGGCCGCTTTTCGAGCTACGTGGCGCAGATCCCGACCTACGTGATCACCGCCGAGCAAGCCACTTTCACCGGCCTGGCCGCGGTGCTCGATGCGCAGCTCAAGCGCCGGGGGCAGGGCCATTCGATGCTGGACCGCATCCTGCAGGCCCAGGCCGACCTGTCGCCCGCGGAGCGGCGCGTGGCCGACCTGGTGCTGGCGCGGCCGCGCTCGATTCTCAATGACCCGATCAGCGACATCGCCAAGGCGGCCGTGGTGAGCCAGCCCACCGTGGTGCGCTTTTGCCGCTCCCTCGGTTGTGAAGGGCTGTCGGACTTCAAGCTGCGACTGGCCTCCAGCCTCACCGGGACCATCCCCGTCACCCATACCAAGGTGACCGGCGAAGACAGCGCCGTCGAGCTGAGCGACAAGGTCCTCGGCAATACGGCCAGCGCGATCCTCCAGACGCGCGATGCACTGAATCGCGGCGCAACCGATCGCGCCATCGACCTGCTGCTCGCCGCCCGCCGCATCGAATTCTTCGCCGTCGGCAACTACGGCATCGTGGCCGAGGACGCGCAGTACAAGTTCCTGCGGTTTGGCCTGCCGGCGAACGCGCGCACCGAACCGCGCCTGCAGCAGTTTGCGGCCGAGCAACTGGGCAGCGAGGACGTCGTGGTGGTGGTGTCGTCGACCGGCCGCATCGCCGAGCTGAATGCCGCAATCGATGTCGCAATGGCGCGCGGTGCGCGAGTGATCGCCATCACCGCCAGCCAGTCACCGCTGGCCAAGCGCGCCAGTGTCACGATCGCCATCGACCACGCCGAGGACGTTGCGACGCAGGTGCCGATGATCAGCCGCGTGCTGTATTTGCTGGTCATCGACATCCTCGCCGTCGGCGTTGCCATGCGGACCGGTGGCTCGGCCGCCGTGCAGCCCGGGCCGGCAGACCGCGCACGGCGGCTGGCCGACATGGTGTCCCACAGCCAGGCCTGATCATGCCGTCCCAGCCCCAAGCTTCCGTTTCGAACAAGGACAGCCTGCTGACGCAGGAAATCCAGCTGCTCGGCCGCACGCTGGGTCACGCCATCCGCGCCGTGCATGGCGAGGACACGTTTGCAGTGGTGGAGAAAACCCGCCAGCTGGCGGTCGCGTTCCGCCGCGCCGAGGGGGCCGACGAAGCGGCCGGCCAGGCCGCCAAGCGCGCGCTCGAGTCGTTGCTCGACGGGCTGCCGATCGAGCAGACGCTGCCGATGGTGCGCGCGTTCAGCTACTTTTCATTACTGGCGAACATCGCCGAGGACCGCCACCAGAACCGCCGGCGCCGTGCGCACCGGTTGGCCGGCTCCGCGCCGCAGGTGGGCAGCCTCCAGCACGCATTCGCCACGCTGGCAGAGCGCCAGGTGGCGCCGGAGGCCATCCGGGCGTGGTTTGCGCAGGCGCGCGTGAGCCCGGTGCTGACCGCGCACCCGACCGAAGTGCAGAGAAAGAGCGTGCTCGACTGCGAGCGCGACATCGCGCGCGCGCTCGAGCAGCTGGCGCGCACGGATCTGCTCGACGAAGAGCGCGAGCAGGCCGACCAGATGCTCACGCGCTCGGTACTGCAGTTGTGGATGACGGCGATGCTGCGGCTGTCGCGCCTGCGCGTGATCGACGAGATCGAGAACGGCCTGTCGTTCTTCCGCGCCACCTTCCTGCCGGTGCTGCCCAGGGTGATGGCCGGCATCGCATCCGCGCTGGGCGGCGTCGGCGAGGTGCCGGCATTCCTGCGCATGGGCTCGTGGATCGGCGGCGACCGCGACGGCAACCCGTTCGTGACCGCGGAGGCCCTGCGGGAAGCGGTGCGGCGACAATCGACCGCGGCTTTCGAGCATTACCTGTTCGAGGTGCACCGGCTGGGGGCGGAACTTTCGATGACCAGCCGCCTGATCGAGCCCTCCGCGGAGCTGCGCGTGTTGGCGGCGCGCTCGCAGGATGCGTCCTCGCATCGCCAGGACGAACCGTATCGGCAGGCCCTGGTGGGCGTGTATGCGCGCCTGGCGGCGACGCTGAAGGCGTTGACCGGGGGCGAGCCGGTCAGGCGGCCCGAGTCCCAGCTCGCACCCTACGCCGATGCCGCGGAGTTCGCGGCCGACCTGCGCGTGATCGATGCCTCTCTTCGCACGCACGCGGGTCACGCGCTGGCCGACGGGCGCCTTGCGCACCTGCTGCACGCGGTGCGCATCTTCGGGTTCCACCTGGCCACGCTGGACCTGCGCCAGAACTCCGACGTGCACGAGGCCGTGGTGTCGGAGTTGCTGGCCAGGGCGCGCGTCGCAGACCACTACGCGTCGATGGGCGAGCCGCAGCGCGTACAGCTCCTGTTGCGCGAATGGGCCAACCCGCGGCCGCTGGCGGTGCCGGGCGAATTCTATTCGGAGGCGACGCTGTCGGAATTGGCGATCTTCCGTGCCGCCGCGGACATCAATGCGCGGTTCGGCGCCGACACGCTGCCGCACGCGATCATCTCCAAGGCGCAGTCGGTGAGCGACCTGCTCGAGGTGGCGCTGCTGCTGAAGGAGACCGGTTCGCTGCGCGCGACTGCGGCCGGTCCGGTGCCGGCGCTGCGCATCATTCCATTGTTCGAGACCATCACCGATCTGCGCAACTGTATCGGCGTGATGCAGGAGGCGTTCGCGTTGCCCGAGTTCCGACGCTGGATCGATGCGCAGGACGGCCTGCAGGAAATCATGCTCGGCTATTCCGACAGCAACAAGGACGGCGGATACCTCACCGCCAACTGGGAGCTGTATCGCGCGCAGACGGCACTTGCGAAGCTGGCCGGCGACAGCGGCGTGAAGATCCGCCTGTTCCATGGCCGTGGCGGCACCGTCGGGCGCGGCGGCGGTCCGACGTTTGAAGCCATCCTCGCGCAACCGGACGGTGTCTCGCATGCGGGCCTGCGCCTGACCGAACAGGGGGAAGTGATCGCGGCCAAGTACGCGGACCCGGAAGTGGGCCGGCGCAACCTCGAGACGCTGGTGTCGGCCGCGCTGCTGGCCAACTTCCCGGCGACGCGAGCGAGCGAGCAGGAATCCTGGTGGCGGGCGATGGAGGACTTGAGCGAACGCGCCAACGCGGCCTACAAGGCGCTGGTGTTCGACACGCCGGCGTTCAATCCGTTTTTCCGCGCGGCGACGCCGATCGGCGAGATCGCCGGCCTCAACATCGGCAGCCGACCGGCCTCGCGCAAGGCCTCCAATTCGATCGCGGACCTGCGCGCCATTCCCTGGGTGTTCAGCTGGAGCCAGGCACGGCTGTCGATCCCGGGCTGGTACGGGTTCGGCAGTGCCGTGACGGCGTGGCTGGACCACGCGGCGGATCGGCCCGCCGCGCTCGCATTGCTGCAGGCGATGTATCGCGACTGGCCGTTCTTTCGCACCGTGCTCGCGAATCTCGACATGGTGCTGGCCAAGACCGACCTCGCCATCGCTCGCCGGTATGCGGGCCTGGCCGAGGCGGTGCCTGGGGGTCGCGAAGTGTTCGAAACGATTGAGGCGGAGTGGCATCGGACGCGCGACGCCCTGTTCGCCATCACCGGGGCGCGCGAATTTCTGGCCGACAACCCGGCGCTGGCGCGCAGCATCAAGAATCGCTTTCCCTATCTCGACCCGCTCAACCACGTGCAGATCGAGTTGCTGCGCCGCTACCGCGCGGGACAAGCCGACGAGCGCACCAAACGCGCCATCCACCTGACCATCAACGGCCTAGCCGCCGGGTTGAGGAACAGTGGGTGAGCGCGGGGTTTCGCGGAGCACTGCTCCGCGCCGCGCGAACGGCACGGCGATGCAGCGCCGTGGCTGGGCGCGTTGAGGTTGTTTGCGGCACCCGGCAAGGATCTACGGGCCAAAGCCAAGCATCCACGCGCCTTTCGAGGCCAAAGAGCGCCAGTCGCCTCGCCCGTGCTTGAATTTGTCCTTGAATAGGCCGGATGCCGGCCGCATCCCTCAAATGTGGTATTCATTTGGTATGCAATTGGGGTAGAATCCTGTCAAACACGTGCGCTCCGACCGCTGGGGCGCGCCACAACTAGGGACACATGCACGCGGGCCGCCCCTTGGCGACCGGATGCATTGGTCCCTTTTGTTTTTTGGGACGCCGGAACATGAATCAGGATTGCAGGACGCCGTGCGGCAAGCCGCTCGACAAGGACATTCACTGGACACGCCTGGCCGAGGCGGCCGTTCACAAGGGGGCGCTGGGCAACTCGCGGCAGGGCTTCACCCTGGTGCAGGAGGAACTGGCCACCGCCCGCGAGGCCAATGACGCGAGCGGCCAATCGAGCGCCATCCACGGCGCCGCAGTGCTGCACCTGATGCGCGGGGACTACTGGTCGGCCATGGCCGCCAGCCTCGATGCGTTCCAGGCCGCCGAAAAGGGCGCGGACCCGCTCGCCGCCGCGCGTGCGGTGACGATGCTGGTGCAATCGCTCACGCCCATGGAGCCCGGCGAGGATGGCCTGGCCATGCTCGAGCGCGCGCTGGCCACTGCGATTGAGTATGCCGATCCGCTCCTGGAGGCGCGCACGCGCAACGTCATGGGCATCGTGCTGGGCGACCTCGGCCGCTTCGACGAAGCGGCGCGCCAGTTCGATCACGTGCTCACGGCCATCAACCTCGGGGATGCGCAGTTTGATGTCTGGCGCATCGTGGCCAACCAGTCCAACCTGTTCAGGAAGCGCGCCGAGGCCGCCGCGCGCGCCGGCGACCGGGCGGCCTGCGACGAGTATGTGGCGCTCGGCCTGGAGATGGCGGCGCGCACCGAGGTGCATTGCGAGCGCCACGGCAAGCGGCCAATCCAGCTCGATGCGATCAACATCGCGGGAATGCTGCTGACCGCGCATGGCCAGGTCCATGCGGCGGTGGCGCGCTTCGAATCCGCATGGCAGCTCGCGGTGACGCATCGCCATCGCGCGCTGTTGCCGTTCCTCGGCACCTGCCTTGCGCCGCACTACCTTGCATTGGGGCGCCTGGCCGACGCCGACAGCACGCTCATGACTGCGTACGACGAGGCACGCCTGTACCGCCCCAGCGCCAAGGGCGAGGCGCTGTGCAACCTCGCCGCCCAGGTGCACCAGATCAAGGGCGACGCCAGACGCGTGCAGCACTGGATGCTCGAGGCCCAACGCGCCAGCTTCGACTTCGCCTCCTTCCGGCGCGAGGCGCAGCGCCAGCAGGCGCTGATCGCCGGGCGCTGGATGGCCTAATACGCTGCCCCCCTGCTTCCTTGACGCCACCGGGGCGAGTGGGTAATGTCTTGCCGGTGCGCACCACGCGGTTGACAAGTCCATGACACAGGCAGTCCCGGCGATCGAGACCATCGGGAAGTACAAGGTCGTGCGTGAGCTCGGGCGCGGCGCGACCGGCGCCGTCTACCTGGCCGAGGACAGCTTCCGCGGCCGCAACGTGGCCATCAAGATGATGTTCCCGGAGGTGCTCAAGGACGCCGAGGACGGCGAGCACTACCGGCGCATGTTCCTCAACGAGGCCTCGCTGGCCGGCAAGATCCTGCACCCGCACATCGTCGGCATCTACGACGCGGTGGTCGACGAGCAGATGAGCTACATCGTCATGGAATACGTCGAGGGCGGCACGCTGGAGCGCTTTTGCCGCGAGGACAGCCTGCTCGACACCATGACGGTGGCGGAAATCATCTTCAAGTGCGTGCGCGCCATGGCGTTTGCGTTCTCGCGCGGGCTGATCCACCGCGACCTGAAGCCGGGCAACATCCTCTACAAGTCTGGCAGCGAGATCAAGGTCTGCGACTTCGGCGCGGCCATGGACCGTATTTCGGACAAGACGCAGGTGACCGCGGTCGGCTCGCCGCTCTACATGTCGCCGGAAATCCTCAACGGCGCCAAGGCCACGCAGCAATCGGACATCTACGCGCTGGGCGTGGTGATGTACATGCTACTGGCCGGCCGCCTGCCGTTCGAGGCCTCGAACCACGCCAGCCTGATGTACCAGATCGTCAACCACGAACCCGATCCGCCGTCGCGCTTCCGCGAGGGGGTGCCGGCAGTGCTGGAGGACATCGTCAAGCAGGCAATGGCCAAGGACCCGGCACGCCGTTACCAGAACTGGGAGGAATTCGGCAAGGACCTGCAGGCGTTGTGGACCGGCGAGCAGGCGCCGCAGGTGATCAAGGACAAGGCCGAAGTGTCCGACACCGAGCGTTTCAGCCTGGTGCAGAAGCTGGCGTTCTTCAAGGATTTCCCGGAGAACGAGTTGTGGGAGGTGCTGCGCATCTCCAAGTGGCGCCCGTTCAAGCCCGGCAGCGTGCTGATCTCCGAAGGCGACCAGGGCGATTCGTTCTTCATCCTCGCCAGCGGGACGGTGCGCGTCACGCGCGGCAAGCGGCTGCTCAATGTGCTGGGGCCGGGCGATTGCATCGGCGAGATGTCGTACCTGGCCAAGAAAGCCACACCGCGCTCGGCGTCCGTCACCACGGCGTCCGAGAGCATGATCATGAAGATCCGCGCCGAGGACCTGTCGGCGGCGAGCGAATCGTGCAGGCGCCTGTTCGACCGCAAGTTCCTCGAGACCCTGGTCGAACGCCTCGAGGCGGCCAACCAGCAGCTGGCGGTGACCTGACGGCTGTTACCGGGCTGCCGTCGACGGCAGGACGTGGTCGCGGTAGATCTCTCGCAGCTTGGTCTTGAGCACCTTGCCGGTCGCGGTATGCGGCAATTCGGTGGCGAACACCACGTCGTCGGGCATCCACCACTTGGCGATCTTGCCCGAGAGGTGCGCGAGCATGTCCTCGCGCGTGAGGTCGGCGCCGGCGCGCCGCACGATGACCAGGAGCGGGCGCTCGTCCCATTTCGGGTGCGGCACCGCGATCACCGCCGCCTCGGCCACCGCCGGGTGCGCCATCGCCAGGTTCTCGATGTCGATGGAGCTGATCCACTCGCCGCCGGACTTGATCACGTCCTTGGAACGGTCGGTGATGGTGAGGTAGCCGTCGGCGTCGATGCGCGCCACGTCGCCGGTGGGAAACCAGCCTTCGACGAGGGCGGAGTGCTCTTCGCGGAAGTATTGTTCGACTACCCAGGGCCCGCGCACCATCAAGTCACCGAACGCGACGTCGTCGTGCGGCAGTGCGCGGCCGTCGCCGTCGACGATCTTCATCTCCATGCCGAAGATCGCCTTGCCCTGCTTGGCCTGGATCGCGCGGCGTGCCGGCTTGGGCAGGGCGAGGTGCTTCAACTTCAGGCGGCACATGCTGCCCAACGGCGAGAGCTCGGTCATGCCCCAGGCATGCAGCACCGTCACGCCGTGCTCGTCCTCGAATGCATCGATCATCGCCGGCGGGCACGCCGAGCCGCCGATGACGGTTTCGCGCAGGCTGCTGAATTTGAGGCCGTGGGTGCGCATGTGCCCCAGGAGGCCCATCCACACCGTGGGCACGCCGGCCGAGAGCGTCACGCCCTCTTCCTCGAACAGGCGATACAGGCTCGCGCCATCGAGGGCGTGCCCGGGCAGCACCAGCTTGGCACCGGTGGCGGCGCAAATGTAGGGCAGGCCCCAGGCGTTGACGTGGAACATCGGTACCACCGGCAGTACCGCATCGCGCGAGGTGAGGCAGAACGCATCGGCCGACATCGCCGCGTAGGTGTGCAGCAGCGTGGTGCGGTGCGCATACAGCACGCCTTTCGGGTTGCCCGTGGTGCCCGAGGTGTAGCACAGGCTGGACGGCGACTGCTCATCCAGCAGCGGCCAGTCGAAATCGTCAGTCTCGGCGGACAGCAGGTCCTCATAGCACCATACCGTGAGGCCGGGGATCTCGGGGCAGTGGGCACGGTCGGTCATCGCCACAAAGCCGCGTACCGACTTGAGCAGGGGCGCGAGCTTGGCCACCAGCGGCGCGAAGGTCAGGTCGAAGAACAGCAGCTGGTCCTCGGCATGGTTGACGATGTAGGTGATTTGCTCCGGAAACAGGCGCGGATTGACCGTGTGGATCACCGCACCCATGCCCGAGACGCCGAAGTACAGCTCGAAATGCCGGAAGCCATTCCACGCCAGCGTGGCGATGCGGTCGCCGTGACGGATGTCGAAGCGCGTCAGGGCGTTGGCCAACTGGCGGCTGCGGCGGTGCGCATCCGCATAGGTGTAGCGATGGGTGGCGAACTCGCTGCCTCGTTCGACCAGGCGCGAGACGATCTCGGAATCGCCGGCCACGCGCTCGGCGTGCGTGATGAGGCTCGAAATGAGCAAGGGGCGGTTCTGCATGCTATGGCGCATGGAACTTTTCTCCGGCGGGGGGGTCGGGAAAGTTTAATCGCAAAGCACGAGGAGGCCGCATGAAGATGATTCGCACGGCGTGGATGACGGCGTGTGCCGGCTGGATGGTCCCGTGGCTGGCGCTGGCGGCGGAGCCGCAGGTCCCCGATGCGCCGCCGGCGGTCTTTGTGGCGAAGGACGGCACGCAAACGCCGCTGGTGGTCGATGCACAGGCGCTGCAGCGATTGCGAAATCTCATTCCCAAGCGGGACGCGTCCCCGCAGACGGTCCCTTTGCGCCTCGATTGCGCGGCGCTGCAACGCCTGCGTGAAGACCTGCGGCGCGCGAAGCCGCCGGGGTGGCAACGCGCAGCCCCTGCGGGGGGCGCCGAGGCCTCGCGCGCCAGCGACCCGAACTGGGAGCACCAGCAGAAGCAGACCCGCGAATGGCTCTCCGGCCTGGAGCGCCGATTCGCGTGCAATGTGCGTCAGTAGAGCGGCGCGCGTCCGGTCAGGGAGGTGAAGGCCGGGGACCAGGCATCCGCTGCAGGCGGCGCCGAGAACAGCACCCGGCCGGACAGGAAGTCGAGCGCCGCGCCGATGATGCCGGCGTCGCGCAAGATGCGCCGATGGCCCAGACCTGAGGTGCGTTTGAATCGCGCACCCGGCCAGGCGCGCGCAATCGCGAGCCCGCTGTCGATGCGGACGTCGCGGTCGTCTTGATCGTGGATCACCAGGGCAGGTGCGGTTAAGTCGCGCACCGACCCGGGCAGCTCCATGCGGCTCCACGCCAATCCGATCCGTTGTTCAAGCCGCCATTGCATGGCCGCGCGCAGGCGTTCGCTCAACCCCACGGTGCGGGCAAAGAAGCGCGAATGGCGGATCAGCGATGCCGGCGGCGCGATGAGGATCACCTGCACGCCGCTCAAGTGCTGCAGGCGGTTGTTCATCGCCAGCGCGATGGCCGGGCAGCCGAACGAATGGCCAACGAGTCCGGCAATGGCGATGCCCTCGCGTTCCAGCGCCTGCACCACGTCGGCAAGGCCTGCTGCGAAGGCGGTGACCGGCGCATGGCGTCCGGTCGATTCGCCGTGTGCGATGTGATCGAACACGATGACCTGGTACCCGGCCGCGACAAAGGGGACGATCCATGCCGCGAACTGGCCGCCGCGTCCGCCCCAACCATGGCTGAACACCACCGCAGGCCGCGACGGGTCACCATGCCGCCAGGCGACCAGCGTTTCGCCGCCACTTGCCACCGCGAATCGGCGCGCGCCGGCCAGTGCGCGCTGTTCGCGCGCCGGTTGCTGGTGCCGCGGCGGTGTGACGAACCAGTCGGCGGCGCGGCGCACCGTCCAACCCGGCGCAACCCAACCGGTGAACCGTACGGCAGCACGCCGCAGCGCAGCCTCGATTGTATAACGAACGATCGTGCTATTTGGTAACGAAAAAGTCGATAGTGCAGTCATGGATTCCTCCAAGGGGCCGGAAACGTCAGGGGGTGCGGGAAGCAGCGCGCCGGGCAGGCGCAGGCGGGGTTTGCGCATTGCGCACCAGGCGCTCGAACGCGGCGTGCGCGTAGGGTGCGGCGTGCGGGTCGCGGAACAGGTTGTGCGCGCGGTAATAGGCCATGAAGATGCCGAACAGTTCGAAGGCGAACTGCTGGGTATCGACGCTGGCGTCGAATTCGCCGCTGGCCTTGACCATGTCGGCGCACTTCACCAGTTCGATGTGCAGGCGGCGCATGTGCGCCTCGATGGCATCGCGCATCGGCCCGTCACGGCGGTCGAACTCGGCGGCCGCCGTCATCATCGGACAGGAGGCAAGGCCGCTGCGCTCGGTCCATTCGAGCCAGTGCTCGAACAGCTTGCGCAGGCGCGGCAAGCCGCGCGGCGCCGCCAGTGCCGGCAGGAACGCGGCCTCGTTGTAGCGCCGCACCGCCTCGTCGAGCGCGGCGATCTGCAGGTCCTCCTTGGACCCGAAGTGTGCGAACAGGCCGGACTTCGACAATCCGGCCTGTTCGGCAAGGTTTCCGATGGTCAAGGCCTCGAAACCGTGCACGGCCGCGTGGCGCACCGCATGGTCGAGGATCAGCGCGCGCGTTTGTTCACCCTTGGTGGTGGTCAGGGGCGGTGCGGCGCGAAGGACCTTGCTGGGTGCGGGCATAGGGGAGGACCGGGGGTTCACGGACGCAATAATAGCACGACCGTTCGTATTGTCAAGTCCCTGTTTCCAAGGCGGCCAGGCGCGCCAGCCAGACCGGCAGTTCGCGGGCCGGCATGGGGGTGCCAATGAAGTAGCCTTGCGCCACATCGCATCCCATGGCGCACAGTTCGTCGCGCGTGGCCTCGTTCTCCACCCCCTCGGCGACGACCTGCAGGTCGAAGTTGTGCGCCAGGTCGATCACCGAACGCACGATGGCCTGGTCGGCACGCGACTGCCGCATGTGCTGCACGAACAGCTTGTCGATCTTCAGTTCGTCCAGCGGAAAGCGGCGCACGTACGAGAGCGACGAGTAACCGGTGCCGAAGTCATCCACCGACAGTTTGAGACCCAGGTCCTTGAGGCGCTTGAGCACGGCATAGGACTTGTCGGCGTTGCTGATCGACGCACTTTCGGTAATCTCCAGCGTGATGGCCGACGGATCGGCCCCCCAGGTGCCCACCATCTGTGCGAATACCTCGGGCAGGTCGTGGTCGACCAGGTTGACGGTGGACAGGTTGATGCTGACCGGCGCCAGGATGCCCTGCTGGCGCCACTCCGACTGGTGGCGGATCACGGTGTTGGCAATCCACGCCGTCAAGGCACCGATCAAACCGCATTCTTCGGCCATGCGGATCACGATCGGCGGCGGGATGGCGCCGCGCGTCGGCACCGTCCAGCGCAACAGGGCCTCCACGCCCACGCAGCCGCCATGCATCAGGTGCACCTGCGGCTGGTAATGCACCTCCAGCTGATTGGTGGCGAGTGCCTCGCGCAACGCGGTTTCCAGCCCCAGGTAGGCATGCACCTCGCCGCGGTCGGACGGCTCGAACAGGTATTGCGACAGGTCGCGCGAACGCGCGATGCGCTCCGCGATGTCGGCGCTGACCACCAGCTGGTCGGCGCTCTGCCCATGGTCCGGATAGCAGGCGATCCCGATCACCGGCCGGATGCGCAGGGCGGCGCCGTCGATGGTGGCCTCGGCGCACACCGAGGCGATCTTGGCGGCAGCCAGCACCGACTGCGCATTGGACTTGAGGCCGGGAAGGATGAGGCACACCTGTTGCTCGCTCAGGCAGGCAATCCGGTCCGCCGCGCGCAGCGCCGACGGCAGCACCCTGCGCAGGGCGGACAGGATCTCGCCGGCGCCGCGCCCGAAGATCTCGTCAAGACGGTCGGTGCGCGACAGCGTCAGGATGATCACCGCAAGCCGCTGGTGGGCTTCCTGTGCGCGGGCGATCTCCTCGTTCAGGCGATCGCGCAGTTCGCGCCGCTCGATTTCTTGCGCCGAATCCATGTCCGCCATCCTACCGCAGCCGGCGCGGCGGCCGGCCACCCGCGATCGCGACGGTCAGCTGATGTAGAACTCGCGGGCGTCGATGCCGTAGGCGTTGGCCGGCAGTCCGCGGCGGATGTACACCGGGCGGTCGGATACGTCGTAGATCAGGTCGAGCATGACCGGCGCATCGCGCAAGTGCTTGTTGCCATCCGCAATCACCAGCACCTTGGGGCGCAGGCGCTTGTGCTTGTTGTGGGTCACGACCACCGCGACGTCGCCGTTGGACAGCTCGACCAGGCTGCCGACCGGAAACACGCCGATCGACTGGATGAACTGCTCGACCATTTCCATTTGGAATTGGGTGCCGCCCCAGTTGGATAGTTTTTGCAACGCCTCATGGGGGGAAACGGCCTCGGCATACGGACGCTCGCGGGTCAGCGCGGCGTAGGTGTCCGCAATCGCCGCCATGCGGCCGAACACGCTAATCTGATCGCCGCGCAGCGCACCGGGATAGCCCGAGCCGTCGAGCCGCTCGTGATGTTGGGCGACGCCTTCGACGATGCCCGGGTGCATGAGCGGCATGTCCGCAAGGATGTCCAGTCCCAGCTTCACGTGCTCGCGCATGATGGAATACTCGGCCGGGCTGAGCCGCGCGTTCTTTTCCAGGATCTGCTTCGGCAGCTTCACCTTCCCCACGTCGAGCAGGAAGCCGACCATGCCGAGCTGCGAAAGCTGCTCCTTGGGATAGCCCAGGTGGCGGCCGAAGGCCACCAGGCTGACGGCGACGGAGAGGCCGTGCCCGTAGAGGTCGATGTCCTTTTCGCGCATCTTGGCCACCCACATCATGGCGTCCGGGTTGCGCGTCATGCTCTCGACCATGTCGTCGATCACCGGCTGCACCGTCTCGGTGCTGAGCGCCTTGCCGGCGCGGATGTCGGCAACGACCGATTCGAGCAGGCGATGCGCGCGGTCGAACGCGCCGGTCGCCTTGCGCGCCTCCACCTCGACGCTGACCGCGTCCTCATAGACCGTCAACACCACCGTTTCGGGAACGAAGGCCGGGCGCTTCGCCGGCAGCGGCACCGCCGGCGATGGCGGCGCGGTGGCCGGGTCCGTCGCGTTGCCGTCGGCCGCGTCCCCTTCGCGCGCGAACAGTCCGCTCACGCTGTTGCGCAGTTGGCCCCACAAGCTCTGCCGGTCGCCGCGGGTCGGCGGCACTCCAGGCGGGCTGCGCGAACCGTCACCCATCAAGGTGGACTTGTCCTGGTACTGGATGAACCGTTCCTGGAGGTGCGATGGCGGCGTGGGTTCGGCGGCCCGTCGGGACGCGGACGTTGCAGCAGGCGCCGAGGACGCGCTTGCGGGGCGGGAAGTCCCGCTTGCGACCGGCCGGGCGACCCGGTGCAGGAGCACCTTCGGCTCCGTTTGCCCCTGCGGGGCCGCGGCCGTCGACGAACGCGTCGCGGTGGATGCGCCAGACGGGGGAAGCGCATCGCCGGTCGAACGCATGACATTGACGATCGCCCATTTGCAGTGCTGCCGCAATTGGCCCAGTTGCTCCTCGTCCTCGATCAGGAATCCCTGAATCAGGAACGGCGTATCGATCCAGGGCCGGTCGAGATCCTCGACGAACATGCCGATGGCCAGTTCTTGAACGGGAAGTTTGCGCTGCATGAGATAGGCATCCGGTGACCGGGGTATTCTAGAGGGGCATTTCACTCTGCGCCGCCAGTTGTCAATAGTTTGCGATCGCACCCGTGTGTCGCTTCGCAGGGCGGCATCCGGCGTGCTGGTTGGGTCTGCGGAATGCGGCTATGCTGCCGCCTCAAATCGAATGTGGAGGACGGACGCTTGGATTTTCAGTTGATGAACACGGACGGACGCGCACGCCGCGGACGGCTGCAGCTGCGCCATGGCATCGTGGACACCCCGGTGTTCATGCCGGTGGGTACCTATGGCTCGGTCAAGGCCGTGGCACCGGACGAATTGGCCGCCCTCGGCGCGCAGATCGCGCTGGGCAACACCTTCCACCTGTGGTTGCGTCCCGGGCTCGATATCCTCGGCAAGTTCGGCGGGCTCCATTCGTTCATGGCGTGGGACAAGCCGATCCTGACCGATTCCGGCGGATTCCAGGTCTGGAGCCTGGGCGAACTGCGCAAGATCACCGAAGAGGGCGTGTCGTTCCAGTCGCCGGTGAACGGCGACCGCTGTTTCCTCTCGCCGGAAGAGTCGATGCGCATCCAGCGTGTGCTCGATTCGGACATCGTGATGGTATTCGACGAGTGCACGGCCTATCCGGCCACGGTCGATGAGGCCGCTGTTTCGATGCGGTTGTCGCTGCGCTGGGCGGCGCGCTGCAAGACCGCCTTCGCCACGGGGCAGAATCCGAACGCGCTGTTCGGCATCGTGCAGGGCGGCATGCACGAGTCGCTGCGCGAGGAATCATTGTCCGGCCTCCGGGACATCGGTTTCGAGGGTTACGCCATCGGCGGACTGTCGGTGGGCGAGCCCAAGGAGGACATGCTGCGCATCCTGGCGCACACGGCGCCGAAACTGCCGCAGGACAAGCCGCGTTACCTGATGGGCGTTGGGACGCCGGAGGACATTGTCGAGGCGGTGAGCCAGGGCGTGGACATGTTCGACTGCGTCATGCCCACGCGCAACGCCCGCAACGGCTGGCTGTTCACGCGCCAGGGCGACATCAAGATCCGCAATGCGCGGTACAAGGACGATACGCGGCCGCTGGACGCGCAGTGCGGCTGTCCGGCCTGCCGCCAGTTCAGCCGCGGTTACCTGCATCACCTGCAACGGCTGAACGAAATCCTCGGCGCGCGCCTGAATACCCTGCACAACCTGTTTTACTACCAGGAACTGATGCGCGGGATCCGCGAAGCCATCGCCGGCGGCACGTTCGCCGCATGGCGCGACGCGTTTCATCGCCAACGGCAGAGTGGCCCCGCCTGATTTGCTATAATGTTTGGCTAACCCCTTGAATTCCCATGTGTTTTCAGGGGTGTTGCCCTCCGGCAGCGCCGGGGACCGGTCGTCGGGCCTGTTGCGGCTTGAAACCGTCCCTCGATGCCGCCACTTCATCCCATCGGCTTGCACCAGGCAGGCCACTTCGGAGCACCGACATGATCAGTACGGCCCACGCCCAGACCGCCGGGGGCGCGCAGCAAGGCGACCCGTTTTTCAGCTTTTTCATCATCATCGGCATGTTTGTGCTGATGTACTTCCTGATGATCCGCCCGCAGCAGAAGCGCGCCAAGGAACACAAGCAGATGGTCGATGGCCTGCAAAAGGGCGACGAAGTGGTGGCGATGGGCATGATCGGCAAGATCACCAAGGTGGGCGACGGCTACATCGGCCTGGACGTCGGCGATGGCCATGTGCTGCACCTGCAGAAGCAGGCGGTGTCGACCCTGCTGCCCAAGGGCACGTTCAACGACGTCGTGAAATGATTCCCGCGCCCCGCGCGGGGCGCATTCGCAAGGCCCTGCCATGAACAAGTATCCCGCCTGGAAGTACATCCTCATCGCGCTCACGCTGTGCGTGGCGTTTCTCTACACCGTGCCCAACTTCTTCGGCGAGGTGCCAGCCGTGCAGGTCTCCGGGCTGCGCACCTTGAAGGCGGATGCCAACACGCAGAAAGCCGTCGAAGACGCCCTGAAGGGTGCCCAGATCGCCCATGACGGCATCGAGCTCGAGGGCGAGGCGCTGCGCGTGCGCTTCAAGGATACCGACGCGCAATTGAAGGCGCGCGACGTGATTCAGCAAAAGGTCGGTGAGGGCTACATTGCCGCATTGAACCTGGTGTCGAACTCGCCGGCCTGGCTGTCGAAGGTCAATGCCCTGCCCATGTACCTGGGCCTCGACCTGCGCGGCGGCGTTCATTTCTTGATGCAGGTGGACATGAAGGCCGCGATGACCAAGGCGGTGGAGCGCTATGCCGGGGAGATCCGCACGTCCCTGCGCGACAAGAAGATCTACTACAACAGCATCGTGCGCGACGGCGACAAGGTGGTGGTGCGTTTCAAGGAAAGCACCGAGTTGGCCAAGGCCGAGAAGGAAATCGGCTCGCAGATCACCGACGTGGTGCTGCGCGCCTCCGGCGCCGGCGAGGACCTGGTGCTTACGGCGACGCTCAAGCCGGAGTCCCTGAAGGCACTGCAGGAGAGCGCCATCCAGCAGAACATCACGGCGCTGCGCAAGCGCGTAAACGAATTGGGCGTGTCGGAACCGATCGTCCAGCAACAGGGCGCGGACCGCATCCTGGTGCAACTTGCGGGCGTGCAGGATCCGACGCGTGCCAAGGACGTCATCGGGCGCACCGCGACGCTGGAACTGCGCAACGTGGCCCATGAGCACTTGGTGGGCGCCGGCTTCGAACACCTGCGCAATGAACCGGCCCCGTTCAACACGGAAAAAATGACCGGTGACAAGGGCGAGGTCGTCCTGGTGCGCAAGTCCGTGGTCATCACCGGTGAACGCGTCACCGATGCACAGCCCGGGTTCGACCAGCAGACCGGGCGCCCGATCGTCAGCGTCCGCCTCGACGGTCCCGGGGGACGGGTGATGTTGCAGAACACGCGCGAGAACGTCGGCAAACAGATGGCGATGATCCTGATCGAGCGCGGCAAGCCGGAGGTGCTGACCTGGCCGGTGATCCAGAGCGAGTTCGGTCCGCAGTTCCAGATCAGCGGCAGCTTTACGACGGCGGAAGCGAAAAACCTTGCGCTACTCCTGCGCGCAGGCGCGCTGGCGGCGCCCATGGAGATCATCGAGGAACGCACCATCGGCCCCAGCCTGGGCGCCGAGAACATCGAGCGCGGCAAGAATTCGTTGCTCATCGGTTTCGCCCTGATCGCCGTGTTCATGGTGGCCTATTACATGCTGTTCGGCGTGGTGTCCGTCATCGCGCTGGCCTCGAATCTTTTGTTCCTGATGGCGATCCTGTCCATGCTGCAGGCGACGCTGACCTTGCCGGGCATCGCGGCCATTGCGCTCACCCTCGGCATGGCAATCGACGCAAACGTGCTGATCAACGAGCGCATCCGCGAGGAGTTGCGATCGGGCGTCTCACCGCAGATGGCCATCCAGGCCGGCTACGACCGCGCACTGGACACCATCATCGATTCGAACGTCACCACGCTGATCGCCGGCCTGGCGCTGCTGATCTGGGGCTCCGGCCCGGTGCGCGGTTTTGCCGTGGTGCATTGCCTGGGCATTCTCACCTCGCTGTTCTCCGCGGTGATGGTGTCGCGCGGCATCGTGAACCTGATCTACGGCGGCAAGAAGGCGGCCAGGCTGTCGATCGGCAACGTGAACTGGCACAAGTCCGAGGCAAACCCCGCCTGAACGGCGCGACGCTTCGCGAACCCACAGAATCGAAGGACGCATCATGGAGTTTTTCCGCATCAAGAAGTCGATCCCGTTCATGCGCCACGCGCTGGTGTTCAACGTGATCTCGTTCGTCACCTTCCTGTTGGCGGTGTATTTCCTCGCCACCAGGGGCCTGCACTTTTCCATCGAGTTCACCGGCGGCACGGTGATCGAGGCGCCCTTCAAGCAGGCGGCCGACCTCGAGAAGATCCGCGCCGAGATCGAGAAGCGCGGTTTCCAGGAAGCCTTCGTGCAGAACTTCGGTTCCTCGAAGGACGTGCTGATCCGCCTGCCGCTGAAGGCCTCCGAGGGCAACCAGAACGAGGCGATGGAGAAGCAGAAGAACACCATCATCGAGGCGTTGCTTCCGCTCGGGCTCGACTATGACGCGGAGAAAGTCAAGAACGACCCGAAGTCCAACAAGCTCAGGGTCGAGTTCGTCGGCAGCCAGGTCGGCAAGGAGTTGGCCTACGACGGTGCCGCCGCGCTGCTGGCGGTTTGCATCGGCATCATCATCTACCTCGCCATCCGATTCGAGTGGCGCTTCGCGGTGGCCACCATCGTCGCCAACCTGCACGACGTGATCATCATCCTGGGTTTCTTCGCCTTCTTCCAGTGGGAATTCTCGCTGCCGGTGCTGGCGGCGGTGCTGGCCATCCTCGGCTACTCGGTGAACGAGTCGGTGGTGGTGTTCGATCGTGCGCGCGAGAACTTCCGCAAGATGCGCAAGGCCACAACGGAGGAAATCTTCGACGCCGCCATCACCGGCACGATCTCCCGCACCATCATCACCCACGGCACCACCCAGATGATGGTGCTGGCGATGCTGATCGCCGGCGGCCCGGCGTTGTACTACTTTGCGCTGGCGCTGACCATCGGCATCTGCTTCGGCATCTATTCGTCGGTGCTGGTGGCCTGCCCGATCGCCAAGTACCTCGGCGTGTCGCGCGAGGACTTCGTGAAGCCGGTGAAAAAGGAAGGCGAGCCGGACGTCATTTCCGCGCAACCCTGACCACCGGAATCGGCGCGCATGGAAGTGCTGATCGAATGGGCCTCCCTGGCGATTGATGTCGTCCTGAACCTCAACACCTACCTCGCCAGTTGGACCTCGAGGTACGGCGTGTGGATTTACGTCATCCTGTTCGCCATCGTGTTTGCCGAAACCGGGCTGGTGGTGACGCCGTTCCTGCCGGGCGATTCGCTGTTGTTCGTCGCCGGCTCGATCGCCGCGCTCGGCGGCATGGACGTGCACTTTCTGGTTGCCGTGTTGTTCGTGGCGGCGGTACTGGGCAACACGGTGAACTACGAGGTGGGGCGATGGTTCGGCAAGCGCTATTTCGTCGATCGCGGTTCGCGCTGGCTCAATCCGGAGCACCTTGCCCGGACGCATGCGTTTTTCGAGCGCTGGGGTCCGGCCGCCGTGGTGATCGCGCGCTTCGTGCCGTTCCTGCGCACCTACGTGCCCTTCGTGGCCGGGCTCGGCGCCATGACGCGCGCCAAGTATATGGGCTACACGATATTCGGTGCCGCCATGTGGGTCGGTTCGCTGGTGTACCTCGGATACCTGTTCGGCAACATTCCCTGGATCAAGGAGCACCAAGGGCTGCTGGTGGTGGGCATCATCATCGTCAGCCTGCTGCCGTTGATCGCTGGATTCGTCAAGGCGCGGTTGGCGCCGGTGGATCCGGCGGCGCCGCCGAAGACCGCCGCGTGACGCGCAGGCAGCCGACGACGGCGAAGAAGAAAGCGAGCGCAAGCAAGGCCTCCGCGACGGCCAGCCAACGACCGGGGCCGGCATCGGTGAAGGCGCGCGTGGCCCCCTCGGCCACGTAGAACCAGATCAGCAGGCTGGCCCACTGGTACGTGTAGCGATGACCGCGCAACACGCCCATCAACGGTAGCAGCAAGGGCAGGCACTTGAGGGCGAGCCACGAGCCCCCGGGGCGCAGCGGTGCCAGCACCAGCTCCCATGCCAGGCACAACGCAATCAATGCGATCAGTGCGAGTGAAGCCGCCCACTGCAGGCGCGCGGCGGGCGACCCCATTCAGCGCGCAAGCCGTGCAGCGACATCCGCCACGCGCCGGCCCAGCGACGCCGCGAGCGTGGCCTCGTCGTCGCTGATCGGATACTCGTTCGCGCTGCCCGCCACGTGCGTCGCACCATACGGCGATCCGCCGGTGCGCGTGCTGCTCAGGCGCGCTTCGGTGAACGGCAGGCCGACGATCAACATGCCGTGGTGCAGGAGCGGCAGCATCATCGAGAGCAGGGTGGACTCGTTGCCGCCATGCTGGGTGCTGGTGGAGGTGAACACGCAGGCCGGCTTCCCGGCCAGCGCGCCGGACAGCCATTCGCCGGCGGTGCCGTCGAGGAAGTACTTCATCGGCGCAGCCATATTGCCGAAGCGCGTGGGCGAGCCCAGCGCCAGTCCGGCGCACTCCGCGAGGTCGCGCGCGGTGGCGTACGGGGCGCCTTCCTGCGGCACCGGCGGTGCAGCCAATACCGTCACCGGGGCCACTTTCGGCACCGTGCGCAGCCGGGCGGTCATGCCCGGCACCGACTCGATGCCGCGCGCCACATGGCGCGCCAGTTCGCGCACGGCGCCATTCTGCGAATAGTAGAGAACGAGGATGTCGGCCATGTGCAGGTGAACGCCATGCAGCGCAGCCGCTATTATACGAACGGCATCCTTCCGCCGGCCCATCGTACGCCGGCCAGAGAGACGGCATTGCGCAACCTCCTTGTCTACCTTCGGTTTGTCGGCCGGCGCATGGTCGCGGACCGCTGCCTGATGGTGGCCGGCAGCCTCGCCTTCACGACCCTGTTGGCCTTGGTGCCGTTGCTCACCATCACGGTCACGCTCACCGCCAACCTGCCCTATGTGGCGAAAATGATTGCCGCCGTGCACGATTTCGCGCTCAAGAACATGGTGCCCGAGGTGGGCGGCAGGCTGGTCGCCACCTACATCGACCAGTTCGCGCGCAATGCCGCGCGCCTCACGCTGATCGGGCTGGCCATCGTTGCGGCCACCGCCGTGGCGATGTTCTTCACCATCGACAGCGCGTTCAACGACATCTGGCGCGCCAAGCGCCGGCGCAGTTGGATCAAGCGCCTGGGGGCCTACGTGTTGCTGCTGCTGGCCGGTCCCCTGTTGATCGGCGCCAGTCTTACGATGACCTCCTACCTGGTGCACGTGGCACACCGGTTCGAGCGCGTGCTGCCCATGCTCGACGATGGCATCGTGCGCGTCGTGCCGTTCCTGCTCACCACCCTGGCGCTGGTGCTGGCCTACCGCGTCATGCCGGCGCGCCATGTACCGCTGCGCCACGCGCTGGTCGGCGGGTTGCTCGCCGGCCTGCTGTTCGAATGCACCAAGTATGCGTTCGTGGTGACCATCGTGCGCATCCCCACCTACAGCCTGGTGTACGGCACCTTCGCCAGCGTGCCGATTCTGCTGGTCTGGCTGTTCCTGTGCTGGACCCTGGTGCTGGCGGGCGCCGAGGTCGCGGCGACCCTGTCCTACTTCCGGCATCCGGCACGCGAAACGCGCATCCGGTCGGAATCGGCCTACATCCCGGACGCGATCCGCGTGGTCGATGCGCTGGCGCTGGCCGGCGTACCCATGGACCTCACCGCCGTGCGCTTCAAGGTGCCGATGCCCATCGACGTGGCCGAGGACATCCTGCATGCCCTCGAGGATGCCGCGCTCGTCAGGCGCGAAGCGCGCGGCGCGTACCGACTGTTGCTGGCGCGCGATGCAATTTCGGACGAGGAGATCGTGCGGGCCGTGTCCGCCCACAGCGACTGAATTGCCGCGGACGGCGCTACTGGAACTGGAACATGTCGAACCGGCTGGTGCGTTCGACCAGGGTCGTGGCGCGCACGGTGGTACTCGCCGAAACGTCGCGCAGCTCGAACTCGCGCAGGTCGGCAAAGGTGTCCGGATTGGTGAGCAGCGTGTCGCTCTCGGCGCCCGGCAACAAGGGATAGAGGCGCAGGGCCGGGGCTGGACGGCCGGCACTGCCGATGGTCGGCTCGATCACGATGCTCTCCGCCGACGGCGCCACCAGTTCGACGCCGAACTCGAGCGCGTCACCCTCGAGCAGCGTGAGCCAGCGCACGATGCCGACGTTCCAGGTCTTGCCCCCGACAAAGCGCACGCCGACGGTCTCGCCGACAGTCACCGCCACCTTGCCACCCGCCTCGCGGTGCATGCGCAGGCCGTTGGCGCTCTGGTTGAGCACCTGCCAGACCTCGATGCCGAGGCCGACCGATACGGAGTCGTCGGGAATCTTCAACAGCGGCACCGTATGCCCGTCGCGGATGGCCTGCGCGTCTGCCTCGGGGTCCTCCTGCGCAGCCAGTTCGGTGAAATGGCAGATGGCGCGGATCCCGCTGCACAGCGCCACCGATGAGTCAGTCGGGCTCCTGCGGAACTGGCGCTTGGGGGGATCACCCCACAGGCGAATCAGGCGGCTCACCAGGTCGGTCAGGTCGTGCGTGGCGCGGCTCTTTCCTGGCGTGGTGCTGCCACCCGACGACCGCAGGCGCTGCTGGAGGCGGTCGACCAGCTTGGTCGGGTCGACGACCCGCAGGATGTTTCCCGCCGTCGGCCGGTTGCCCTGCACCAGCACCTTCGGGGCCGAATCGCTGTCGACGGCGACGATGAACAGGCGCTGCGGATTCAAGCCCTCGGCGTTGTTGCGCAACTCCACCTGCCCCTTGTTCTGGCGCAGCACCTCGAGCACGCGGTCGAGCTCCTGGTTCATCAGCCGGTATGGATCGGCCAGCGACACCAGCAGCGCCTCGCTGTAGAGGTCGCGCATGGTGAGGTTCTTCTCGGTATCGACCACCTCGGTGAGGAAGCCCTGCTCCTCGGCATATTGGTGCAGCATGTGCAGCTCGCGCCAGACATCGGCCGGCACCGGGTGGTACACGCGGTAGCACTGCATCATCAGGGCATGCAGGTACGCCATCGACCAGTACAGCGGGGGCGGCAACGCCTTCTTGGCGTTGAACAGCACCATCTTGTTGGTCTTTTCCAGCAACAACAGCTTGTAGGCAATGCTGCACTGCGTGTTCAGGTCCACCGCAAGCGAGAACGCCTCCTGTTGGCGGGCCTGCAGCGGCAGCGACGCATAGGCATAAATCGCCTCGAGTTCGTCGAACAGGACGTTGAGCACCGGCCGGTACGCATCCACCAGCGCTACGCGTTCCTCGGCCGGCAGCTTGGCGTTGTTCAGCGCCGACAAGGTCGCGACCAGCACCTTGGCCGATTCGACGGTCTTGGTCAACGGCAGTGTATCGACCCAGGCACGCGCCTTTTTCGGGTTGACCTCGATGTCCTTCGGCAGCGGCTGCGATGGGACAGGAACGTTTAGACCAAGCGCCATGTTCTCCCCGGTGTGTCAGTCTGTCGGTGTGGCGGGACGTTTCCTGGGTGGACCGGACCCCTCGGGGTGCCCTGCCGGGTGGCCGCGCGGCGGGCCGAGACCGGCTGCGCGGATGCTAACATCGGACGCCGATTCTAGCAGAGCGATCATGCAACCCTTTCTCCCTCGGGCGCAGTGGCGCCGACTTCTTGCCGGTGCCATCGCCGCCGCGGCGTTCCTGCCGCCCGCCGCACACGCGTTCGACCTCACGGATACCACGGGCAAGCCACAGCGGCTGGCGGATGCCAGGGGCCAATGGGTGGTCGTCAACTTCTGGGCCACCTGGTGCGCGCCGTGCGTGAAAGAGATCCCCGACATCGCCGCATTTGCCAGGGAGGCCGGCGGCAAGGTGCGCGTGATCGGCATCGCACTCGACTGGGACGACAAGGCCAAGGTGATCGCCTTTGCCAAGAAGACCGGCCACCACTACCCGCTGGTGCTGGGCGACGACAACAGCGAAAAGGCGTTGGGCAAGGTCAAGGGCCTGCCCACCACCCTGGTGTTCAACCCGGAAGGCAAGATCGCGTACCAGAAGACCGGGACGGTCACGCGCGAACTGCTGCACCGGGTGGTCAAGGGCGAGAAGGTGCAGTAGGCGCTGGAGCCGCTTCCCCGCTCGGGTTGTGCCGCGGGGTCAGCCGCCGTCTGGCCTTCCCGGCCACAAGAAGCGTCGCCAATTGCCCCGCAACTGCCGGACCAGCGCCATCGCGAGCGCACCGGTCTGGGTGAAGCCCACGCCGCGTGAACGCATCGCCACCCAGAGGGCCAGCGCGAAGCTGACCGTGAGGTTCATCAGCCCGATCAATGCGATGCCCGCCAGGCACTTCGCCCACAGCAGGAGCTCGACGTCGAACCCGAGTGCCACGATCGACAGGCCGAATTGCGCAGAGGACAACGTCACGTGCCGCACATCGATCGGCAAACCGGTGAGAAAGCCGACCGTCCCCGCGCCCGCAAGCATGACGCCGAGGAAGAAATTGCCCGCCAGCGCGCCCAAGTTGTCGTCCAGGTAGGCGGCCAGGCGCGACAGGCGCGGCGCGCCCAGCAGGCGCTCCAGCCAGCGGGTGTGCGCGATGCGATCGCGGATGCGCTCGTAGGCGGCCAGGTTGTCGAAATAACCCGAAATCAGGCCACCGAGGAACAGGCACACGCCGGCAACCGCCGCATGCGGCAAGGCCAGGCTGTCCAGGGGCGAAATATCGACGAGCAGTGCGCGCGCCTTGGCCGAGTCCAAGAGCGGCGCCCCGGTGGCAAGCGCCACCAGCGTCGCCAATGCCATCGCGGTCGGGATTGCGATCAGCACGTTGCCGAGGATCGCGGCGAGTTGGCTGCGGACCAGATCCGTGACCAAGGTGGCGAGGCGTTCGACGTCGCGCATGCGCCCGCGGATTTCGCCGATCACCCCGGCGATGGTCGAGGCGGTCATCGCCGGCTGTTTGGTCGCCAGCGTCCAGTGCAGCACGTGGATCAGCATGAACCCGGCGGCATAGTTGAGCGCGTAGGCCAGGGTGTAGCCGAGCGGCGCGAGGGTGGCCTTGGCCGAGGCCACCTTGAGCAGCGCCATGAATCCGACGATGAACCCGGCGCCCATCGCGCCGCGCCACATCGCGAAGTACTCCTCGCGGCTCGTGGTGATGTAGTGCTCGCCGGCGCGGCTGGCGTTGTCGGTCACGCGCAGCGCCAGCAACCCGACGGTGCTGCTGATGTGCCCGCGAACCTGCTGGCGCAGGCCCTCGCCCTGCACCACCTGGCCGAGCAGGTCGATGGCCAGGGGAGCGTGATCGCTGCGCTCGGCCGGCGGCTTGTCGGCCTCCCGGTGCCGCAGGGCCAGCAGGTGGGCGATGGCTTCCAGCCGCGTGAGGCTCTGGTCGAGGCGCCGCAACAGGTAGGTCAGGGCAAGGCTGGTGCCGATGGTGGCCGCGCGCGAACGCACGCGGGCGAGCACCTCGCGGCACTGGCCGATCAGCACGTCGAGCTGGCGCTCGTCCTCGGTGGGCAGGGCGCCGCCGGAAAGGTAGGCGCGGTAGGACTTCGACAGGTCGTGCGTTTCCAGGGCCAGGGCCAGGAACGGCGATCCGCGTTCCTCGATGCGCGGATGCAGGCGCACCAGTTCCGGTTCCAGCCCCATGGCGCCGATGCGCGTGGCGAGCACGTCGGTGGCATCGAGCATCTGGTTCAGCGTGTGCAACACCGCCGGGTGCTCACGCGCCGCGTCGAAATCCAGCGCGCGCCACAGCCTGAGCTTGTCGTCGGGTTCGAGGGCCTCCAGCCACAGGTGGTCGTCGCGGCGGTGGAAGATGAGGTTGACGGCGTCGCGCAGGTACGAAGCGTCGCTCAGGGCCGGGAAGAAGCGCTGCACGATGCGCCGCCACAACTCGGAAAAAAAGCCGCTGTTGGGCAGGATGCCGCTGTCGGCGAAAAAGCTCACCTGCTTGCGGCCCTCGAGCAGTGCGAGCAGGCAGGCCCGCAGCGACTCGCGCGCAAAGGCATCCGATTCGATGGCGGCGGTGAGCGCGGCGAACCTTGCGCGCGCCAGCAACGCATTCGAGGCGCGGTCCGGCCGCAATGCGGCCACGAGCCGGACCAGGTCCTCCAGCGGGTCGCCGCCGGTGCCGAGGGACTTGAGCGTGGCGAACAGGTGGGCGTGGGGCAGGGCGGCGGGCATGGGCGCAATGGCAAGGATCAGGGGCGGGGCGTTGCGTGACACGAGACCCGGCGCATTCTATCGGTCGACTCGGTCAACGAGGCTGGATGCACCAAACTCCGCGTGGGGTGGCATCGCCGGGCCAAAACGGGCCCAAACACCGCGCCAGTGCTAGGGTTTGCCCGGTTCCGCGCAGGCAAGCAGCCGGGTCGGTTTGCTATACTCGGCCTTTTGTTCGTCTGCGCTTTTCCTCCCACACGTTTCCCAGGAATTCCCATGGCCAAGATCAAAGTCAAGAACCCCATCGTCGAAATGGACGGCGACGAGATGACCCGCATCATCTGGAAGATGATCCGCGAGAAGCTCATCCTGCCCTACCTCGATGTCGATTTGAAGTATTTCGACCTGGGCATGGAGCACCGTGACGCGACCAACGACCAGGTCACCGTCGATTCGGCCAATGCCACCAAACAATACGGCGTGGCCGTCAAATGCGCGACCATCACGCCGGACGAGGCGCGCGTCAAGGAATTCAACCTGAAGCAAATGTGGAAGTCGCCCAACGGCACGATCCGCAACATCCTGGACGGCACCATCTTCCGCGAGCCGATCATCTGCAAGAACGTGCCGCGCCTGGTGCCGCACTGGGACAAGCCGGTGGTGGTGGCGCGCCACGGCTTCGGCGACCAGTACCGAGCGACCGACTTCCAGTTCCCCACCGCCGGCACGCTGAAGATGACCTTCACGCCCGCCGACGGCAGCGCGCCGATCGAGAAGGAAGTGTTCAAGGCGCCGGGCGCCGGCATCGCCATGGGCATGTACAACCTCGATGATTCGATCACCGGCTTCGCGCGCGCCTGCTTCACCTACGGCCTGGGCCGCAACTACTCGGTGTACCTGTCGTCGAAGAACACCATCCTCAAGATCTACGACGGCCGCTTCAAGAACATCTTCCAGGCCGTGTTCGACGCCGAGTTCAAGGCCAAGTTCGATGCCGCGAACCTCACGTATGAGCATCGCCTGATCGACGACATGGTGGCCTCGAACTTGAAATGGAGCGGCGGCTACCTCTGGGCCTGCAAGAACTACGACGGCGACGTGCAGTCGGACACCGTGGCGCAGGGCTATGGCTCGCTCGGCCTGATGACCTCGGTCCTGATGAGCCCGGACGGCAAGACCGTCGAGGCCGAGGCCGCGCACGGCACCGTGACGCGCCACTACCGCATGCACCAGCAGGGCAAGCCGACCTCGACCAATCCGATCGCCTCGATCTACGCCTGGACGCGCGGCCTGATCTTCCGCGGCAAGATGGACGGCACGCCCGAGGTGGTCCAGTTCGCCGAGACGCTGGAAAAGGTCTGCGTGGACGTGGTCGAATCCGGCCGCATGACCAAGGACTTGGCCATCTTGATCCGCCCAGACCACCCGTACCTGACCACCGAGGATTTCCTCTCGGCGGTCGATGCGGAACTGAAGGCGAGGATGGCGTAGGGCCGTCGCCGCAGAGCCGGCACCGCCGAACTTTCCGGCAGGGGCCTGCTCAAAGACCACACCCCCATTCGAGGAGACGCCATGAAACGCAAACTCGCCCTGCCTGCCGCCATCGCGGCGGCCCTGTTCGCAAGCTCTGCCCTGGCGGCCGCCACGGTCGGCCAGGCCGCCCCCGATTTTTCGCTCACGGACCTCAACGGCAAGGCGGTGAAGCTGTCGGATTTCAAGGGCAAGCACGTGGTGCTGGAATGGAACAACCCGCATTGCCCGTTCGTGGTGAAGCACTATGACAGCGGCAACATGCCCGGCCTGCAGTCGAAGTACGACGCCAAGGACACGGTGTGGCTTACGCTCAATTCCACGCACCCGTCGCACCAGGACTTCATGAGCGCGGACAAGCTCAAGGGCTACCTGGCCGACAAGAAGGCTGCGCCGGACGCCTACCTGACCGATCCGGAAGGCAAGGCGGGCATGGCCTACGGGGCCAAGACCACGCCGCACATGTACGTCATCAACCCGGCCGGCATGCTGGTCTATGCCGGGGCGATCGACGACAAGCGCTCAACCAATGTGGCCGACGTCAAAACCGCAAAGAACTACGTGGTGCCTGCCGTCGATGAATCGAAGGCCGGCAAGCCGGTGACCACGGCCAGCACGCAGCCGTACGGATGCAGCATCAAGTACAAGTCCTGATCGCGGCGTTGCCGTCCCGCATGAAAAAGCCCGCGCGAGCGGGCTTTTTTCTTCCCGCCCGGGCATTGCGCCCGGGCTGGTCACAGCTCGTCGGGCAGGTTGTCGTTCAAGATGGTGATCGACTTCCGGTGGATCTCGATGTAGCCGGCCTCGTTCAAGGCGCGCAGCGTGCGGTTCACCATTTCCCGCGAGGCGCCGATCATATCGGCGAGGTTCTTTTGCGTGAACGGCTGTCCGACGATGCGTTGCCCGTTGGACACGATGGCCAGTTCGAGCAGGGCGCGCGACACGCGGCCCGAGATGTTCATCAGCGCCAGGGTGCTGATCTGGCGGTCGGCATGCCGCAATCGCTGGGTCATGCCCTGCATCATCTTCTTGGCGATGTGCGGCGAGCGGTCGAGCACCTTCTGCAGTGACTTGTATGACAACTGTTGCACATAGCATCGCTCCAGCGCCTCCACGCTGGCGCTGCGCGGCTCCTGGTCAAAGAGCGAGATTTCACCGAAGAACTCGCCCGCCACCAGCGTGCCGACAATGACATCCTTCTCGTCCTTGCTGATGAACACCTTCACCTGGCCGGCGGCCAGAATGTAGAACGAATCCGCCACCTCGCCCTGCTTGACGATCAGCTCGCCCTTCTCGTACACGCGCAGCGCCGCGTGCGCGCCGATGCTGGCGAGCTGAGCGGGCTCCAGGTTCGAGAACAGCGGAATGACGTTGAGCATGAGGTCTTTCAGGGGCTGTGGCGCGGGTCAGGGGCAGGACGCCGGTGTTGCAGTATGTCGGCGCGTGTCGCGCCCCGCCTATGAACAGGTTCACATTCTGCCCGGTGGCTCAGTGGTGAGCCGGCGGAAAAAACGACAGGCGTCAAGAATTCGGAAACCGGCGGTCGCGGTCATCAACGCGAACAGACCCAGCGGCGCGCCAGGTCGCGCACGACATGCAGGCGCCCGTGGAAAAAATGGTCGGCGCCCGGCACCACGCTGACGGCCTGTTCGCGTGAACGGGCCCAATCGATGGATGCGGACAGCGGCACCGTGTCGTCCCCGTCGCCGTGGATCAGCAGCACGCGGGGCGGGAGCCGGCCGCCGGTGGCCGCGTGCGGCCAGTGCGCGAGGCGCGCGAACGCGGGCGCCACCAGCACCATTTCACCCACCTCCAGCCGCTCGCTGGCCGCCAGCGCGACCGCGCCACCGAACGAGAAGCCGGCCAGCCAGAGCGGCAGGCCGGGGTGCGCGGCCAACGCGGCCTGCGCGACGCGGACCAGGTCGTCCGTTTCGCCGCGCCCCTCGTCGTGGACGCCCGCGGTGTTTCCCACGCCGCGGAAATTGAAGCGCCAGGTGGCCGCACCGGCCTCTACGAAGGCGCGTGCCAAGGTGGTGACCACCTTGTTGTCCATCGTGCCGCCGTACAGTGGGTGCGGATGGGCGACGACGGCCACCGCGCGCGGGTCCTCCGCCGCGTGCACGGCCGCCTCGATCGGGCCGGCCGCGCCCGCGATCGATGTCCTTGCCGCCGGGGCCATCAGATCTTCAAGCGCTCGACCACCCGGCCGTTCACCAGGTGCTCTTCGATGATTTCGTCGATGTCCTTCTGGTCGACATAGGTGTACCAGACGTTGTCCGGATACACCGCGATCACCGGCCCTTCGGAACAGCGGTCCATGCAGCCGGCGTTGTTGATGCGCACCTGGCCGGGGCCGTTGAGGCCGAGCTTCTTGATGCAACCCTTGGCGTGGTCGCGCAGGCCCTGCGCATCGTGCTGGTTGCAGAATTCGCGCCCGTCGTCACGGACGTTGGTGCAAAAGAACACGTGGTGCTTGTAGTGGCTCATAGGGGCTTGATCGGTGACGGTGCGCCCATTATTCCACCGGCCGCGCCGCCAGGAAGATCCCGGCCGCGAAACAGAAGGCGGCCAGCGGCCACGCCTCGTACACCCAGTGCGTGAGGCCGGCGAATGTCGCCACGTGCCCATAGGGCCAATGCAGCAGCTTGATCGCAGTGTCCAGCGCGCCGGGGGCATCGGCGAGGCGCGCCAGCAGGCCGCCTGCGAACAGCGACAGCGCCGCCGCCAGGGCGCGCCAGCGCAACGTCAGGCGGCGGATCGCAACAAACACGCCGAGGCCGGCTGCCACGCCGGTGACCGCCGCCGGCGACAGCCACGCGGCGAACTGCGGGGTGCGCAGCATCAGCGCCGCCATGACGGCCTTGAGCACGAACCCGAGGGCGATCATGCCGGCCACGCCGGCAACAAGCCGCCGGCCGGGACGCAACACCAGCGACAGGAACAGCGCGAACGCACAGGCATTGAGCAGGATGCCGAGCGAGACCGGCAGCAACAAAACCGGATCGGAGGCATCGAGGGCCGCGTGGGCCCACTGGCGGGGCACGACTTCGCCGGCATCGAACAACGGCACCAGCGGGTTGAGCTGCGCGAACAGCCAGGCCACGCACAGGAGCAGGCCCAGGTCGCGCCGCCGCGCGGGCACCAGCCAGCGATTGCGCGCCCGGATCATGCGCGCCTGCAGCCAGCGCCCGCTGCCGCTCAAAACCATGAGGGCGCCGCCCAGCACGCCGCCCGCGTTGGCGGCGACGTCCGCGGGCGAACTCACGCGCTGCGGCAACAGGGTTTGCAGCAGTTCCATCGCCACCGACCATAGCGTGCCCATGGCCAGCGCGCGCAACGCAATGCGGGTGGAGGATCCTGCGTCCGACACCGTGCGCGCATAGTGGCCCGCCAGCAGCGCCCCGAGGGGCACATAGGCCAGCACATTGAGTGCCAAGTCGAAACCGCTCCAGTAGCGCGGCCAGCTGAACAGCAGGATGGCCTCGGGCAGGCGCCAGCCGTGGAACGGATTGAGGCTCGCATACAGGATGGCGCCCGCATAGGCTACCAGCAGGCCGCGTCCCCCCCAGGGCGACGCGCGCGCGGAATCCGGTGCGGCGGCAACACTCATCGCGCGCGCATCAAAGCGGGACCAGGCCGGCGAAATAGCGCGCCGAGTTCTCCACGTAATGGTTGGCGATGCCGCGCACCATCTTCACTTCGGCGTCGGTCAGGGTCCGCACCACCTTGCCGGGCGACCCCAGCACCAGCGAGCGCGGCGGGATCACCTTGCCTTCGCCGACGAACGAATTGGCACCGATCAGGCAATCCTCGCCGATCACGGCGTGGTTGAGGATCACCGACTTGATGCCGATCAGCGCACCGGCCTTGATGGTGCAGCCGTGCAGCATCACCAGGTGCCCGACGCTGACGCCGTCCTCGAGCGTCAGTTTCACGCCCTCGTCGGTGTGCAGCACCGAGCCGTCCTGGATGTTGACGTTGTCGCCCAGCGTGATCGTGTCGTTGTCGCCGCGCAGGGTACAGCCCCACCACACCGAGGTGTTGCGGCCGATCACCACGTCGCCGATGACCGCGGCGTTGGGCGCGATGTAGTTGTTGCCCTGGAGGACGGGGGACTTGCCGGCGAGGGTATAGAGCATGGCGGTTCGGAGTGAAAGTCGAGGACTGGAGCGGCGTTTGGGGCGATTTTGGCTGGAGAGGTCCGCGGGTGCCGGGGTTTGCTGCCGAGGCTACGATTGATGATAGCCGCTCACCACGGCGACTTCATTCTTGGAGCCCAGCATCACCGGCACGCGTTGGTGCAGGGAGGTCGGGATGACATCGAGCAGGCGCTCACGCCCGGTGGTGGCCGCACCGCCGGCCTGTTCGATGATCCACGCCATCGGGTTGGCTTCGTACATCAGGCGCAGCCGGCCCGGCTTGGACGGATCCTTGTTGTCCCGCGGATAGAGGAAGATGCCCCCGCGCGTGAGGATGCGGAACACGTCGGCCACCATGGATGCGATCCAGCGCATGTTGAAGTCCTTGCCGCGCGGGCCGGCCTTGCCGGCCAACAGTTCGTCGATGTAACGCTGCATCGGCGCCTCCCAGAACCGGCGGTTGGACAGGTTGATGGCGAATTCCTGCGTGTCGACCGGGATTCGGATGTTTTCCCGGGTGAGCACGAAGGATCCCAGCTCGCGGTCGAGCGTGAAGGCATGCACGCCGCGGCCGAGCGTGAGCACCAGGACGGTGGACGGCCCGTATACGGCGAAGCCCGCGCACACCTGGTCGCGTCCCGGCTGCAAGAAGTCCTTCTCGGAGGGGTCGGTCACGCCATCCGGGCAGCGCAGCACTGAAAAGATGGTGCCGACGCTGGCGTTGACATCGATGTTGGACGACCCGTCGAGCGGATCGAACAACAACAGGTACTCGCCCTTCGGGTAGCGGTGCGGAATGGCGTGCGGCCCCTCCATCTCTTCCGAGGCCATGGCGGCCAAGTGGCCGCCCCACTCGTTGGCTTCGAGCAGGATTTCGTTGGCGATCACGTCGAGCTTCTTCTGCGCCTCGCCCTGCACGTTGATCGAGGCGCCGCCCGGCCCGGCGTCCCCCAGCAATCCGGCCAGCGCACCCTTGCCGACATTGATCGAAATCGCCTTGATGGCGCGCGACACGACCTCGATCAGCAGCCGCAAGTCGGCCGGCACCGCGTGGTGGTCGTATTGTTCGTCGATCAGGAAGCGGGTGAGCGTGGCGCGGTTCATGGGCGGTGTTCGAGCAGTTGCAGGCGCGCCTCGAGCCGCGCGCAGGCGTCGCGCAGGTCCTCGTTGGCCCGGGCGAGGGACTCCAGGTCGTCGCGCGTGATGAAGGCCTGCCGCTCCTCGGTGAGGTATTCGGCGAGGTTGTCGTGCAGCCGGGAACGCGCCTCGCGCTGCCAGGCGTGCAATTGCCGCGCATCGTGCGTCACGCGCTGCGCGGCGATGTCGCCGATGAGGCGCGACAGGTCCTCGCCGAGGTCCCACTCCAGCTCGCGCGCGAGCTCCGCGATCAATTGCGCGAGTTCGCCGTCCCCGGTGAAGCGCGCCTCGCGCAGCGCGGCCGTGCGATCGATGGCCAGGCGCGGCAACACCGCGGGCGCGATGGAGAATGTCATGTCGGGGTCGCCCGTCGCGCCGGCCCCGACCGGCTCCACGCGCCCGTCGGCGGCGAGGCGCACCTCGAGGTGGATCAGGCCGCAGGACAACCGGCTGCGCTTTCCCGCGTGCCCTGCCAGCCTGCGAAGGGCCTCCGGGTAATCCCCCAGCACGCGGTTGATTGCGCGCGCCAGCAACAGGGACAGTTCCGCGCGCACTCCGCCGGACCTACTTGCGGACCTTGGCCGACAGGTTGATCTCCGCGTCCTTGTCGGTGCGGTTTTCCCAGGCCAAGCAATAGCGGTTGCGCGCGCGCGCCTCGTACAGGCCGCCTTCGCCCAGCGTCCGGTCGAGCTTGACCGGGAAGTAGGTCTGGTCCGGCGCCTGCTTGTAGCTCAGGCTGAAGTTGACCTTGACCGTGCTGTCGAACTGGTACTCGAGCTTCTGCCCGGCCTCGAGGTTGAAGCACTTTTCATGCTTGGCGGACGGCTTGACGACCACCGGCTTGGGCGGTTCCGGCGCCTTTTGCGCCAGGACAGGACAGGCTATAAGCAGCGGCCACGTGGCGAGCAATCTTTTCACGGCAATCTCCTTGGAAACGGCGAACGGATGACGTGGTCCTGTCGAGCTTACGCAACGGGCTTGATGCCCTTGTGCACCGCCACCACCCCGGCGGTGAGGTTGAAATACTCCACGCGGACGAGGCCCGCGGTCTCCATCATGGCCTTCAGGCTTTCCTGGTCCGGATGCATGCGGATCGATTCGGCCAGGTAGCGGTAGCTGGCCTCGTCGCGCGCCACGAACCTGCCCAGCCAGGGCAGCACGTTGAACGAATACGCATCGTACGCCGCCGCCAGGCGTGGATGCACCTTTGAAAACTCCACCACCAGCAGCCGGCCGCCGGGTTTGAGCACGCGCGCCATTTCGGCCAGCGCGGCCTCCTTGTGCGTCATGTTGCGCAGCCCGAAGGCGACGCTCACCAGGTCGAATGCACCGGAGGCAAACGGCAGCGTCTCCGCGTCCGCCATGGCACAGGGCAGCAACAGGCCCTGGTCGTTGAGCCGCGAGCGGCCGGCTTTCAACATCGCCTCGTTGATGTCGGTTTGCCACACCTGGCCGGTCGCTCCCGCCGCGCGCGCAAACGCCGCCGCGAGGTCACCGGTGCCGGAGGCCACGTCGAGCACGCGCTCGCCCGGCCGCACCTGGGCCAGGCCGACGGCGAAGCGCTTCCAGAGCCGGTGCAGGCCGCCGGACATCAGGTCGTTCATCAGGTCGTAGGACGGCGCGACCGAGGCGAACACCTCGCGCACGCGCGAGGCCTTCTGGTCCTCATCGACCGTCTGGTAGCCGAAATGCGTGGTGTTGCGGGTCATGGGCTGGCAGGCTCCCGCGTGGCCCCCGCGCGCCCGAGGCGGTCCAGGTAGTCGCGCCAGTTGTCGTCGCGGCGCACCGCCAGCTCGTGCAGGTAGTCCCAGGAATAGAGGCCGGTGTCGTGGCCGTCGGAGAACACCAGCTTCACCGCGTACTGGCCCACCGGCTCGATGGCCTTGATCTCCACCGCCTTCTTGCCGGTTTGCAGCACCTCCTGCCCCGGCCCATGGCCGCGCACCTCGGCCGAGGGCGAAAACACGCGCAGGTACTCGCAGCTCAGGCGGCATTCGAGGCCGTCGTCGAAGGCCACTTCCAGCTCCTTCGAGAGCTGGTGCAGCGTGATGGTGGTCGGGATCGGCATGGCGGCATTTTACCGGGGGCGCGGCCGCTACCGGACCAACGCGCCGCCAAAGGCCACGCGCCCCGCGCCCGGCGGGGCGTAGACGACGTGCACCCGATCCGCGTGGCACCCGACCACCTCGGAAATGGTCCGGGCCAGGTTCCCGGCTTCGCGGGCCAGCCCGTCGGCGTCCGGCAGGTGCGCGTGCAGAATGGTGGCGAACACGGGCGCGGGAGTAGCGGCCGCGTCGATCCCGTTTTCCGCATAGGCATCGGCGGCACGGAAGGACAATCGCACCCACACCCGGCCGGAGGGCATTCCCCAGAACGCCCCGAGACGGTCCGCCAGCGCGCGGGCCAGTCCGGCCGGTCGCGCCTGGCCCTCCGTTTCCACCAGATCGACATCGACAATCGGCATGGCCGTCCCCCCGGTAAAATGCGCACTGGACCGACATTTTGCGCCCGGGGCCCGTCCACCGGCGCACCGCTTCATGATTGGACTTCTCATCGTCGCCCATGGCACCCTGGGCGAAAGCCTCATCCATTGCGCCTCGCACGTGATGGGCAAGCGGCCGCTCTATTTGCGCCAGCTCGGCGTCACCATCCACGACGACCCGGAGGCGATCCTGCCGCAGGGCCGCGACCTGATCCGCTTCCTCGACCAGGGGGACGGCGTGCTGGTGATGACCGACATTTTCGGCGCCACGCCGTCGAACATCGCCTGCCGCCTGCTCGAGCCGGGACGCGTGGAGGGGGTGTCGGGCATCAACCTGCCGATGCTCATCAAGTCGCTCACCTACCGCGAAGGCAGCATGGCCCAGCTGATCGAGAAGACCCTGGCCGGCGCGACCGAAGGGGTGATCCGCATGCCCTGCGGCACGGGTGGGCACTGATGCAGGCGCGCGAGGTGGAAATCGTCAACAAGCTCGGGTTGCATGCGCGCGCGTCGGCCAAGCTCACGCAGCTGGCCGGCACCTTCCAGTCGCAGGTGTTCGTGGCCAAGGGCACGCGGCGCGTGAACGCGAAGTCGATCATGGGGGTCATGATGCTGGCGGCCGGCAAGGGATCGAAGGTGAGGCTGGAAGTCGAGGGCGCCGACGAAGTCGAGGCGATGAACGCGCTGGCCGGCCTCATTGCGAACAAGTTCGGGGAGGGGGAGTAGCGTGAGCTTCTCGCTGCACGGCCTCGGGGTCTCGGGCGGCATCGCCATCGGCCACGTGCACCTGATGTCGTCGACCTCGCTCGAGGTCGACCACTACCAGTTGCCCGAGGAATTCACCGACCGTGAAGTGAAGCGCTACGAGCGTGCGCTCGATGCGGTGAAGGCCGAACTCGATCGCCTGGAAACCGACATCCACACCACGCACCGCGGCGAAGGCAGCGGCGAAATGGCCGCGTTCGTCACCGTGCACCGCATGATCCTCGACGATCCGTCGTTCTCGATGACGCCGAAGGAGACCATCCAGCGGACCGCCTGCAACGCCGAGTGGGCCTTGAAGCTGCAGTTCGACGAGGTGATCGCGCACTTCGACGAAATGAGCGACGAATACCTGCGCGAGCGCAAGACCGACGTCCGGCAGGTGATCGAGCGCGTGATTGCCGCCCTGTCGGCGGAGGGCGGCGAGGGCGGGCAGGGCAATGCCCTGCCCGAGAAGCTGCGCGAGCGGCAGGCCGACACCATCGTGGTCGCGCACGACCTGTCGCCGACCGACGTGATCCAGTTCAAGGACCACCAGGTGTCCGCATTCATCACCGACCTGGGTGGCGCGACCTCGCACACCGCGATCCTCGCGCGCTCACTGGCGATTCCGGCGATCGTCGCGCTGCACACCTCGCGCGAACTGCTGCGCGAGGACGAGATCATCATCGTCGACGGCACGCAGGGCGTGGTGGTGGTCAATCCCGACGAGACGGTGCTGGCCGAGTATCGACTCAAGCAGCACCAGTGGCAGCTCGAAAACCAGAAACTCGCGCGCATCCGCACTGCCGTGGCGGAGACGCTCGACGGCGTGCACATCGAACTGCACGCCAACATCGAGCTGCCGCAGGACATCGACGCGGCAATCGAGTCCGGCGCCACCGGCATCGGCCTGTTCCGCAGCGAGTTCCTGTTCCTCAACCGCCGCGACCTGCCCGGCGAGGACGAGCAGTACGAGGCCTATCGCCGCGTCGCCGAGGGCATGAAGGGCCGGCCGGTGGTGATCCGCACGCTCGACATCGGCGCCGACAAGACCCTGTCCGGGCCCGACCAGTTGTCGGCCGCCTCGGCGCTTGGCCTGCGCGCCATTCGCTACTGCCTGGCCGAGCCGGCGGTGTTCAACACCCAGCTGCGTGCGATCCTGCGCGCCGCGCGTCACGGCGATGTGCGCATCCTCATCCCGATGCTCGCCTCGCACGGCGAAATCCGCCAGTCGCTGGCCGCCGTGCAGCGCGCCAAGGACCAGCTCAAGGACGAACACCGCAAGTTCAACGACGACGTGCCGGTGGGCGGCATGATCGAGGTGCCCGCGGCGGCCATCGCGCTGCCGTTGTTCTTGAAACAGCTCGACTTCCTGTCCATCGGCACCAACGACCTGATCCAGTACACGCTCGCCATCGATCGCACCGACGACTCGGTGGCGCACCTGTACGATCCGATGCACCCGGCGGTGCTGCATCTGGTGGCCAGCGTGATCCGCCAGTCCACCATCGCCAAGGTGCCGGTGGCGGTCTGCGGCGAGATGGCCGGCGACGTGCGCTTCACCCGCCTGTTGCTCGGTTTCGGGCTGCGCGACTATTCGATGCACCCGGCCAACCTGCCGCGCGTGAAACAGCGCATCCTGCAGTCCGACCTCGCGGCCATCGAGCCGCAGGTGACGCGCATCCTGCAGGCCGACGACCCGGACAAGGTTCAGTCGCTGCTCGACAAACTCAATGCATGAGGAAGGGCAACCATGCTCGCTGAAGTCAGGGATGTGACGCAGTACGAACGCGGCAAGCTGCGCCGGTGGTTCCACGACGCCGACTTCGACCTCTACACGTGGGAGACCTACGACGGCGACCTTCTGGGTTTCCAGCTCTGCTATGCCAAGCGCGGCGACGAGCGCGCGCTGCGCTGGTCCACCGAGCACGGCTACAAGCACGAGGGCGTGGATGCGCCGGAGGACAAGCCGGGCCGGTCGATGAGCGCGCTTCTGGTGGTCGACGGCGCGTTTGACCCGCATCTGGTCGGCGACCAGTTCGGTCAATCCGCCATCGAGCTGCCGGCGCGCATCCGCGATTTCGTGATGATGCGCATCCGGGACTATCCCGGGCCGTTCTGAGCGCCGCACGACTGGTTGACAGGGAGACTGACGTGATGCGAATGCTCTGGGCCGCCGCGGGCCTGATGGTGACCGGACTGTCGGGGGTGCAGGCCGCGCCGCACGGCGTGCCGCCCGCCGCGGCCCGCTTCAAGGCCGATGTCCTCACGGCCGGCAAGCCCGACCAGGGCCGCGTGGCCCTGATGGCGCACGAGCTGGCGCGGGAGCTGGGCGAGGCCTGCCCGTTCGCCGCGCCGCAGGACGCGCGCCCCCTGGAGGCCTGCAAGGGCCGCCTCTATGCGCCGCGCTCGGCCCTGCGCCGGCACCTTCCGGCGTTCGTGCTGTGGGGCCGCATGCGCGATGCCGCGCTGCCGCTCAAGGACACCCACCTCACGCAGTTCGGGCCGGACGTGTTCAGCGCCACCTACCTGCCGCTGTTCATGTTCGACGGCAACTACACGGTGGCGTACGACGAACGGCAGAATCTCTACCGCATCGATTTCGTGGCGGCGTTCCGAAATCGTCTGCAGCCGGGCCTCTACCCCTATCCGTTCTGGCACGAGGACAACAAGTGGTCGATCTACCAGGGCACCAACCGCCTGACCGCGTGGGTGGGCATCGACCCGCAGGCCGGCGTCGAGAAGGTGAAGGTGATGCAGTTCTCGGCCTTGGGCGCGCCCCACGCGGCGGTGCCGGACAAGATCGCCACGCCGGTGTTTGACCCGGACACGCACGCCAAATGGCTGTGGACCGACGCGGCCGGCAGGACCCAGCCGCAGGTGACCCTGTTCGACGGCCTGTTCAGCGCCGGCAACCCGCACCTGAAGTCGCTCGACGAGGCCTATCGCGCCATGGCGCTCAAGTTCCGCGACGGCGACTGCATGAGCTGCCACGTGCCGAACAACCCGGACAAGATGAAGCGGCTGGTGCTGCTGCAGACACCGGCGCACGCCGCGTCCGAGATCGAGCGGGTGATCGAGTCGGTGCGCGACGACCGCATGCCGATCGATGAGTTCGGCATCGAGAAGCCGATGCCCACGCGCATGAAGAACGAGTTGCTCGACCAGGCCCAGGCGTTCGCATCGGTGCTGGCGGCCGCGCGGGCCTGGGAAGCTGCGCGATCGGCACCGCGCACGCCGGCACCTGGGGGCACCAAGGGATGAGGCACGCTTCCGCACAGTGCGCCGCCGTCCTGGCCGGACTCATTGCGCTCGCGGGCGGGGCCTGCGCGCTGCTGCCGCACCTGGGCGGCGAGGTGTCGATGACGGCGGCGCAGTTGACCGATCGCGTCGCGCGCCGCTTCCCCATCGAGCGCAGCATGGCGGGGCTGCTGGAGGCGCAGCTGAGCGCACCCTTCGTGTCGCTGGATGAATCGCGCAACCGCGTGGCCTGCGACTTCAAGCTCAGTGTCAAGCTGGCCCTGTCGTCGAAAACGATGAGCGGCAGCGTCAAGGTGTCCGGCCGGCCGGAGTACGAGGCCGCGACGCGATCGCTGTACCTGCGCGAGGCGCGGGTCGAGCAGGTGCGTTTCGAGGACATGAACGACGTGATGGCCGTGGCCGTGACCAAGGCGGCCTCCGCGCTGGCCAAGGACCTGCTGGACGGCAAGCCGCTGCACGTCTTCAAGACTGAGGACTTCAACCGCCTGGGCAGCAGGTTCGAACCCGAGACACTGGCCATCCGCGGGGACAAGCTGGTCCTGACCCTGAAAAAATAGCGGGTTCGCGAGTCGCGTTCCCAAGCCCACCCACAACAACAAAGAACCCTCCGCTTGGACCCGATCCTCCTCCTCAAGGCCTTCCTCCTCGGCATCGTCGAAGGGCTGACCGAGTTCCTGCCCGTCTCCTCCACCGGCCACCTCATCATCGCCAGCGAACTGCTCGGCTTCCACGACGAGAAGGGCAAGGTGTTCGAGATCTTCATCCAAGCCGGCGCCATCCTCGCCGTGTGCTGGGAGTACCGCGTGCGCATTGCGAGCACCTTCGCCGGGCTGTTCAACGACGCGCGCGCGCAGCGATTCGCGCTCAACCTCACCATCGCTTTCCTGCCGCTCGCGCTGCTCGCGCTGGCCTTCAACAAGGCGATCAAGGCGGTGCTGTTCCACCCGGTGCCGGTGGCCCTGGCCTTCATCGTCGGCGGGTTCATCATCCTGTTCGCCGAGCGCTGGTACAAGGCGCGTGCGCAGACGCAGACGCGCATGATCGATTCGGTCGACGAGCTCACGCCGTGGGACGCGTTCAAGCTCGGCCTCGCCCAGTGCGCGGCGCTGATCCCCGGCACCTCGCGTTCCGGCGCCACCATCATCGGCGGGTTGTTCTTCGGATTGAGCCGCCGCTGCGCGACCGAATTCTCATTCTTCCTCGCCATTCCCACCCTGATCCTGGCCACGTTGTATTCGCTGTGGAAGGAGCGCGACCTGCTCGGCAGCGGCGACATCCCGGTGTTCTCCGTCGGCTTCGTGGCTGCTTTCGTCTCGGCCTTTGTCTGCGTGCGCTGGCTGTTGCGCTACGTCTCCACGCACGACTTCACGATCTTCGCCTGGTACCGCATTGCGTTCGGGCTCGTGGTGCTGGGCGTGACCTACGGGGGCTTGGTGAAGTTCACGCCGCAGTAAAGTCCGCCACGGACGCGGAGTTCAGGGCAAAACGGGCCTGGAAGGCGCGCCAGTGCTTGAGTCTTGCGAGTGGGGTCTGGAAGTGATGCACGACAGGACATAGGTCCACGGGATCACCACCGGAAAGATCACCCAGCCCATCAGGCACGCGAAAACCGACTCGCGCATGGCCTCGCTCATCGGCTCGGCGGCCAATCCGGCGGGCAACGCAAAGGCGATGAGCCAGATCGATTTCCAGGCCAGCTCGAAAAGCAGGATCGGAATCATCCGCAGCGGAAACCAGAGACCCGCGAGGGCGAGCAGCGACACCGCGCTCAACTGGCTGGCTACCACGCCATTCATGAGCTTGATGGCGCCTGGCGGCGAGAACAGCACGGGCCACTGCGTCAGCGCCAGGCCGACCAACATGAACGCATAGGTCGCGCGCAGGACGTGGAGCCGGACAGGGGATGGGACAACATCGCGTGATGCGGGCATGGCGGACTCCGGAATGAGGATGGACCGATGGTGCCGCAGCAGCCACGACCGCGCGAGACGATTCGGACGGTGCACGGCACGGCTGCGCGAGGCACGATTCCCCGGGCGTGAGCCGCATCGACCCGGCCGCCACGATTTCAAATGGTCCTGCGGGCCTCTCGGCGACTTGCCAACCGGTCAACCGATCGGCGGTCCGCGCGGTGTCCGCATCAATGCTGGCGGCAAGCCCAGCATGCGGCTGACCCATGGCGGGTTGCTGTCCGGGCCGCTCACGGCTTGGGCGAGCGCGCGGCGCACCAGGGGCAGGCGACGGCCGGCCTGCAACGCCAAGTCACGCAGCGCGCGCGCCGGCCGCGACTCATCGGCATAGAGGCGCGCCAGCGCGTTGGTGGCCACGTACAGCGGGCGCGTCGCCGCACGGTGCGTGCGCTCCCAGGCGTGCAGGACGGCGGGGGACGACCAATCCTTGCCGGCGTTGCGTGCGCGCACCAAGGCCTCGGCCAGCGCGACGGCGCCGCCGAGGCCGAAGTTGTAGCCGTGCGCCGTAACCGGGTGCATGCCGACGGCGGCGTCGCCCACGCAGGCAAAGCGCGGCGCGACAAACCGGTGGGCGTAGACGGCGATCAACGGATAGGCGTGGCGCGTGCTGGCCAGCCGCATGGTGCCCAACCGGCCCTCGAAGCGGCGCGTCATTTCGAACCCGAACGCGGTGTCGTCCAGCCCCAGCAGCGGGGCGATGTCGCGGTGGGGAAGCGTGAGGACGGCGGAGGCGACATTGCCGTTGAGGGGCAGCAGCGCCAGCGTCTGGCCGTGGTCGAACCACTCCCAGGCGGCGGATTCATGATCGACCTCCAGCGCCATGCGGCACACCATCATGCTGCGCCCGAAATTGTGCATCGAGGCCGCGATGCCGGCCATGCGGCGCGTTTCGGAAAACCGGCTGTCCGCGGCGATGGCCAGCCGCGCGCGGACGACCTGGCCGGTGTCGAGCGTGAGCACCGCGCGATCGGGATTGAACGCCAATCCGCTGACGGCGGCGCGATCGACCAGCGTCACCGCGGGCAGTGGCTCGACGACGCGAAATGCGGCGCGGCGGATTTCGCCGTTGGGCACCAGCGCGCCCAACGTCGCCTGCGTCATGGGGTCGCCGTGCCCGCGGCCGGGCGTGATCACCATGGCCTGCGGGGAGGCGCCGTTGAGCACGCGCGCCGTGCGTAGCGGCGCGATGTCCTCAGCCGGAAGATGATCCCAGATGCCCAGGCGCTGCAGGTTTGCGATGCTCGACTGCCTGAGCGCGATCTCGCGGCCATCGAAGGGCGGCGCCGCCAGCGCCGCGCGCGGCAACCGGTCGATGAGCGCGATGCTGAAGCCGGAACCCTGGAGCGCGGCGGCCAGGCTCAAGCCGGCCGGCCCGGCCCCGGTGATGGCAATGTCGACCTGCATGGACACCTCCCGAAGTGTCCGGTCATTGTCGTCCGCGCGGGCGCGCGCGCCTTGCGATGGATCAGGGTTTCCGCGTGCCGCGGTCGCGCGGCCGCACCCGCCTCAAGGGGCGGCGAGCACCGGCATGATCGCGGCCGCCGGGCCGGCCAGCACCCAGGTGGCGTGCGCGGTGAGCGGCGTGGGCGCCGGGTTGACCTCGATCACGCAGGCGCCCGCCTGCAGCGCTGCGAACGGCAGCGACGCCGCCGGCTCCACCAGGGTCGATGTGCCGATCGAGAGGAACACCTGCGCAGCACCGGCCGCCGCGCACGCCGCGTCGAGCGCCGCCTGCGGCAGCGCCTCGCCGAACCACACCACGTCGGGCCGCAGCAAGGAGGCACACTGCGTGCAGCGCGGCGGGGTTTCGCGCTCGTCCCAGGTGACTGCCGGGTGGTGGCGGTCAAAGCACTTCACGCGCCGGAGGTTGCCGTGCAGTTCAATCACCGTCCCGCTGCCCGCGGCCTGGTGCAAGCCGTCGACGTTTTGCGTGACCAGCGTAAACGCCGCGCCGCGCGCATGGGCCGCGCGCTCCATGGCCACCAGCGCGTGGTGGCCGGCGTTCGGCTGCACGGACGCGACCCGCGCGCGCCGGTCCGCATACCACGACCACACGGTTGCGGGATCGGCGCTGAAGGCCTCCGGCGTGGCGAGGTCCTCGGGCCGGAACCGCGACCAGAGGCCGGTCAGGGCATCGCGAAACGTCGGCACGCCCGACTCGGCGGAAATGCCGGCGCCGGTGAGGACCGCGATCGAACGGGCGCGGGAAAGGGCGGCACGCGCAGCCGCGAGGTCGGGCGGTGGGGTGGGGTGCGCCATGCGCCATGATCCCATGTCAAGGACTGGCGCGGCGTTTGGCGGCAAAACGGCTGGATCCCCCCGTCAATGCTGGTGTTCGCTCGTTTGATGCCGCGCGCCGGACCCCGGTCGGCGATCTGTAGCCTGCGTGTACCAGGACGTGCCCAACGGTGCGTGCAACCCGTGCCACCCAATCCGCAATTCGTCCCCGGCGCGTCGAATTCGCTAGGCGGGCAGACTACACTGCGCCGACCGATCTCCACACCACGGAGGGCCCATGAACATCCAGTCTGCACTGGTCGTCTTCATCTTGAGCGCCGCTGTCCAGGTTGCCTTCGCACAGGAGGCGCCGGACGCGATGCGGCGGCAGCAGGACCTCGCGCAGTTCAAGCGTGAGTTCTTCGACAAGGACCGGTCCTACCCGCCCGCGGCACGTCGCGAGGCCGAGCAGGCCCTTGCCGCAATCGCGAAGCGCATCGACGCGATCGGGCAGACCGAGTTCGAGCTTGCGCTGGCGCGCGTGGCTGCATTGGCCGACAACGGCCACACGCTCAGCTTTGCCGCGCCCCGCTCGCGGCGCCATGAACGCGTGGACCTGCGCCTGACCCCATTCGGCGAGGACTTCTTTGTGTTGCGCGTGAAGGCCCCGAACGAGGACCTGCTGGGTGCGCGCCTCGTTTCGATCGATGGCGTGCCGATGTCTGCGCTGCGGCCGCTGTACCGTTCGCTGGCCGGTGGCCTCGCCGCCTGGCGTGATCGCAGCGCGGCCTACTTCCTGGAAAGCCCGCCGCAATTGCGCGCGCTGGGCGTCGGCACGGGCCCGGGTGCACCGGTGTATGGCTTCGTGACACCCGACGGAAAGTCTGTGGGGCGCAGCTTTTCCGTTTCGCCTGCCGGCGCGGATCGGGTGGGCGGCAACGCCACGCGCTGGATGTTTCCGGTGCTGGCCCCGCTGGAGGACCGCGCGTGGAAGACACTGCTCGATCCCGCACGCGCACCGTGGGCCTTGCAGGAGCCGGTCAGGCGCTTGCGCCTCAGACACGACGCGGCGTTGGACGCGGTGGTGATCGAAATGCGGCAAACCAGCAACAGTGCCGAGGAAAGACTTGCGCCCTTCTTCGAGGCGGTGAACAAGCTGATCGAGGAGAAGCAGCCCGCGAACCTGGTGTTGGACCTGCGCCTGAACGGTGGCGGCGATCTCACCACGACGCGCGATTTCGCGGAGCAACTGCCCACACGGGTCAAGGGCCGCGTGTTCGCGCTGACGAGTCCCTGGACATTTTCCGCGGCGATTTCGACGCTCGGCTACCTCAAACAAGCCGCACCGGATCGCGTGACCATCGTGGGCGAGGCGGTGGGCGACCGGTTGGAGTTCTTTGCCGAAGGCAAATCGGCCACGCTCTCGCACTCGCGCGAGGGATTCCTGCATGCCACGGAGCGCCATGACTATCGCAATGGCTGCAGGACCTTCGATGACTGCCACGCGCCCGTGGTGCGCCGTCCGATCGCGGTTGAGACCCTCGACCCCGACATCGCCGCACCGTGGACGATCGAGGCCTACCGCGCAGGCCGCGATCCGGCCCTGGAGGCGGTCGCGTCGGCGCTGCGTACGCCGGGGCGTCCCTGACGCGCCGGAATCAGCGTGCCGGAATGGCGCAGGCCCCCGGGCCCGCGGGGTGGCCGCAAGTCCCGCAAGGCGCCGGTGCCGCGGCCGCGGCCGAACTGCCGGTGACTGCGGCAAAAGTGGACAGCTTGCGGGTGAGCCGTCCGCTGCCGCAATACGGGCACACCGGCGCAGGCTGCGCGGCGCGCACCAGTTTCTCGAAATCGCGATGGCAGTCGTTGCAGGCGTATTCGTAGATTGGCATGTTGATTCGGCGCGGCGAGAGAATTTGCGCATTATCCCGCCGCGCGCCGCAGCCGGCTAGTCCGGGTCCCGCCGCGGGAGTTTCAGGCTCGCCACCACGGCCGCCGCGAGGATGGCTGCGACGATGCCCAGCGAGAGAAACACCGGGATCTTGTAGAAGTCGACGATCAGCATTTTCACGCCGACGAACATCAGCACCAGCGCGAGGCCGTAGGACAGCAAGTGGAAGCGGTCCGCCATGTCGGCGAGCAGGAAGTACAGCGCGCGCAGGCCGAGGATGGCGAAGATGTTCGAGGTCAGCACGATGAACGGGTCGCTGGTGATGGCGAAGATGGCGGGAATCGAGTCGACGGCGAAGATGACGTCGGTCACGCCGATCAGCACCAGCACCACGAACATGGGCGTAAAAAACCGCACGCCGTCCTTCATGACCGTGAGCCGTTCGCCCGCGAGTTCACGTGCGATGTTCATGTGGCCGCGCATCCACTTCAACACCGGGTTTTTCTCCAGGTCCGGCTTTTCGTCCGCGAACACCAGCATCTTGAGGCCGGTGATGAGCAGGAACGCGCCGAACACATAGAGGATCCAGTGGAACTTGGCAATCAGCCAGGCGCCGATGAGGATCATGACCACGCGCAGCACGATCGCGCCGATCACCCCCAGCACCAGCGCACGCCGCTGGTACTCGGTGGGAATCGCGAAGTAGGTGAAGATCATCAGGAAGACGAAGATGTTGTCCACCGAAAGCGATTTTTCGATCAGATAGCCGGTCAGGAACTCGGTCGCCTTTGCGTTGGCGATGTCGCGGCCCATGCTGCCGTCGAGATACCACCACAGGCCTGCCGCGAACACGAACGACAGGCCGAACCACAACAGCGACCAGTTGATTGCCTCCCGGGTGGTCACTTTTTGTCCGGCCTTCTTGTCCAGGGCCAAAAGGTCGATGGCCAGTGCCACGACCACGAACACGGCGAATCCCGTGTACCACCAAACGTTTCCGATCGATTCCATGAAATCACCCTTGAGAAATGAAAAAACCCGGTCCGCGCGAACGGACAGGGTTTTGGAATCGGTGCGATTCAATGGACCTTGCCCGGTGCGGCGGCAAAGGTCTGGCTGGCGATGTACGGTGTACTTGCCCGTGGCCCCCGGGGTCTTTTCAGAACCCGTATTGACGTTGACCACGCGGAAGCGCTGGACGGACTGCGCTTCGTGAGCTACTCCCCTTTGGAGTGGGAAGATTATGACAGGTCGTCCATGACAAATCGGTGACACTCCGGGTTTTCCCGGGTCCTGGTCCGGACAACCCAAGAAAAAGCCCGCGGAGTGCGGGCTTTTCCCGGAATGCACCGACCGATCAGATGGTGCGCGACATCTGTGCCTTGAGCGCCTCGTTGAGCAAATCGAGGCTCTCGGACAAATGAGCCTTGGTTTCCTTGTTGCCGGCCTTGCCCATCGCGCCGCGGATCGATGCGACCAACTGCTGCGCATTGAGGCGTTGCAGCGATTTGGCGTCCGCCGGTGTGGTGGCGGCGGGTTTGGTCAGCATGTTCACCAACCGCCGTACGTGCTCGCGCTGCAAATTGCGGCGCAGCGGATCGATGTCCCCGCCCTTGGCCAGTTCGCTCCAAATCGCGCCTTGCAAGGTGTCGTACACCTCGGACAACGCCATCGCCTGCTTGGTGTCCTTCATCTTCGACGGCGCATCGAGCACGCGCGCGGCGACCGCATCGGACATCAGGTGGTCGAGTGCGCCGCGTTGCAGGGCCAGGACGGCGCCGCTGATCGAGGCATCCGGATTGACGATGGCGGCCAGGTTGGGGGTGTTGGAGAACCAGCGGTCGAACTGGTCCGGCACCAGGCGCGCGACGAACTCGGGCTTCAACTTGAAGCTCTCGGCGCGGAACAGGTGGTCGGTCACCAGCTTCAGGGCCTTGCGCTGTGTCGCGGCGGGGACCGGATTGAGCGCCGCCCGGCCGGAGTCCGCGTGATCGCGATAGTGCACCACGCCCCCCACATACTTGGAGGCGACGTTGGCGGCCAGGGCGGTCTGCGCGTTGGCGCTGATGAAATTGCGGCGCAGGTTGTCGAACTGCTCGCCCGGTTTCAAGGTGCGTTCCTGCAGGCGCTCGATCAGCTCGCGCGAAAGCAGGAAGCGGCGCTCGGCAAAGGCCAGCGGGTCGGCGCCCAGGTCGCGGCGCGTGACCTGCGGATCCATGCCTTCCACGTTGCCCAGGCCGGCATCGAGGTCGTTGGCGAACGCCAGCAGGGGTTCCTTGGAGCGCGCGGCGATCCGGAGCAGTTCGTCCTTTTCCTTCGCCGCGTCGATCGGCTTGTAGGCGTATTCGACGGCCCAGTAATCGTAGGGACCCAGGTTGCTTTGCACGTACTCGCCCTGCTTGCGCCCCTTGGGCGCGATGTTGAGCGCGTTGTATTCCATCACCGAGCCGGACAGGCCGTTCTTGGCCGAGAAGGCTGCATCTTCCAGCTGCTCCAGCGTGTGGATCGTGGAGGCGCGGAAGTTGTGCGTGAAGCCGAGCGTGTGGCCGACTTCGTGGGCGTTCACGTCGCGCAGCGTGTCGATGACGATCTTCTCGGCCTCCGGACCCGTCGGGTCGATGCCGTCGCGTGCGGCGAGCAGGTCGATGGCGAACGTGGCCTCCTCCATCGCATGCGACTCGTGCTCGCACAGTTGCGGGACTTCGCCGCGCGAGATCGAGGCCTCGATCATTTGCTGCTTCAGTTGCGAAAGGTAATCGGCCTTCGCCTCGTGGTGGTTGCCCTGCGCCACGCTGGTCAGCTGCTCCGCGGCGCGGCGGCGCGTCAGGCGCGCCCAGCCGTCGGAAAAGGAGATGTCGGCATCGAGGATTTCGCCGCTGCGCGGATCCACGCGCGAGGGGCCGATGGCCAAGGCACCGTCGCTGGTGTCGGTGTACCAGCGGATCGAGGCGTGGTGCGTGTCGTTCGGATCGAACCCTTCATCCTCGCCCACCTGCTTGACCACCAGCGCATTCTTGAAACCGATCTTTTCGAACGCCGGGTTCCACATGGTCACGCCCTCGGCCAGCGCCTGGCGGTACTTCAGCGGCACTTCCTTGCCCAGCCAGAAAGTGATCGGCTTGACCGGCTCGCTCAGCGCCGCGGTGGGGTCCTTCTTTTCCAGGCGCCAGCGATTGACCACGTACTTGCGCGGGAACGCGGTGATGTCCTCGGAGAAATCCCAATGCTGGGTGACGAAGTGGCCGATGCGGCTGTCGGCATAGCGGATCGCCATCGGCTTCTCCGGCAACTTCGACAGCGTGTAGTAATAGCCGAGCACCATGCTGCGATTGTCGGGGAGCGTGGAGGGCGGCGGCGGGGTCGGCACCGGCGACGGGGTCAGCGGCGGGACCGGAATCTTCGGAATGGCAAAGTGCGCCGACACCTGCAGTGCGGTCATGTCGTCGGTCGATCGTACGCCGGCAAAGCCGGTGTTGCGCGCATCGAGCGCGTAGGGCAGGCGGTAGACCGCTTCCAGCTGCGTGGACGCCCCCGGCAGGTCGGTGAGGAAAATGCCGTTGGCTTCGATCAGGATCGATTTGCGCTCCGGATGCGGCAGGCTGGCCACGGCGGCCGAGCCGAGGATGCTCTCGGCAAAGCTCGCCTTGACGGCGTGCGCCATCGGTGTGCCCGGGGCCGCCTTGAATCGCGCGTTCTTGGCGATCAGCTGCACATTGTTGGCGCGGCGCTTGAATTCGACCATGTGGCCGCGCAGCATCCAGTTCGGATAGACGAACGCCTCGCCGAGCCCCTGCGTGGAGTTGATCTGGTAGAAGAACGGCTTTCCCAGCTGGTCCGGCTTGATTTCGATCCAGACCTTGTCGTCCTTCTGGTACAGGGTGAAAAAGCCGGGATGGGCCTTGGCATCCTTGATGACGTCGGCGAACGGCTTCGGTGCCGCAGGATCGGGCCGCGCGGCGGCTGCTGCTGCGGGCGCGCCCGCCGGTGCAGCGGGCGCCTGTGCGTAGGCGCTTACCGTCAATGTAGCGGCGACGGCTGTGCAAATGAGTGTCTTGGTGTGTTTCATGATGCCCCCTCGTGGCTCGGACTGGTTTGGTATGCCGGACCGGGTCGTGCCCGGTTCTTGCAGCGCGTCATTCTCCGCGAACGGAAAAGGCGCATTTGTACCAGTTTGTGCCGTTCTTGTGCGGGTGCGATAATCGCCCGCTTTTTGTCGCTCGTCGCGCGCTTTTGCGCCGCAACACCTGCAGGCCCCCATGTCGCATGCCCCCGAAATCGCCCGCCGCCGCACCTTCGCCATCATCTCCCACCCGGATGCGGGCAAGACCACGCTGACGGAGAAGTTGCTGCTGTTCGCGGGGGCGATCCAGATCGCAGGCTCGGTGAAGGCCAGGAAGGCGAGCCGCCACGCGACCTCCGACTGGATGGAGATCGAAAAGCAGCGCGGCATTTCGGTCGCCTCCTCGGTGATGCAGATGGAGTACCGCGACTGCGTGGTGAACCTGCTCGACACCCCGGGTCACCAGGATTTTTCCGAAGACACCTACCGCGTACTGACGGCCGTGGATGCGGCGCTGATGGTAATCGACGCGGCCAAGGGCGTGGAGGCGCAGACGCTGCGCCTGATCGAAGTCTGCCGCGCGCGCAACACGCCCATCCTGACGTTCGTGAACAAGATGGACCGCGAGGTGAAGCCGCCGCTGGAATTGATGGAGGAAGTCGAGTCGGTCCTCAACATGGACGTGGTGCCGTTCACCTGGCCGGTGGGCATGGGGCGCGCCTTCGGCGGCGTGTTCGACCTCCGGCGCGAGGCGATGACGGTGTTCCGCCCGGGCGAGGATCGGGTGCGCGAGGATGATGAAACGCTGCAGGGACTCGACAACGCGGAAGCCGCCGCGCGCTTCGGCGCCGAGTTCGATACCGCGAAAAACGAAATCGGCCTGATCCGCGAGGCCACCCTGCCGTTCGACCGCGGCGCGTTCCTCGCCGCGAAGCAGTCGCCGCTGTTTTTCGGCTCCGCGATCAACAACTTCGGCGTGCGCGAGATCCTCGATGCCCTGGTCGACCTGGCCCCGCCACCGCTGCCGCGCGCCACGCTGACGCGCGAGGTCGCGCCGGAGGAACCGAAATTCGCCGGCGTGGTGTTCAAGATCCAGGCCAACATGGACCCGGCACACCGCGACCGCATCGCGTTCGTGCGCGTGGTGTCCGGCCACTTCGAGCGCGGCATGAAACTGCGCGTCTGCCGCACTGGCAAGGACATCCGGCCCGGGACCGTCGTCTCGTTCCTCTCGCAGCGCCGCGAACTGGTGGACGACGCATTCGCCGGCGACATCATCGGCATTCCCAATCACGGCACCCTGCGCCTGGGCGACACGCTCAGCGAGGGCGAGAACCTGCAGTTCACCGGGCTCCCATACTTTGCGCCGGAAACGTTCCAGAACGTCGAGATCCGCGACCCGATGAAGTCCAAACAGTTGCGCACCGGCCTGCAGCAGCTGGGCGAGGAAGGGGCGATCCAGGTGTTTCGCCCGATCGAGGGCGGCTCATTGCTGCTCGGGGCCGTCGGCACGCTGCAGTTCGAGGTGGTGCTGCATCGCCTGAAAAGCGAATACAACGTGGATGCCAAGCTGGAGTCCTCGCGCTACCGCTTGGCGCGCTGGATCACCTGCGACGACCCGGTGATCCTCAAGCGCTTCATCGACAGCAATGCGCATCGCGTGGCCCACGACGTGGTGGAGGCGCCGGCCTTTCTTGCCACCCATCCGGCGGAACTCGAAGTGGCGGCCGAGCGCTACCCGCAGGTGCGATTCCATGCCTTGCGCGAGCACGCCGGCCGCGTGTTCGCCGAGGCCGCGTAACGCGGTCGGTTTCCAGCCGCGCCGACCGCCAACATGGCTTCGCCCGATGTCCCGGACCCGCTGGGCCATGCCCAGCGGCGGCATTGGACGCTGGATCCCGGCATCCACTTCCTGAACCACGGATCGTACGGCGCGACTCCGCGCGTGGTGCTGGAGTCGCAATCGCGCTGGCGTGCGCGGATGGAACGCCAGCCTGTGCAATTCATGAACGACGTGCTGCCGGGTGCGCTTGCGGGCGCGCGCGACCGCCTGGCCGACTTCGTGCGTTCGCCGCGCGAATCACTGGTTTTTGCGGTGAACGCCACCGAAGCGTGTGCGGCGGTGCTGCGTTCACTCGACTGGAAGCCGGGTGACCGCATCGTGCTCGCCAACCACGCGTACCCGGCCATCCGCAATACGGTCCGCTTTCTGGCCGGCCGGTACGGCGTCGTTCCAGTGGAAGCCGGCATTCCCTGGCCGCTCCCCGGCGACGATGCGCTGGTGGACGCCTATGCGGACGCTTTGCGGGGCGGTGCGCGCCTGGCCATCTTCGACCACGTGTTTTCGCCGCTGGGGGTGGTGTCGCCGCTGGGGCGCCTGCTCCCCCTGGCGCGGGCCGCCGGCGCGCAGGTGCTGGTCGACGGCGCCCATGCGCCGGGCCAGCTGGATCTCGATGTCGGACGCTTGTTTGAAATGGGCGCCACCTGGTTTGCGGGCAACGCGCACAAGTGGCTCTGCGCGCCCAAGGGCGCGGCGTTTCTCGCGGTCAGCGATGCGGGGCGCGAGGGCTTGCACCCGGTGGTGATTTCCAACTTCTATGGCGAGGGACTGGCCTGGGAATTCGGCTGGACCGGCACGCGCGACCCGTCCGCCTGGCTGGCGGTGGGCGAGGCAATCGACTTCATCGAGTCGATCGGCGCGGCGCGCTACCGTTCGGCGCTGGCCACACAGCAGCGCGAAGCGGCGGATTTGATGGCGGCGGCGTGGGGCGTGCAACCGGGCGCACCCGCTTCCAGCCGCGCGGCCATGGCCACGCTGCCGATGCCGATCGATGAACCGGCCACGCGCGAATCGGTGGCGCGCTGGCGGCTGCATTTTCTGCGGGAGCACCGGACCGAAGTCCCGGTGTTCGACATCGGCGGGCGCCACTGGGTGCGCATTTCCGCGCAGGTGTACAACGAACTGTCCGACTTCGCGCCGCTCGCAGCGGCCTTCCAGCCTCAGGGCTGACGCTTCCCGAAGTTGAGCGATTGGCCCGCCAGCAACGTCTCGATCAGGAACGCCACCAGGGCCATCAGGAAGCAGAACACCCCCGACAAGAATGTCCATGGGATCAGGCGGTCGGTCTTGAGGGTTACGGCCTCGATCAGGAACAATTCCATCACCGTGGCGCTGATGAGTGTGGCGGAGAGCGCCAGCAGCAGCATGGAGGTGTTGACGATGCGCGCGCGGCGCCGCAGGCGCGCCAGTTCCTCGCGGTATTCGGCTTCACGCTTATGCGGCGTGTGGGATTCGTCCAGCCGGTCCTCGAGCTTGCGTCCGCGGTCGATGATGCGTGCCAGCCGCCCGGCCAACGCGCCGATCAGCCCGGCGATGGCGGTCAGCATGAACACCGGGGCCAGCGCGAGCTGGATGCTGTGGGCGACGCCTTCCATGGTCAGACCAGGTGCCGGGACAGGAAAGCGAGCGTGCGATCCCAAGCCTGCCTCGCGCACGCCGCGTCGTAGACCTCGGGCCGCGCGGCGTTGCAAAACGCGTGATCGGCCTCGTACCGATGCAATTCGGGCGATAGGCCCGCGCCTTTCATCGCCGCCTCCAGCGCATCGACTACGGCGGGCGTGCACCAGTCGTCGCGCAGGGCGAAGTGGCCCTGGAACGGCACGCGAATCCGGGCCGGATCCGCAAACGCGGCCGGTGGGATGCCGTAGAAGCACACGCCGGCCGTCACGTCGGCCAGGTGCACGCAGGCCGCCACGGTCAGCGCGCCCCCCATGCAATAGCCGGAGACTGCGACCTTGCCGCTGCGCGACTTGAGGTGGGCCAGTGCGCCGGCGAGATCCTGGTGCGTGGCATCGGCGAAGTCGAGGCCGGTCATCAGGTGGCTCGCCTCCTCCGCATTCGATGCGAGGCGGCCTTTGTACAGATCCGGCGCCAACGCGTTGTAGCCGGCCGCCGCATAGGCATCCGCGATCGAGCAGATTTGCCGGTTGAGGCCCCACCACTCCTGGATCACCACCACGCCCGGTTTCCCGGGGCCGGCCAGCGCCAGGTAGCCCCGCGTCGATTGGCCGTCCGGCCGCGGAAAGGTGATGTTGGCCAGCGTCGCGCTCATGCCGTGCTCCAAGGATTGAGACCCGCGAATGTACGCCGGAACGGCGGCTTGCGCAAAACCGGGATGGCATAGAATCGGCGGCATGACGTCAAACGCCATCGCGTGGCCGAAAAGCCTGTCCGGCCGCTTCCTGGAATCCCGCAATGAATTCGTGCGACAGGTGCGCAACCAACATCCGGACATGACACTCGATCGGACGGCGCGGGTCAGCCTGCGCGAAATCACCCGGGACACCGTGCGCGAGATTGCGTTGCTCGATGTGGGCGACGCGCAGATCGGCCTGGTTGCGCCGAACGCGTTTTCCATCGCGCAGGCACACTTTCATCCCGAGGCGTGGTTTCGCGCCATCTACGCGGGAGAGGTTCCGGTGGGGTTCGCGATGCTCGAGGACTGGTCCCAGGTGAAGGACCGCGCACCGCAGTTGTACGACGGTGAACCCTACGTCGCGCTGTGGCGATTCATGATCGACGAGCGTTTTCAGGGGCACGGCTTCGGCTCGCAGGCGCTGAACCTGCTCATCGAGGTGGCGAAGTCGAAAACCTACGCCAGCACGATGTTGCTGTCCTTCGTGCCGTCCGGCCCGAATGCGGAGCCCTTTTACGCGCGCCACGGTTTCGTCAACACCGGCGTGGTCGACGACGGTGAAGTCGTGATGAAACTCGATTTGCGGCCCTTGCGGGCCGGCTGACACCTGGAGGAAACCTGTCATGAGCCTCACCACGCAACAAGTCGCGGAACTGCTGGCCGGCATCGTGCGCGGCCAGCAGGCCATCATCGACGCCATCGAATCCGAAAGCGGCGGCTGGAAGAACACCCACCTGCTGCCCAAGCTCAATACCGCGGCCAACATGCGCCTGGCGGTGCCGCGCCTGCAGGACGTGCCCGCGCGCGTGCTGCTGCGTTCGCAAGGACGCGTGCCGATGGACATCGAGGGCATCGTGCGCCTGCTCAACGAGGCATCCGGCGTTCCCGCCCCGGCGCCCGGCAGCGCACCGTCCACCGGTGCAGCCGTGCCGGCTGCGACGGCGGAGTCCAAGCCCAGCGCCGGCGGGGATGACCTGTCGAATTTTTTCGATTCCTGACCCGCGGCGCACGCGATGACCTTCCGAACCGCACTCCTGTTTTGCGCGTTCTTGCTGGCGGGCTGCGTGGCGCCGCCGCTCAAGCCCGCCGCGCCCGTCACGGACGATCGCGTGAACGGCACTTGGGAGATCAGGGCCGCGGAATTGGCAGGCAAGGACTTCAAGGCACCGGGATTCATCCTCGAAATCGCCGACAACCGCTATCGCGGCGGCACGCCGCCCACGCTCGACAGCGGGTCGATCGTGCTCTACGGCGATGAAGTCGCGGGGGAGGCCAGGCGCATGGATGTGCTCGGCGAATCCGGCCCCAACAAGGGCCGCCGCATGATGGCCATCTACCGTTTCGTGGGGCGCGATCTGGAAGCCTGCTATGACCTCTCGGGCAAGGACCGCCCGCAATCCTTCGAAAGCAAGCCCGGGACGATGTTGTTTCGGGTGACATACAAGCGCAAGTAGGGGTTGCGCGCCTTTCCCTAGCCCCCAGCCCCCAGCCCCTAGGCCTCCGCCCCCGCCTCCGCCTCCGCCTGTTGCCCATAGGTGGCGAACTTCTCGATCACGCGCGCCATCTCGTCCGCGGGCAACAGCGGCGGCTCGGCCACCGCCAGGGCCGCCAGGTAGGTCCTGGCCAGCACCTCGACCTCCACCGCAATCGCCAGCGCCTGGTCGAGGTCGCGGCCGACGGCGATCATGCCGTGGTGCGCCAGCAGGCACGCCTTGCGGTCCTCGAGGGCGGCAAGCGCATGGTCCGAGAGTTCCTGTGTGCCGAAGGTGGCGTAGGGCGCGCAGCGGATGTCGGCGCCCCCGGCAATGGCCACCATGTAGTGGAAGGCCGGAATACCGCGCCCGTGCACCGCGAGCGCCGTGCAATGCACGGCATGGGTGTGGACGATGGCCTGCACCTCGGGCCGGGCCACGTAGAGGTCGCGATGGAAGCGCCACTCGGACGAGGGCCGCACCGGCCCGGTGTGGGTGCCGTCGAGCGCCATCGGCACGATGTCTTCGCGCCGCGTGTCCTCATACGGGATGCCGGTCGGCGTGATCAGGAATCCAACGGCCGTGCGCGCGCTGACATTGCCCGATTTGCCCTGGTTGATGCCGGCCGCGTTCATGCGGATGGCGGTGCGCAGAATGTCTTCACGCAACGCAAGATCGCGGTCGTGGGTGGGGGTGGTGAACGTCATGGCGCGCTCTCGAGTGCCGCCACGTCATCGGGCTTGAACACGCCGCGCTCGGTGATGATGCCGGTGATGAGGTGTGAGGGGGTCACGTCGAAGGCGGGATTTGCGGCGGGGCTGGCCTCATCGAGCAGGCGCAGACGACCGAACCCAAGCACTGGTGCGGTGCCTGGGCCACTTTCGCCCGGAGACACCCGCCCGTGCTGGGGTTTGGCCTCGGGTTGCTGCCCGCTGATCCACCGGACCTCTTCGCCATCGCGTTCCTCGATCTCGATGTCGCCCAACGCGTCCTCGAGCGCAAAGTCGATGGTTGACACTGGCAGTGCGGCGTAGAACGGCACGCCATTGTCCTGCGCGGCGAGGGCCTTCAGGTAGGTGCCGATCTTGTTGGCGACGTCCCCGTGCCGGGACACGCGGTCCGCCCCCACCATCACCACGTCCACTTTGCCGTGCTGCATCAGGTGGCCGCCCGCGTTGTCGACAATGTAGGTATGGGGAACGCCGTGCTGGCGCAATTCCCACGCCGTCAACAGCCCCTGGTTGCGCGGCCGGGTTTCATCGACCCAGACATGCACCGGGATGCCCGCGTCGTGCGCCTTGTAGATTGCCGCCAGCGCCGTGCCCCAGTCCACGGTGGCGACCCAGCCGGTGTTGCAGTGGGTGAGGATGTTGACCGTGTCCTGCTTCTGTGCGTGCAGCGCGCGGATCACCCCAGCGCCAAGTTCGCCGATGGCCGCATTGGTGGCCACGTCCTCGTCGGCCATCTTGCGCGCCAGCGCCCAGGCGGCGGCCGCGCGCGACTGGTGCGGCAGGCGAACGAGATGCGCCACCGCGCGCTTGAGGGCCCACGCCAGGTTGACTGCGGTCGGCCGCGTCGCGTTCAACAGGGCCGCGGAATCCTCCAGGGATGCGTTGGACGAATCGGCGTCCATGGCCAGCGCGAGACCGAAGGCGGCCGTGACGCCGATCAGGGGGGCCCCGCGCACCTGCATGGTCCGGATGGCGTGTGCGACGGCATCGCGCGACTCGAGGAAGACGGTACCAAACTCGAACGGCAGTCGTGTCTGGTCGACGATGTGGACCCCCCGCCGGGAGTCGTCGGGCCAGATGCTGCGGTAGTGCGTGTTGCCGACCTTCATGACATGCGCCTTTGCGCGCCACGACCGGGCGTGGGCCTGGGAGGGATGAACGCTGGTGCCGAGTTTAGCGCGCATGGCCGCCCGTACCCCATCGGGTAAAATACCGATTTCCAACTGGGCCCGGCTTGGAGGTCGGCATGACCAAGTACATTTTCGTCACCGGGGGCGTCGTCTCCTCACTGGGCAAGGGCATCGCAGCAGCGTCGCTCGCCGCCATCCTCGAATCGCGCGGCATCAAGGTGTCCATGATGAAGCTGGACCCGTATATCAACGTCGATCCGGGCACCATGTCGCCGTTCCAGCACGGCGAGGTGTTCGTCACCGACGATGGCGCGGAGACCGACCTCGACCTCGGCCACTACGAGCGCTTCGTGTCGATGAAGATGAAGAAGGCCAACAATTTCACCACCGGCCAGATTTACGAGCGCGTGATCAACAAGGAACGGCGAGGCGATTACCTGGGCGGCACGGTGCAGGTCATCCCGCACATCACCGACGAGATCAAGGCCTCGATCCGCGCCGGCACCGACGGGGCGGACGTGGGCATCATCGAGATCGGCGGCACGGTGGGCGACATCGAGTCCCTGCCGTTCCTCGAGGCGATCCGCCAGATGGGGATTGAAACCGGCCGCGACAATGCCTGCTACATCCACCTCACCCTGGTGCCGTACCTGCCGGCGGTGGGCGAGATCAAGACCAAGCCCACCCAACACAGCGTGAAGGAACTTCGCGAGATCGGTATCCAGCCCGACGTGGTGATGTGCCGCTCGGAGAAGGTGATTCCCGACGAGGACCGCCGCAAGATCGCGCTGTTCACCAACGTCGACGAAGGCGCGGTGATTTCCTGCTACGACGTCAACTCAATCTACAAGATTCCGAAGGTGTTGCACAAGCAGGGCCTGGACGAAATCGTCTGCCGCAAGCTGCACCTGACGCCGAAGCCGGCCGACCTCACGCTGTGGGACGGCATCGTCGATGCGCTGGAAAACCCGGAGCACGAAATCGACCTGGCGATGGTCGGCAAGTACGTGGACCTGGCCGATTCGTACAAGTCCCTGTCGGAAGCACTGATCCACGCCGGCATCAAGACCCGCACGCGGGTCAAGATCCATTACCTCGATTCGGAGGAAATGGAAAAGACCGGCGTCGGCATCCTCGCCAACATGGATGCCATCCTGGTGCCGGGCGGCTTCGGCAAGCGCGGCACGGAAGGCAAGATTGCGGCGGTGAAGTTCGCGCGCGAAAACAAGATTCCGTATCTCGGCATTTGCCTGGGCATGCAGATCGCGGTGATCGAGTTCGCACGCAACGTGGTCGGACTGGCCAACGCCAACTCCACGGAGTTCGACGCCGAGACGCCGCATCCGGTGGTGGCGCTGATCACCGAATGGCAGAACAAGGATGGCAAGGTGGAAAAGCGCGATGCCAGTTCCAACCTGGGCGGCACCATGCGGCTGGGTTCGCAACCCTGCACGGTGCGGCCGGAAACGCTGGCGCACCGGATCTACCAATCGGATACGGTCAGCGAGCGCCACCGCCACCGCTACGAAGTGAACAACCATTACGTGCCGCGGCTGGAAGCCTCGGGCATGATCATCTCGGCGCGCACCAATGCCGAGTCCTTGCCGGAAATGGCCGAGCTCGACCCGGTGAAGCATCCGCATCCGTGGTTCTACGGCTGCCAGTTCCACCCGGAGTTCACCTCCACGCCGCGCGAGGGACACCCGCTGTTCACGTCCTACATCAAGGCCGCGCTCGAGCACCACAAGAAAGAGCACGGCGAGGCAGGATTGCGCGTGCTGCATGGCGCGAAGGCGAGCGCATGAAACTCTGCGGTTTCGACGTCGGCATCGACAAGCCGTTCTTCCTGATCGCCGGGCCCTGCGTGGTGGAGTCCGAGCAGTTGCAGGTCGATGTCGCCGGGCAGCTCAAGGAGATGACCGCGGCGCTCGGCATCCCGTTCATCTTCAAGTCGAGCTTCGACAAGGCCAACCGCAGTTCCGGCAAGTCCTTTCGCGGGCCAGGCATGGAAGAAGGCCTGCGCGTGCTCGCGGAAGTGAAGAAACAAGTCGGCGTGCCGGTATTGACCGACGTGCACACGCCGGAGGAAGCGCCAGTCGCGGCGGCCGTGGTCGACGTGCTGCAGACGCCCGCGTTCCTGTGCCGCCAGACCGATTTCATCGAGGCCGTCGCGCGCGCGGGCAAGCCGGTCAACATCAAGAAGGGCCAGTTCCTGGCGCCCGCCGACATGAAGAACGTGGTCGACAAGGCCAAGAATGCCAGCGGTACCGACAACATCCTGGTCTGCGAGCGCGGCGCCTCGTTCGGCTACAACAACCTGGTCTCCGACATGCGCTCGCTGGCCATCATGCGCAACACGGGTTGCCCTGTCGTGTTCGACGCCACCCATTCGGTGCAACTGCCGGGCGGGCAAGGCACCACCTCGGGCGGACAACGCGAGTTCGTGCCGGTGCTGGCGCGTGCGGCGGTGGCGACGGGGGTATCGGGCGTGTTCATGGAAACCCATCCCGATCCGTCCAAGGCCCTCTCCGACGGACCGAACGCCTGGCCG
>JAEUMZ010000099.1 GCA_016790765.1 Betaproteobacteria bacterium
GAGGCGGGACGGGATGGACGGCAGCATGCGGGCGGTGACGTGAAAAAAGGCAGCGCGGATTCTAGGGCAGATTGGGTCGCATCAGAGCGCGCATCGAATCGCATCGACTAGAATGCACCCATCACCACATGCCATGCGCTCCAGGGGAAGATTGACGAGCCGCAAGGCCCTCCGCGCTGAGTGCGCCAGATCGAACGCGTTGTCCCATCCCGCCCATCTCCCGACGCCAGACCGCAACGCGCGGATCGCCCGCGCATGAGCCCGTCCATCCAGAGCAAGGTGATGCGCGGTGCCGCGCGGAGGGTGCTGTTGAAGCGGTGTGACCGCGGGGGGCAAGGCATCGCCGGGATGCTCAGCGAGGCAACGGCCGAACTTCGCGCTGTCCCGATGACGTCGAACTCGACAACACGACGATGAGTGGCCCGACCCTCGATTTCTGGCGCGAGAAATTCCAGGCCGGCGACACGCCCTGGGACCGCGGCGAGGTCAATCCGCAGTTGATGCGCTGGGTGGAGGCCGGGACGCTGGCGCCGTGCCGCGTGCTGGTGCCCGGGTGCGGATCGGGGCACGAGGTGGCGTACCTCGCGGCGCGCGGATTCGACGTGACGGCGATCGACTATGCACCGGAAGCCGTGCGCCTCGCACAGGCGAGATTGGCGCAGCAAGGCTTGCCGGCGAGGATCGAAACCGCCGACGCGCTGCAGTGGCAACCGGCGGCGGCATTCGATGCGGTGTACGAGCAGACCTGCCTGTGCGCGCTGCACCCGGACCAGTGGCAACGCTACGCCACCCAGTTGCACGGATGGATTCGCCCTGAAGGCCGCCTGTTCGCCTTGTTCATGCAGGCGCCACGCCCGGGTGGCGCCGACGGCTTCGTCGAAGGGCCGCCCTATCACTGCGACATGAATGCCATGCGCGCGCTGTTCCGGGAACCGGCATGGACCTGGCCCAAGCCGCCCTATCCGCGCAGCGACCATCCGCGCGGGATTTACGAATTGGGTGTGGTGTTGCCAAGGAGCGCGTAGGCGCAAATGTGGCGCCTGCACCGGCGCAAACAGGCAAACTCAACAACCCGTGCGTCTTCCAGGCCGAAAACGCCTGGGCTGCGGCGCCAGTGCTTGAGTTCTACATCCGGTTCAGTTTTCGAACCGGGCGCCGAAGGCTTCCGTGTACGCCACTTCGCCGAATTCGTAGTGGCCGTCCTGGGATTCGCCCAGGTAGGTGGCCTCGACCGTGACCTTCACATAGCGGTCGAGTTTTTTCCAGATCGCGTAGGACAGCGTGCGCGCGATGTCGGCTGCGCGTTCCCCGGCACGCAGCTCGTGTTCGGCGGACAAAGCGAGGGCCTGCGCCCCCTTGACCTTGGCGCGCTCGACTTCCACCGGCTTGGCCCACTGGGCGGTGAAGATCTCGACCACCTGCGGGATCTCGCGCGCGATCAGCGGCGACACGCAGACGTCGAGCCGGTACAGGTTGCCGGCTTTGGCGAACTGGATGGCGACCGGTTTTGCGGGGAGGGTCATGCGGGCACCATAAGCGAATCAGGCAGCCGCCGCAACGCTAGGCAAAACGATAAAGCTGGCGTAGCATCAGCGATTCCTCACGGAAAAACAAAAGGGCGGCACCGTCACCGGTGCCGCCCTTTTTCGTGGCGCGACGCGGACTTACTTCTCGTCGACCTTGGCCTTGGACTTCAGGTCCTCGACCAGGCGCGCCACCAGTTCCTGCTGGGCGCGCTGCTTGAAGTTGTCCTTCACCTCGTCATAGGTCGGCACCTTGAGGGCGCGCGAATCGTCGAGGCGAATGACGTGGAAGCCGAACGGCGACTTCACCGGCTTGTCGGTGGTCTGGTTGTTCTGCAATGCGCGCAGGGCATTGGCGAACTCCGGCACATAGCGGCCGGCCGGGCCCCAGTCGAGGTCGCCGCCGTTGTCCTTCGAGCCGGTGTCCTTGGATTTTTCCTTGGCCAGCTTCTCGAAGTTCTCGCCGGCCTTCAGCGCGGCGATCACTTTCTTGGCCTCGTCCTCGCTGTCCACCAGGATGTGGCGCGCCTTGTATTCCTTGTCGCCCAGCTGGGCCTTGTACTGCTCGTAGTTGCTCTTCAGCTGCGCGTCGGTGACCGGGTTGGCCTTGACGTAGTCATCGAAGTAGGCGCGGATCAGCACGGCGGTGCGCGCCATGTCCATTTGCGTGGCGATGGTGGCGTCCTTGTCCAGCCCCTTCTTGACGGCAGCCTGGCGCAGCACCTCGCGGCTGATGAGCTCGTCCTTGATCGCCTTGGTCAATTCGGCCGAGGATGGCTGGCCGGAGGCCTCGCGTTCCTTGTTCATCATGTCGAAGTAGGCCTGCGGGATGATCACGCCATTGACGCTCACGCGGCCTTCGGCGGCCTTGGCGGCCTTCGGGCGGGCGGCCTTCTCTGCCTTGTCTTGCGCCATCACGGCGGGAGCGGCGAGGGCCACGGCCACGGCCGCCGTGGTGGCAATTGCGAGGGACTTCATTTTCAGTTGCATGGACATTCCTTCAAATAAGTGAAACAAAGACACGGAAACATCAAGCGGGGCGCGCATCGATCTTCAAGGCATGGATGCGCGTTTTCATCAGGTCGCCCAACAGCTCATGGATCATGCGGTGCCGGGCGACCGGCGAAGCCCCCGCAAAAACCGGTGACACAATGGTCAATTCGAAATGCGTGCCCTCGACGGCGCCGGTGCGTTCGGCGTGGTCGCGGGCGCCCGCGTGACCGGCATGGCGCGCCGAATCGTCCCGCACGTCCAGCACCACGGGTTGCAGGGCGGCCAGCCGTTCGCGGATCTGCTCGGCCACGCTGGTCACGGCAGCACCCGCTTGAACGGCTTGACCGTCACCTGCGCATACACGCCGGCCAGCGCATACGGGTCCTCGGAGGCCCAGGCGATCGCCGCCTCGCGCGAGGCGAACTCGGCCACGATCAATGAACCGCTGAAGCCTGCCGGGCCCGGGTCTTCGCTGTCGATCAGCGGATGCGGACCGGCCAGCAGGAGCCGGCCCTCGTCCTTGAGCGCATTCAGCCGCGCCACGTGCGCCGGTCGCGCGGCAAGGCGCTTCTCGAGCGCACCGGGCAAGTCTTCGGCGAGGATGGCGTAGAACATCAGGAATCCTTGGCGGGTAGGGCGCTGCCGGCATCGGCCTTGGCCACTGCCGGCGCATCGTCGGGGAAGTATTTGGACAGCCACAGCGCCTGGCCGATGGCGAACACAAACGTGGCCGCCATGCCGCCGAACACCTTGACCTTGACCCAGGCGTCGAGTGAGAGCGTGGAGGCAAAGTATTGGTTCAACACCGCGAGGGTGACGAAGAACCAGCCCCAGGAATACGAGAACTTGCGCCAGGCTTCCGGCGGCAACTCGATCTCGTTGCCGAGCACGCTCTTCAGCGGGTTCTTGCCCCACCAGGTCGCGACCAGGATCAGGCTGCCCATCAGGCCGTAGAACAGCGTCCACTTGATCTTGATCCAGTACTCGTCCTTGAGGAGGATGGTGAGCGAACCGAAGACCAGGATGAACACCAAGCTGATCCAGTGCACCGGCTTGATCGCCTGCCGCGAGAGCTTGAGGTAGGAAATGTGCACGATGGCCGCCACGATCGCCACGCCCGTCGCAACGTAGATGTCGGCGACCTTGTAGGCGACAAAAAACAGAATGACGGGCAGGAAGTCTGCGAGCAACTTCATTGCGGGGAGGATAGGGGCCTAGACGGGGAAAACACGCGCAAGCGCTGAAAAATCAACAACTTGCAATTATCGCACGATCAGTGCGCGCGCGTCCAACGCGCCACTTCCGCGTCGATGAGCGCGCGATGCTCTTCCGGGAACCCGGGCGATGACGCCTGTTGGGCTGCCTCGGCGTAGAAACCGGGTGCGTCCACGGGCAAATGGCGATTCAAGGTGTCGAAGGCAAATCGCATCAAGGCGCCGTCGCCCGCGCGGATGGCGGTGATGGCGAAGTTGAGGATCAGGATGCGCCACGGCCGCGCGGGATTCGATTGCTCGAGGTCCGCCGACAGCGCGGGTGCAAGGTGGGCAAGGGCGCCCTGCATCAACGCGAACACGGCTGCACAGTCCTGCCGCGTGCCGGCTGCATTCGCGCGCCGCGCCAGCGCGTTGACCCAGACCTCCGGGTGGCGGATCTCGAGTTCATGCTGCATGGCCCATTGCGTCAGGGCAATGACGGCATGGTCGAGCGCCGCCGCCTGCGCCTCGCCGCCGGACTCCACCCAGGCCGATTCCACGTGCGCCGCGGCGACCATCGCCTCGTCCAACGCCTCCGACACGCCCTCGATCGGCAGCGCACCGACGGCGCCGAACTGGCGGTCCAGGCGGATCATCGCCTGCAGCATCGACTCCAGCGCGCGGGAATGCACGTCGTCGTTGCCGGCCGCATGGCGCACCGCATTGAAGCGGTCGACCGCGCCCTGGTAGTCGCTGGGGGTCTCGGCCGGGCCGTGGCGGAACTGGATCGGGATGGACTTGGTTTCGTGGCTCATGGCGGGCGAAGGTCGAGTGGGGCGTGCGCGGTTTGCTAAGATGCGCGACCGTTTTTCCCCGGCGCGCCATTTTGCTCAATTTCGACCTCCATAACCACAGCGATGCCTCCGACGGCCTGCTGCCCCCGCAGTCGCTGGTGGCGCTGGCGCAACGCAACGCGTGCGACGCGCTGGCGCTCACCGACCACGACACCACGGCCGGTGTGGCGGCCGCGGCCGAGGCCGCCCGCGAGGCCGGCCTGCGTTTCGTTCCCGGGGTCGAGATCTCCGTGACCTGGCCGAACGAGGGAGTCTGGCCCGACCGCGGCCCGGTGACGCTGCACATCGTCGGCCTCAATGTCGACGTGTCCCATCCGGTGCTCCGGGACGGCCTGCTGTCGGTGCGCAACGGGCGCCGCGCCCGCGCCGCGCGCATGGCCGACGCGCTCGCCGAAGCCGGCATCCCGGACACGCTCGAGGCCGCGTACGCGCTCACCGGCAACGAGGACATGATCGGCCGCACCCACTTCGCCCGCGTCCTGGTGCAGCGCGGCGCGGCAAAGAACGTCGGCCAGGTGTTCGCCAAGTTCCTCACCTCCGGCCGGCCAGGCTATGTGCCGCATCGCTGGGCCGACCTGGCGGGCGCAGTCGCGTGGATCCGCGCGGCCGGTGGCGTGCCGGTGATCGCACATCCGGGCCGCTACAAGCTGGATGACGGCGAGCGCCGCCAGCTGTTCGGCGAATTCAGGGACCTCGGCGGTTTGGCGATCGAAGTCGTCACCGGCAGCCACGAGCCGCGCCAGTACGGCGAATTCGCGGCCCATGCGCGCACCTTCGGGCTCGCGGCCTCGCGCGGCGCCGACTATCACGGCCCGGGAGAGAGCCGCTTCGAGCCCGGCACGCTGCCGCCGTTGCCGGCCGGCCTCACGCCGGTCTGGGACCTGTTCTGATGCGTACCCCGGCGCGGTCCTGACGGCATGTCGCAGTTCTTCACGCTGCATCCGACGCACCCGGAAACGCGCCTCATCCGCCGCGCCGTCGAGATCGTTCGCCAGGGCGGCGTGATCGCGTACCCGACCGATTCGTCCTACGCCATCGGCTGCCACCTGGGCGACAAGGCGGCGATGGAGCGCATCCGCACCATCCGCGGCGTGGACGAGCGGCACCATTTCACCGTGATGTGCCGCGACCTGTCCGACATCGGCACCTACGCAAAAGTCGACAACACGCAGTACCGCCTGTTGAAGGCGCACACGCCCGGCGCCTACACGTTCATCCTGAAGGCCACGCGTGAACTGCCGCGCCGGCTTGCGCACGCCAAGCGCGCCACGGTCGGCGTGCGGGTGCCGGAGCATCCGGTGGTGCAGGCGCTGTTGGCCGAACTGGGCGAACCGTTGCTCACCAGCACGTTGATCCTGCCGGGGGAGGAGGCGCCGATGGCCGACGCCGCGCCGATCCGCGCGGCGCTGGAGCATCGCCTCGACCTCATCCTCGATGGCGGCCACTGCGGCTTTGCACCGACTTCGGTGATCGACCTGTCCGGCGAGATCCCCACACTGGTGCGGGTGGGCCGGGGGGATGTGGCATCCTTCGGCTTTGACCCGGGCGATTGAGCCGCGGCGATCGAGAACAGGATTCGACTTGGACGCCAACATCATCCAGAAGATCACCATCTACGCGATTCCGCTGATCTTCGCCATCACGCTACATGAGGCGGCTCACGCCTATGCGGCCAAGCACTTCGGCGATGCCACGGCCTACATGCTGGGGCGCATGACGCTCAACCCGATCAAGCACATCGACCCGGTGTGGACGATCCTGGTGCCGATCCTCACGCTGTTGTTCACGCCGCTGGTCTTCGGCGCCGCCAAGCCGGTGCCGGTCAACTTTGGCGGATTGCGCAACCCGAAGCGCGACATGGTGTGGGTGGCCGCCGCTGGACCGCTTGCCAACCTGGCCATGATGCTGGGCTGGGGCGTGGTGGGTCGCATCGCCGTTTCACTGCCCGCCTCGGGCCCGGTCGAGTTCCTGGCCCTGGTGGCGCAAGCGGGCATCTTTGTCAATGCGCTGCTGATGGTGTTCAACCTGTTTCCCCTGCCGCCGCTCGATGGCGGGCGCATCCTCACCGGCCTGCTGCCCGGCCCGCTGGCGTACAAGTTCTCGCGCATCGAGCCGTACGGCATGATCATCCTGATCGCGCTCATCCTGACGGGCGCGATGAACTATTTTCTGTGGCCGCTGGTCGCCCTGTCGATGAAAGCGATCTACGGTATAATCGGCTTGTCCTGATCCGGCACCCGGCGCGCACTCCCAGCGGCGCGGGTTGGCCGCAGCGGATCCGGCGCGGCACCTCCATCACCTGACGCACGATGAAGCCGCGCGGCGCGATCCCGGCTCTCCAGCATCTTCCGTCCTGCCCGCTTCACCGTTGATGTAGTTGCGCTGGTCCCCAGGCATTGCCCGCGTGGTCCGCAAGCGCATGTCACCCGAAGGATTGATTCCTTGAAGTCTCCCTGTCTTGTCCCTCGCGCCCCTGGCCGAACGATTTGCCCGCATGTTTCCCGATAGAGTCCTCTCCGGCATGCGCCCCACCGGGCGCCTGCACCTGGGCCACTACCACGGTGCCCTCAAGAACTGGATCAAGCTGCAGCACGAGCATCCGTGCTACTTTTTCGTGGCCGACTGGCACGCGCTGACCTCGCATTACCAGACGCCCGAGGTGATCGAGGAATACACCTTCGACACCGTCATCGACTGGATCGGCGCCGGCATCGACCCGGCGCAGGCCACGTTGTTCGTGCAGTCGCGCGTGCCGCAGCATGCCGAACTGACGCTGTTGATGTCGTTCTTCACGCCCTTGTCCTGGCTCGAACGCGTGCCGACCTACAAGGACCAGGTGGAAAAGCACGCGCAGTTTGGGCGCGACCTCACCACCTATGGCTTCCTCGGCTATCCGCTGATGCAGGCCGCCGACATCCTGATCTACCGCGCCAACCGGGTGCCGGTGGGCGAGGACCAGGTGGCGCACATCGAATTGACGCGCGAACTGGCGCGCCGCTTCAACCACCTGTTCGGACGCGAGAAGGGCTTCGAGGACAAGGCCGAGGCGGCGATCAAGAAGCTCGGCTCGAAAAAGGCCAAGCTGTACAACCAATTGCGCACGCGCTTCCAGCAGGAAGGCGACGAAGCCGCGCTGGAGACGGCGCGCGAATTGCTGGCCGACGTGCAGAACCTCAGCATGGGCGACCGCGAGCGCCTGTTCGGCTACCTCGAGGGCGGCGGCAAGGTGATCCTGCCGGAACCGCAGAGCCTGCTCACCGTCACGCCGCGGCTGGTCGGCACCGACGGCGGCAAGATGTCCAAGAGCCTCGACAACACCATCGACCTGCGCGACACGCCGGACGCGATCAGCAACAAGGTCAAGAAAATGCCGACCGACCCGGCGCGCATCCGCCGCACCGACCCGGGCGACCCGGAGAAGTGCCCGGTGTGGACGCTGCACCAGGTGTACTCGGACGAGGCGCGGCGCCAATGGGTGGTGGAGGGCTGCAAGAGCGCCGGCATCGGCTGCCTGGAATGCAAGCAGCCGGTGATCGATGCCATCGTGCACGAGCTGGCGCCGATGCGCGAGCGCGCCGCGCCGTTCGAGGACGACCCGACGCTGGTCAAGAACATCCTCGCCGACGGTTGCGAGAAGGCACGCGACACGGCCGAAGAAACCATGCGCGACGTGCGCGACGCGATGGGGCTGGCCTTCTCATGAGCACATTCGCATGAGCGTTGAACTCGTCGTCGACAACACCCACGGCGCCCAACCGTCGCTGGACATGGCGTTGCCGGTGGCGCGCATCAAGGGCGAGCCGATGGCCGAGCTGCCGGCCGACCTGTTCATTCCGCCCGATGCCCTGTCGGTCATCCTCGAGCAGTTCGAAGGCCCGCTCGACCTGCTGCTCTACCTCATCCGCAAGCACTCGCTGGACATCCTCGACATCCCGATGGCGGAACTGACCCGCCAGTACATGGTGTACGTGGAGGCGATGCGCGACGACCAGTTGGAACTGGCCGCCGAGTACCTGCTGATGGCCGCGCTGCTCATCGAGATCAAGTCGCGCATGCTGCTGCCGCGCCCGCCGAAGGACGAGGGCCAGGAACCCGAGGATCCGCGCGCCGAACTGGTGCGCCGCCTTCTCGAGTACGAACAGATGAAGGCCGCCGCGCTGGCGATCGAGGAGCACCCGCGCGCGGGCCGCGATTTTTCGATGGTCGACGTGATGGTGGAAAAATCGCTCGTCGGCCGCGTGCCGACCGTGCTGGTGGCCGACCTCACCGAGGCCTGGCGCGTGATCCTCAATCGCGCCAAGGTCACGCAAAAGCATCGCGTCGGCCGCGAAGAACTTTCCGTGCGCGCGCACATGACGCGCATCCTGCGCCAGTTGTCAGGGCAAGGGTTTGTCAATTTCGAAAGCCTGTTCACCCCGGAGGAGGGGGTGGCCGTGGTGGTGGTGAGTTTCCTCGCGGTGCTGGAACTGGCGCGCGAATCGCTCCTCGAGTTGACGCAAAGCGCGCCCTTTGAACCGATTTACGTGAAGTCCAAGGTGGCGGAAGCGCCGCCGCTTGAATTGACCAGTGAATGAACTGCAGGGATGCCACCGAAGCATCCACGAAGTGCGCTGTCAGCGGGGCACGTCCCCCTTTGAAAAAGGGGGATTGAGGGGGATTTGAGGTCGTCGCGAATCGATGACCCCTAAATCTCCCTCAATCCCTCTTCAGGAAAGAGGGACGTGCTTGCCGATGACCCTGCGAAAAGATGAGTGCGGTGAATCCCGCCGAGCAAGCAGTGTTTGATGGGTCCGCCAAGGATCGCCAAAGTAGCCAGAAGCAAGAGACATGTCCAACGACCACGCCCAAGCCCAGGAACCGATGCAGTCCGACGCAAACACCGACCTGCCGGCCGAACCCACCTTGCCCGGCATCGCCGAGCCCGAATCCGCACTGCCGGTGCCGGCCAGTTTCGATGCCGCCGAGGTCAAGCGCGCGCTCGAGGCCGTGCTGATGGCCGCCGCCGAACCGATCCCGCTCAGCGAATTGAAGCGCGTGTTCGACGGCGAGATCGCACCGGAGGTGTTGACGACCCTGCTCGACGAACTGCGCGACGAATCCGCCGGGCGCAGCATCGAACTCGCACGCGTGGCCAGCGGCTACCGCTACCGCGTGCGCCCGCACTATCAGCGCTACCTGGACAAGCTCGCCAACGAGAAACCGCCCAAGTACTCGCGCGCGGTGCTCGAAACGCTGGCCATCATCGCCTACCGCCAGCCGGTGACGCGCGGCGACATCGAGGGCATCCGCGGCGTGCAGGTCTCGCCGCACATCCTGAAGACCCTGCAGGACCGCGGCTGGATCGACGAGATCGGGCACAAGGAAGTGGTCGGCCGGCCGGCGCTGTTCGCCACCACCCGGCACTTCCTCGACGACCTGAACCTGAAAAGCCTCGACGAGCTGCCGCCACTGGGTGAGCTCGCCACCACGCTCGACCTCACGCAGGCGGGCGCGGCGCTGACCGCCGGCGAGACCCTGCAACTGCCCGGCGTGGGGACGTCAATGGACGACGAACCGCCGCAAGGTGTGGCGGACAGCGCGACAACCGCGGTGGACGGGGCAACCGAAGCCGCATCCGCCGATGCGACTGCCGATGAGTCTGCGGCACCCCAATCACAAGGACCATCGACGTGGTGAAAAAAGTCATTGTCACCACCGGCTTGAAGGCGCGCGGCTATGTCGATGGCCGCTATGTCGGTGAGGAAAAGCCCGAAAGCCGGCGCGGCGAGCGCACGGAATTCGCCGGCAAGAAACGGCGCGGCAAGCCTGCCGCCGGGGCCAAGAAGCGCGGCAAGGTGCGCGGCAAGGGCGGGGAATTCGGCGGCGACAACATCGGCAACCAGTTGCCGGGCGCCGCCGGTGCAGCGGGGCCCGCGGGCGCCAAGCGCGGCCGGCGTGGCCGCGGCAAGCCCCCGCAGGGCGGCGCGGGCGGCCTGCCGGTCGACGCCGGCCAGGCCGGCAACTTCGCCGGCGCCGGCAAACGCGGCAGTACCAATGCGCGGCGCAATCGTGCCGGCAAGAAGACACCGTTCCGGCCTGCGCAGCAGCAGCCCTCCTTTTCCGTTTCGGAAGTTGCCGAAATGCGCAGGCTCGGCGGCGAGGCGCGCAGCGGCCAGTTTGCCGAGGCGCTCGCCAAGGAAGCCACCATCAAGCGCGAGCGGCTGCACAAGGTGCTGGCGCAGTCGGGCATCGGATCGCGCCGCGACATGGAACTGATGATTGCCATGGGCCGCGTGATGGTCAACGGCATCGTCGCCACCAAGGGCACCAGCGTGGCCACCGACGACAAGGTGCTCATCGATGGGCGGCCCGTGGTCTTGAAATTCAGCCAGGAGCTGCCGCGCATCCTGCTCTACCACAAGCCCGAGGGCGAGATCGTCACCACGGACGACCCCGGCAACCGCATCACCGTGTTCGACAACCTGCCCAAGGTGGAGAACGGCAAGTGGATCAACATCGGCCGCCTGGACATCAACACCTCGGGCCTCTTGATCTTCACCACCAATGGCGAACTGGCCAACCGCTTCATGCATCCGCGCTAC
>JAEUMZ010000117.1 GCA_016790765.1 Betaproteobacteria bacterium
GGCGTCCGGGTTGGCGATGGCGAGGCGCTCTTTGCTGAGGAGGGTGCCCAGGTCAAGGCCCGGCGCGAGCGTGACGCTGAGCGTGCTCCCGGCCGGTGCGATGAGCACCAGTTCGTTCCTCAAGAGGTGGGTGCGCGTGCCCGGTGCGAGGAGCTTGCGTTGCTCGACGTAATCGGCCCAGTCGAGGTCGGCGGAAACGAACAGGTCGGCTGGTGCACCGCTTTCGATCTGCTTGGCCAGTGCCGAGGAGGCGCCGTAGGACACCACGACCTTGTGGCCCGTCGTCATTTCGAATGTGCGCGCCACCGCGTCGAGCGACTCCTTCAGGCTCGCGGCGGCGAAGACCGTGACCTCCGCCGCGTTGGCGGTGAGGGGACGCAGCAGAGCGAGCAGCAGGGTGGAGAGGCGCATCGGGGACCGCGTGGGCGGGCCGGGACATCGGAATGCGTAATATACCGCCGGACATAACGCGGGACCAGCGTGGGGCCGACGCGCGTGCGTGCGCCGCAGCCGCCGGACGGTTCAGCCGGACTTCAACAGGCGGGCAAAGGCGGCGAGGTCACCCGCCAGCGCGGTGTCGGCGGTGCGTTGCATGGCCCGGTAGCGGGCCAGCACCGTTTCGGCGAAGGGCGTGAGGTGCGCGCCGCCGCCCCCACCGCCCCCGGTGGCGGTATCGACCAGCGGTTCGCGGAAACAGCGGTTCATCAGATCCACGAGGTTCCAGGCGCGCTTGTACGACATGCCGAGGCGCTTGCCCGCGGCCGTGATCGAGCCGGTCTCGCGGATGGCTTCCAGGAGCGCGGCCTTGCCGGGCCCCATGGCGATGTCCTCGCCGAAATGGATGCGGAGCTTGGCCCCGCCGATGCGATGCGGCATGCGCCGCCACGCGGGCGTCGTCGCCTGCGTGGACTACTTGGCCGTGGCCAGCAGGGTTTGCAATTCGCCGGACTGGTACATCTCGCGCATGATGTCCGCACCGCCGACGAATTCGCCGTTCACGTACAGCTGCGGGATGGTCGGCCAGTTGGCGTATTCCTTGATGCCCTGGCGGATGGCCTCGTCCTGCAGCACGTCCACCGTGTGCGGCTGCTCCACGCCGCAGGCCTTGAGGATCTGGGTGGCGGAGGCCGAAAAACCGCACATCGGAAACTGCGGCGAGCCTTTCATGAACAGCACCACCTTGTTTTGCGTGACGGTGTCGCGAATGGTGTCCTGGGTACTCATGGCTGCTCCAATGCGGTGGGATAGGGGCGAATTTTAGCCGAGCCGGCCGCCGGCCACCCTGGGAATGCCGGCCAGATCGCTTTCGCAGATGAGGTCTTCGAAGCCGGCATTCAAGAGGAGGTCGCGCGCGGCATCGGCTTGATCGAAGCCGTGCTCGAACAGCAGCCAGCCGCCGGCGGCCAGGTAGCGGGACGCGCCGGCGACAATGCGGCGGATCGACGCCAGGCCATCGGGGCTGCGGTCGGTAAGCGCGATGCTCGGCTCGAACCGGAGGTCGCCTTGCGACAGGTGCGGGTCCCCCTCCGCCACGTAGGGTGGGTTCGACACGATCAAGTCGAACCGCCGGTCGCGCAGCGCGGCGTACCAGTCGCTCTCGAGCCATGCGACGCGCGCGCCGAGCGCAGCGGCATTCTCTGCCGCCTGGGCCAATGCCGCGGGAGACACGTCGCATGCGGTGACCCGGCATGCGGGGCGCTCGAGCGCCAGTGTGATCGCGATCGCCCCGCTGCCGGTACCCAGGTCCAAAACGCCAGGTTGGGCGCGCCTTTCCAGCCACTTTTGGCTGGAAAGGCGCGCCAGTGCTTGCTCTACGAGGTGTTCGGTCTCCGGGCGCGGAATCAGCGTTGCCGGGCCGACCCGAAACGGGCGGCCGTAGAACTCGCGACAGCCGGTGATGTAGGCCACCGGTTCGCCGGCTGCGCGGCGATCCACCCACTGCGCGAATTGCGCGCAGTGCGACGCTGCAATCGGGTCCGCGCCGTGGGCCGCCAGGAACGCCCGGTTGCAGCCCAGCAGCGCACCGAGCAACACGCTGGCGTCACGCCGGTCGATGCGCCGTGCGGCCTCGTGCAAGGCATCGCTGAGGGTCACGCGCAGGTCAGGCGGTGGTGGCCAGCGCGGCCAGCTGCTCGGCCTGGTGTTCCGCAATCAGGGCGTCGGTCAACTCGGACAAGTCGCCATCCATGACGAAATCGATCTTGTAGAGCGTGAGGTTGATGCGGTGGTCGGTGACGCGCCCCTGCGGAAAGTTGTAGGTGCGGATCCGTTCGGAACGGTCGCCCGAGCCGATCAGCGACTTGCGTTCCGCGGCCTCCTTGGCCTGCGCGGCGCGCAGCTGCTGGTCCTTGATGCGCGCCGCCAGCACGCGCCACGCCTGCTCCTTGTTCTTGTGCTGCGAGCGCCCATCCTGGCATTCGACGACGATGCCGGTGGGCAGGTGCGTCAGTCGCACTGCGGAATCGGTCTTGTTGATGTGCTGGCCGCCCGCCCCGGAGGCGCGGAAAGTGTCCACCCGCACATCGGCCGGATTGATGTTCACGTCGCTCACGTCATCGGCTTCCGCCATCACCGCCACGGTGGCGGCCGAAGTGTGGATGCGGCCCTGTGCCTCGGTCTCCGGCACCCGCTGCACGCGATGGCCGCCGGACTCGAACTTCAGGCGCGAATACGCGCCGGCGCCGACGATGCGCGCGATGATCTCCTTGTAGCCGCCGACCTCGCCGGGAGACTCCGAGATCACCTCGACCTGCCAGCGCTGGCGCTCGGCATAGCGGGCGTACATGCGGAACAGGTCGCCGGCGAACAGCGCCGACTCGTCGCCGCCGGTGCCTGCGCGGACCTCCAGGATGATGTTCTTGTCGTCGTTGGGGTCCTTGGGCAGCAAGGCCCGCTGCAATTCGGCGTCCAGCCTCTCCATGCACTGCCTGGCGCTCTTGATCTCGTCGTCGGCGAACTCGCGCATGTCAGGGTCGCCGGCCAACTCTTGCGCGGCCGCGATGTCGGCCTCGGACTGGCGGTACTCCTTGAACAGGGCCACCACGGGCGCAAGTTCGGCATGCTCGCGGGTGAGCTTCCGGTAGTTGTCCAGGTCGGAGACCACGCCAGGGTCGGCGAGCAGGCGGTCGAGCTCGTGGAGACGCTCGTCGAGGGAGGCAAGTTTGGAGAAAACGGAAGGTTTCATGGGGCGTGAACGGTGGGAACGGGACCTGCCCGGGCGGGCCGGGTGCGGGGCGCAACTTGCGGGCGGGCGCCGCCGCTAATGCTCGTCCTGGTCCGGGTACAGGCGTTCAATGGCGGTGGCCAGCGCGTCGCGCTCGTGACCCTCGGCGCGATTGAGGGCCGCCATCGGGTGGTGCAGGAACTTGTTGGTCAGGCCCTGCGCGAGCGCCTCGAGGACCTGGGCCGGGTCCTCGCCCTTGGCCAGGCGCCTGCGCGCACGCTCCAATTCGGCGGCGCGATAGCCGTCGGCCTTGGCGCGCAGTTGCTGGATCGCCGGCACGCCGGCGCGGCCTTCCAGCCAGCGCATGAAGTCCTGCGCGCGGGCATCGACGATCGCCTCGCCCTCGGCCGCGGCCTGCACGCGCTTCTCGGTGTTCTGCGCGATGATCCTGCCGAGGCCGTCCAGCGTGTACAGGAACACATCGTCGAGATCGGCAACCTCCGCCTCGATGTCGCGCGGGACGGCGAGGTCGACCATGAACATCGGTTTGTGGCGGCGTTGCTTGAGGGCGCTCTCGACCATGCCCTTGCCGATCAAGGGCAGGGTGGATGCGGTGCAACTGATGACGACGTCGAACTCGTGCAGTCGTTCCGGTAGTTGTTGCAGCGTCATCGCCTGGCCGTGGAAGGACCTGGCGAGCGCCTCGCCGCGATCCAGCGTGCGATTGGCCACGGCGATGCCCATCGGACGCCGCGCCACAAAGTGCGTGGCAACCAACTCGATCATTTCCCCGGCGCCGACCAGCAGCAATCTCGTTGCGGACAGGTCGCCGAACACCTGCTGGGCAAGGCGCAACGCGGCCGCGGCCATGCTGACCGAGGTCTCGCCGATGGCCGTGTCGCTGCGCACGCTCTTGGCGACCTTGAACGTCTCCTGGAACAGCCGGTCGAGCGGCCCCCCCAAGGCTCCCTCGTCCTGTGCGATGCGCACCGCCAGCTTGACCTGGCCCAAGATCTGCGGCTCGCCGAGCACCATGGAATCGAGCCCGCTGGCGACGCGAAACGCATGGCGCGCCGCCGCGGCATCGGCATGCAGGTAAAGGTGCGCATCGAGGGCCAGGCCCCGCGCAGCAGGCAGCGCGGCGAGCCATTCGCGAATGCCGGAAGCCGCCGCCTCTGCGCCGCGCCAATAGACTTCAGTGCGGTTGCACGTCGACAGCAGGGCCGCCTCCTGCACGCCGGGAAGCGCCGTCAGCGCGCGTACCGCCTCCCCCTGCCGGTCGGCGGGAAACGCAATTCTTTCGCGCACCTCGACGGGTGCGGTACGATGATTGAGTCCGAGGGCGTACAACGGCATGGCGGTTCGGTATGCGGCGCGCCACGCGCGGGCGGCACCTTGGCAAGGCAATCAAAAATTATAGCAGCGGGGTTTTTGCACCCTGCTGCCGGAATCGCGAGCAGGAGGTTGTGATGCGGGCATTGGCAAAGTGGTTTTCGATCGCGCTGGGCATTGCGGGGGCGCCCGTCCTTGCGTTGGCCGCCGACTGTCCGGCGCTGCTCAACCACCGGTTGAATTCGCTGCGAGGGGCGCCGCAAAACCTCTGTGCCTACGCCGGAAAGGTGATCCTGGCGGTCAACACGGCGAGTTACTGTGGCTTCACCAAGCAGTACGAGGGCCTGCAGGCCCTGCACGAGAAGTACCGTGATCAGGGACTGGTGGTCATCGGCTTTCCGGCCAATGATTTCGGCATGCAGGAGCCGGGCAGCAATGCCGAGGTGGCGGATTTCTGCGAGCGTACGTTCAAGGTCAAGTTTCCGATGATGGAGAAGACGTCCGTGGTCGGCGCGAAGGCCAACCCGGTGTTCGCCGGCCTGGCCGCCGCGTCGGGCGAAGCGCCGCGATGGAACTTTCACAAGTACCTCATCGGCCGCGACGGCAAGTCGGTGCGCAGTTTTGGCAGCAAGGTGGCGCCGGAGTCCGCCGACCTCGTCGCGCAGATCGAGGTGCACCTTGCCAAGAAATAATCATTCTTTACAAAGTGTTAGCGCGGGAGCATGATGTAGAGTCTTAGCTCCCGGTCGAATCGAAGACAGAAACGATGGCTGCTGCTGCCGCGAATGTATTCAGCCCCCTGAGCCGCGCGCTGGTTCAGCAGGGCCGGCTTGTCCAGGCCGACGCCAACGCGCTGCACGCCGAGGCGAAAAAGAACAACGTGACCTTCATCGAACAACTGGTGACGTCGAAGAAGTTGTCTTCGCGCGAGATTGCCCAGTTTGCTGCGGGAACCTTCGGCGTGCCGCTGCTGGACCTGTCCAGCGTGGATGCGGACCTCCTGCCCACCGGCGCGCTCGACACCAAGCTGGTCGCGAGCAAGCGCGTGATCCCGCTCTTCAAGCGCGGCAACCGCCTGTTCGTGGGCATGTCGGATCCCACCAGCGAGCAGTTGCTGTCGGAATTGAAGTTTGCGACCGGCTCGATCGTGGAGCCGGTGGTGGTCGAGGAGGAGAAGCTGGCCGGCCTGATCAAACGGTTTGGCGAAACCTCGGCCAAGGCGCTCGACCAGATGATCGGCGACGAGACTTCGCTGGGCGATATCGATCTGGGCAGCGGGGACGAAACCCAGATTGAATCGGGTGCGGGGACGCCCGAGGAAATCGACGATGCCCCGGTCGTGAAGTATGTGCAAAAGGTGCTGATCGACGCCATCAACGGCGGCGCCTCGGACATCCACTTCGAGCCCTACGAAAAGTTCTACCGGATCCGCTATCGCACGGACGGCATCCTGGCCGACGTGGCGCAGCCGCCGTTGGCCATCAAGGAGAAGATCGCCTCGCGCATCAAGGTGGTCTCGAAGCTGGACATTTCCGAGAAGCGCGTGCCGCAGGACGGCCGGATGAAGCTGAAGCTGTCGCCCACGCGCGCCATCGATTTTCGCGTGTCGACCCTGCCCACACTGTTCGGGGAAAAGATCTGCATGCGGATTCTCGATCCGTCCAGCGCGACGCTGGGAATCGAGGCGCTGGGCTACGAGCCGGAGCAAAAGGAAGCGTTGTTGCATGCCATCGGGCGCCCTTACGGCATGGTGCTGGTGACCGGACCGACCGGTTCGGGCAAGACGGTGTCGCTCTATACCTGCCTCAACATCCTCAACAAGCCAGGCATCAATATCTCCACCGCGGAAGACCCGGCTGAAATCAATCTGCCGGGCATCAACCAGGTCAATGTCAACGACAAGGCGGGCCTGACCTTCGCGGCGGCCCTGAAGTCCTTCCTGCGCCAGGACCCGGACATCATCATGGTCGGCGAAATTCGCGACCTGGACACCGGCGAAATCGCCATCAAGGCGGCGCAGACCGGCCACATGGTGCTTTCGACGCTTCACACCAACGACGCGCCTTCGACCCTGACGCGCCTGATGAACATGGGCGTCGCCCCATTCAATATCGCGACCAGCGTCATCCTCATCACCGCCCAGCGCCTGGCACGGCGGCTCTGCTCCTGCAAGCGCCCGGTGGACCTGCCCAAGGAAGTCCTGCTGCGCGCCGGCTTCAAGGAAGAGGAACTCGACGGCACCTGGCAGCCTTACGGGGCCGTCGGATGCGACATATGCAAGAATACCGGGTACAAGGGGCGTGCCGGTCTCTATGAAGTGATGCCGATCTCCGAGGAAATGCAGCGCATCATCATGAAGAACGGGACGTCGATCGACATCGCCGACCAGGCCCGCCGGGAGGGGGTGTCGGACTTGCGGCGCTCCGGATTGCGCAAGGTACGCTCTGGCATCACATCATTGGAAGAAGTCGAATCCGTAACCAACGAGTGACATGAATTCAGCGCGCCGGACACCGACCGGCTGAGGAGTCAGGCATGGCCACACCAGCAGCGACCGCAGGCAAGGGCGGCAAGGAAACGATCAAGGTCTCGACGTTTGCCTGGGAAGGAAAGGACCGCAGCGGCAAGATCGTCAAGGGCGAAATGCGTGCCTCGGGCGAGAACATCGTGGCGGCGACGCTTCGGCGGCAGGGGATTGCCAATCCGCGCATCAAGAAGCTCAGGTCCGGTGGCGGCAAGAAGGTCACGGCACAGGACATCACGTTCTTCACGCGCCAGCTGGCGACGATGATGAAGGCCGGCGTGCCACTCCTGCAGGCGTTCGACATCGTGGCCAAGGGGCATGCGAACCCCTCGGTAACGCGCCTGCTGCTGGACATCAAGACGGATGTCGAAACCGGCAGCAGCCTCGGTCAGGCGTTCCGCAAGTACCCGCTGTACTTTGACAACCTGTATTGCAACCTGGTCTCGGCAGGCGAACAGGCCGGCATCCTGGAGGCATTGCTGGACCGCCTGGCCACGTACCAGGAAAAGATTCTCGCGATCAAGGGCAAGATCAAGAAGGCCCTGTTCTACCCGATCTCGATCCTGGTGGTGGCGTTTGTCGTGACGGCGGTCATCATGATTTTCGTGATTCCGCAGTTCAAGGAAATGTTCAAGGGGTTCGGCGCCGACCTCCCGGGTCCGACGCTGTTCGTCATGACGCTGTCCGAGTATTTTGTGCGGTACTGGTACATCATCTTCGGCAGCATTGGCGGGGGCGTCTGGTTCTTCTTCAACACCTGGAAACGTTCGGAGAAGATGCAGGATTTCATGGATCGCCTGATGCTGCGCATGCCGGTGTTCGGCGACCTCGTGCGCAAGGCCACCATTGCGCGCTGGACGCGCACGCTGTCGACCATGTTTGCTGCCGGTGTGCCCCTCGTGGAGGCGCTGGACTCGGTGGCCGGTGCGGCCGGGAATCGCGTGTATTTCACTGCCACGAAGAAGATCCAGCAGGAAGTCAGCACCGGCTCCAGCCTCACGGTGTCGATGCAGAACAGCAACGTGTTCCCGAGCATGGTGATCCAGATGGTCGCCATTGGTGAGGAGTCAGGTGCGCTGGACGGGATGCTCGGCAAGGTGGCGGATTTCTTCGAACGCGAGGTCGATGATGCCGTCGACGCACTGTCCAGCTTGATGGAGCCGATGATCATGGCGATCCTCGGCGTGGTGATCGGCGGCCTGGTCATCGCCATGTACCTGCCGATCTTCAAGATGGGCCAGGCCGTTTGAGCGCGCCGGACGGTCGCGACTGTTGCCCGTAGTCCCGCGTGGAGATCGTATCGGCCTTCCAGGCGGCACCATGGTTTTTTCTCACGACAGTCACCGTCGTCGGCTTGATGGTGGGGAGTTTCCTCAACGTCGTCATCCATCGCCTGCCCAGGATGATGGACCGCGAGTGGCGCGCCCAGTGCGAAGAGTTCCTGTTTCCGGACCGCCCGCAAGCTGAGGACGCCGCACCGCGCTACAACCTGGTGGTCCCGCGTTCTGCCTGCCCGTCGTGCGGCCGCCGCATCTCGGCGATCGAGAACATTCCGGTCCTCAGCTACCTCGTGCAGCGGGGTCGCTGCAAGGGATGCGGGGTGCGAATCAGTGCGCGTTATCCGGCCGTGGAGTGCCTCACGGCGCTGCTGTCCTTCGTGGTGGCGTATCACCTGGGCCCGACCGCTGCCACGCTGTTCGCCCTGGGGCTGGTGTGGGCGTTGATCGCATTGGCCTTCATCGATGCCGATACGACATTGCTGCCGGACGACATCACGCTCCCATTGCTGTGGGCCGGCCTGCTGGTCAATGCCTTTGGCGTATTCACCACGTTGCACGCCGCCGTGATTGGCGCTGCCGCCGGTTATGTCCTGCTATGGGTGGTGTTCTGGGGATTCAAGCTGTTGACCGGCAAGGATGGCATGGGCTACGGCGACTTCAAATTGCTGGCCGCCCTCGGCGCCTGGCTCGGCTGGCCGATGCTCCCGGTGATCATCCTGCTGTCTGCGGCTGCCGGGGCCTTGATGGGCGTCGCGGGCATCATCTTCTTCGGCCGTGAAAAGGGGGCCAAGCTGCCTTTCGGCCCCTACTTGGCAGTCGCGGGGTTCATTGCCCTGTTGTGGGGAAAGTCGCTGACCCTCTGGTACCTGGGCAGCGTCCCGGGATGAAGACCCCCTCGGCGCCTTGGGTTGCCGGTCTGACTGGCGGCATCGGCAGCGGCAAGTCCACCGCCGCGCACGCGCTGGCCCAGTGCGGTTCGGTCGTCATCGACACGGATGCCCTTTCACGGGCGCTGACGGGCCCCGGCGGTGCGGCCATGAACGCCATCCGCGCGGCCTTTGGAGACCAGGCCATCCAGCCGGATGGCAGCATGGATCGCGCGCGAATCCGCAACCTCGTATTGTCGGATCCGGCAGCCCGGCGTCAGTTGGAGGGTGTGCTGCATCCGTTGATTCGCCTGGAGGTCCAAGCGGCCCTTTGCGCGGCACCACCGGGCTCGATGTGCGTGATCGAGATCCCATTGCTGTTCGAAACCATGGGGTACCGCGACCTGTTGGACTGGGTGGTCGCGCTGGACTGTCCGGTGTCGCTGCAGACTCAGCGCGTGCGCGCCCGGTCGGGCCTTGCGGCGGCGCAGATTGATGCCCTCCTGGCTGCGCAAGTTCCGCGCGGCGTGCGCCTGCAGTTGGCCGACGAGGTCCTGGTCAACAGCGCCAGTCCCGAGGCGCTCAGCCTGTCCGTGCGTGCCATGCATGCACGGTGGGCGGGCATGGCCACAGCGCCGACATAGCCCGTCGCGGATTTGTCATGGCGCGGCCAATCGGTCACAATGCGGCCTGCCTGGATGCCCCACCGTGATCATCTACGAGTACCCCCTCAACGAGCGTGTGCGCACCCTGCTGCGCCTGGAGGACTTGTTTGATCGCACCGAGTTCTTCCGCGTGCAGGACTCTCCCCAGGATCACCATGCAAGCCTGGCGGCGATTTTCGAGATCCTCGAAGTGGCCAGCCGCGGCGACCTGAAGTCGGACCTGTTGCAGGAACTCGACCGCCAACGGTTGTTCCTCGAGGCGTTGCGCTCGAACCCGGCGATCTCGGAGGAAAAGCTGGATGCCGTGGTGGCGGAGATCGAAAGCAGCTTCTCGGACTTGCTCTCCGCGGCGGGCAAGACCGGCCAGCACCTGCGCGAGAACGAATGGCTGATGACCATCAAGCAGCGCGCCGCCATTCCGGGCGGAACCTGTGAGTTCGACCTGCCGTCCTTCCACCACTGGTTGCACCGCGACAGCGATGCGCGCCGCGCCGACCTGGACGTATGGTTGCGTCCGTTCCTGCCGGTGGCCTGTGCATTGCGGATCGTGTTGCGTGTGCTGCGGGAGAGCGGCAAGTCGGTTCCGCTGATCGCCTACGCCGGCCTGTTTCAGCAGATGCCCATGGAGCGTTCGGCCCACATGCTGCGGCTGACGCTTTCCCGCGACCTGCCCTGCGTGCCGGAGATCAGCGCCAACAAGTACGCGCTCAATATTCGCTTCATTCTTCCGGGCAGCGTGCAACGCACCCGGTTGCATGAGGCCGACATCGAGTTCGGGCTCACGTATTGCAACCTGTGAACGTGCGCGAGAAAACACCACCCGAGGCGTCCTGCCCGGTCTGCGCGGGCCGCGCGGTGTTCGGTGTGCAGAATCCGTTTCGACCTTTCTGCAGCAAGCGATGCAAGCTGATTGATTTGGGCGCATGGGCCGAGGAGCGCTACCGCATCGCGGGCAGTGCCGCGCAGCATGCGCCGCCCGAGGACGACGATCCCGGGCAATCCTGATGCGCTTGGAAGCGCTTCGCCTTGCCACGCTTTCTCCCGCTGGGCTAAAATGAGAGGCTGAACAGGGGGATTTCACGGGGCGCGCACGGTGCAGGCAAATGAGGCCGAACCCATTGAAAATCCAGTGGTTTTGATTCAGTGGCCCCTAAATGCTGCATTCGAAGCACGCGGGCGCCGCTGGTGGTTGGGCTTGCGGGTGCCGGACCTGCTGTTCGGGCTGGCGCACTGAATGGGGGTAAGGCCGGTGCTGTCGTTCGCCGGGATCGAGATCATCGTGCTGGGGGCCGGCTTTCGAGGGATGGCGCCGTTGCAGGGCGACTTCAATCGTAGCGTGATCTACGCGGACCTCCAAGGCAGGTTGGCGCGGCAGGATGATTTGGAGAGGCATGGCCAGGCCAACATGCGTTGGATGCAGTGACTCGATATGCATCAAAGGGGCCGGCGGCCAGTGATCGTCCGGCAGGGCAACCGGTTGGCGTGGATCGGCGGTCGTGGGGATCCGGAGGCATTGAAGCCGCCGCTGCAGTGACTCCAGCATGGCAGGGGAGCCGCGCAACGGCATTCAACAGGTTGAACGGCGGAGGCGCGCCGGAGGAAAAGGGCGGAATCATCAGCATGAAAAACAAGACACTCATCGAGCGCGTTTTCCTGGCCTTCACGGCATTGTGCATGGCCTTGCCCGCCCTGGCGTCCTATGACGTCAACATTCCGCCGCCGGCCACGCCGATCTCGGCGCAGATCTACGGATTGCACATGTACATCCTGTGGATCTGCGTGGTGATTTTTGTCATCGTGTTCGGCGCGATGTTCTATTCGATCTTCAAGTTCCGTAAGTCGCAGGGCGCGAAGGCGGACGTGAATTTCCACGAGAGCACCCTGATCGAGATCATCTGGACGGTGATCCCGTTCATCATCCTGATCGCGATCGCCATCCCCGCGGCCAGGACCGTGCTCGATATGAAGGATGCGTCGCATCCGGATGTCACGATCAAGGTCACGGCCTTCCAGTGGGGCTGGCGCTACGACTACAGTGCGGATGATGTCGGTTTCTATTCCTATATGAAGACGCCTTGGAGCCAGATCGGGCAACCCGGCATTGAGGCGACGGAGAAGAAGAATCCGGACTACCTGCTGGAAGTCGACAACGAGATGGTCGTACCGGTGAACAAGCGCGTGCGCCTGCTGGTCACCTCAGTGGACGTCATCCATGGCTGGTACGTGCCGCAACTCGGCATCAACCAGTACGGGATTCCAGGTTTCATCAAGGATGCCTGGTTCAAGGCCGACAAGACTGGTGTCTTCAAGGGGCAGTGCAGCCAGATCTGCGGCAAGCTGCACGGCTACATGCCCATTACCGTGCGCGTGGTGTCGGAAGCCGACTACGCCAAGTGGCTCGCCGACGCCAAGACCAAGTGGAGCACCAAGGCGGCACCGGCGGCCGCCGCTGTGCCCGCCGAGGACGCGTCGAAGCAGTATTCACTGGATGAACTCAAGGCCATGGGCGAAAAAGTGTATGCCGCCAACTGCGCTGCCTGCCACCAGCCAAACGGCAAGGGAACACCGCCGGCGTTTCCGCCCCTGGCCGGATCGAAGATCGTGACCGGCGAGGCCGCCAAGCAGATCGACATCGTGCTCAACGGCAAGGCCGGGACTGCGATGCAGCCCTTTGCGCGACTGTCGAACACCGACCTTGCCGCGGTGATCACCTACACCAAGAATGCGTTCGGCAATGCCACGGGCAAGGCCGTTCAGCCTGCTGACATCAAGGCTGCGCGCAGGTAGACGCGCGCCCCGCCCCCAACGATCCGGACTCAGGAGAACAACATGGCCCACGACGCCGCACACGATCACGGTCACGACCACCACGACCATGGTCCCGGCCCCTGGACACGCATTTTCACCACCACCAACCACAAGGACATCGGCAGCATGTACTTGTGGTTTGCGTTCTTCATGTTCTTTGTCGGCGGGGCGATGGCGCTGGTGCTGCGCGCCGAATTGTTCGTGCCGGGGCTCCAGGTGGTGCAGCCGGAGATCTTCAATTCCCTGACCACCGTCCACGCCCTGGTGATGATCTTCGGCGCGGTCATGCCGGCCTTTGTCGGCTTCGCCAACTGGCTGATCCCGATGCAGATCGGCGCCGCCGACATGGCGTTCCCGCGCATGAACAACTGGAGCTTCTGGATTATGATCCCGGCCGCATTGCTGCTGTTCGGATCGTTCCTGGTGCCAGGGGGGGCGGCCGCCTCCGGCTGGACGCTGTATCCGCCGCTGGTCACCCAGGGGGGCATCGGCACCGACATGACGATTTTCGCCATCCACCTGCTTGGCGCCTCGTCGATCATGGGCTCGATCAACATCATCACCACCATCCTCAACCTGCGCGCGCCGGGCATGACCCTGATGCGCATGCCGCTGTTCTGCTGGACCTGGCTCATTACCGCCTACCTGCTGATCGCGACCATGCCGGTGCTGGCTGGCGCCGTCACCATGCTGCTCACCGACCGCCATTTCGGTACCAGCTTTTTCAATGCGGCCGGCGGCGGCGACCCGACGATGTTCATGCACATCTTCTGGTTCTTCGGCCACCCCGAGGTGTACATCCTGATCCTGCCTGCCTTCGGTATCGTGTCGCAAATCATCCCGGCGTTTGCCAGGAAGCCCCTGTTCGGCTACGCGTCGATGGTCTATGCAACCGCTTCGATCGCGATCCTGTCGTTCATTGTCTGGGGACACCACATGTTCACCGTTGGCATGCCGGCGGCCGGCAACCTGTTCTTCATGTTTGCCACCATGCTCATCGCGGTGCCGACCGGCGTGAAGATCTTCAACTGGATTGCCACCATGTGGCGCGGGTCGCTGACCTTCGAAACGCCAATGTTGTTCTGCATCGGGTTCTTGTGCATGTTCACGTTGGGCGGGTTCTCCGGCCTTGTGTTGTCGATCGCCGCCGTGGACATCACCCTGCACAACACCTATTACGTGGTTGCCCATTTCCACTACGTGCTGTTTCCGGGCGCCATTTGGGGCCTGACCGCCGCCGTGTATTTCTGGCTGCCGAAGTTCACCGGCAAGATGTACGACGAGACGCTCGGCAAGTGGCACTTCTGGATTTCCGCCATCGCCTTCAACATCACCTTCTTCCCCCAGCACTTCCTCGGGCTGGCCGGCATGCCGCGGCGCATTCCCGATTACGCATTGCAATTCACGGAGTGGAACACGATTTCCACGGTCGGCGCGTTCCTGCTGGGATTCAGCCAATTGATCTTCCTGTGGAACGTGGTGAAGACGATCCGTTCCGGGGAGAAGGCGAAGGACAAGCAATGGGAGGGTGCGGATTCGGTGGAGTGGACGCACCTGCCGAGCCCGGTGCCGTACCACACCTTCGAGACGGTGCCCAACCTGAAACTTGCGGCGCCCGCGCACTGAGGTCGGCGACATGGAAAAGGCTCCACCAGCATCCAACGGGAGCAAGGCCAAGTATGTGACGTTGGCCGTGCTGCTCCTTTGGGTGGCCGCCGTGTTCGCGTTCACGCTGTGGAAGTTTTCCGGGGTGGTGCGATGAGCAGCGTGGACTTGGGGCAATTCAGGCGCGAGCAGCAAGGTGAAGCACGCAGGACCTTGTACAAGCTCCTGCTCATCGTCCCGGTCATGCTGGTGTTCTGCGCCTCCATGGTGCCGCTGTACAAGCAGATTTGCCAAGTCCTGGGGATTTCCGCATCTCTGGCCACCACCACCAATACGCAAGTCGACGCGAGCCGAAACATCCGTGTTGATTTCGACGCCAACCTGAACCGCGGCTTCTCGTGGCGCTTCGAGCCGGTGGAGAAATTCGTCAGCGTGCATCCCGGGGCGGTCGTGACGGTCAACTACCGCGTGACCAACATGGCGCCGCACGCCACCACCGGCCGCGCCGTGCCGAGCTTCGGCCCGATCGAGGCGGGGCAGTATTTCCAGAAGGTCTCGTGCTTCTGCTTCAGCAACCAGACCCTGCAGGCAGGCGAGACGCGCGACATGCCGGTCACGTTTTACCTGGACAACAAGATGCCGAAGGATGTCGAGGCCATCGCGTTGTCCTATACGTTTTTTGATGTGACGAACGAGAAGAACCGTTCGTAGGGCGCCACGTGTTTGCGGCCATCAAAGCGGTGCTCTGGGCGTTCCTGGGCATTCGCAGCCAGGAGGGTTACGATCAGGATCGTGCCCGCCTGACCCCGAGGCAGATCATCGCGGCGGGCTTGGTCTTGACCGGCTGCTTCGTGGTGGCATTGTTCGTGTTGGTGAGGATTCTCACCGCCAAGTAAATGAATTGAGGGAGTCATCGTGAGCACAGCACCAGGTGGTTACTACTTTGCCCCGCCGTCCAAGTGGCCGGTGGTCGGATCCACGGCCTTGTTCTTCTTTGCCTCCGGCATGGTGATGTGGATGAACGACATCCAGCCGGTCGGCTTCCTGTCGCTGGCGCTGGGATTCGCCATCCTCATCTACATGCTGTTCGGCTGGTTCGGCGTCGTGATCCACGAGTCCGAGTCCGGCCTTTACAACAAGCAGCTCGACGTCTCCTACCGCTGGAGCATGAGCTGGTTCATTTTTTCCGAAGTGATGTTCTTTGCCGCATTCTTCGGTGCCCTGTTCTATGCGCGCGTGTTTTCCGTGCCCTGGCTGGGAGACTTCGACAATGCGCTGATCTGGCAGGGCTATGGTGCCAAATGGCCGACCGCCGGCCCGTACCTGGATGCCAATGCGGACTATGCATTCAAGACCATGGGGGCCTGGGGCATTCCCGCCATCAACACCCTGCTACTGTTGGCTTCAGGCGTCACGGTGACGATCGCGCATCACGCCCTGATCGCCAACAACCGCAGCCGCCTGATTCTGTTCCTGTTCCTGACCGTGGTGCTGGGCGCGGTCTTCCTGGCGTTGCAGGTCTACGAGTACGCCCACGCGTACAGCGACTTGAATCTCAAGTTGACGTCAGGCGTGTTCGGGTCCACGTTTTTCATGCTCACCGGATTCCACGGTTTTCACGTGACGTTGGGCGCCATCATGTTGACGGTGATCCTGTTCCGCTGCATCAAGGGCCATTTCAAGCCGGACCACCATTTTGGATTTGAGGCAGTGGCCTGGTACTGGCACTTCGTCGATGTGGTATGGCTGGGCCTGTTCATTTTCGTGTACGTGTTGGTGTAGGGCGGCGCGCATGGCCGATTGCAAGGGCCGCACCTCGGTGCGGCCTTTTGTTTGCAGACTGTCGCGACACATTCGTCGAATTGCGATCCGCCGTGGATCGCTCGAAAGGGTGCCGTTGTGCGACTCAAGATGGATCGCGCGGACAACAGGTCCGGTCGCCGGCGCGTGAACTACTTCCCGGGCAGCCAGCCAAAGTAGAAGCCGGCCATGATGAGCAGGAACGTGAAGACCGACAAGGCGATGCGCAAGGTCAGCGCATTCACCGTGCGCCGGGTTCCGCTCTTGTCGCGATACATGAAGTAGAGCCCGGAAAACAGGCTTGCCACCACCAGCAACAACAGCGCAACGATCAGAATTTTCATGATGCAGGTTTCCACCGGATCAACCCAGCGATGCTACGCGAATCGGACCGGCGTGTCGCAGGCGATCCGGGCTTCGACCCCCATGCGGCCCTCAGCCCTTGAATTCCGTCCCCGTTGGGTTCCAACGCTGGCCACGCTCCTGGTGATGGCGGTCACCGGCTATCTGGGGCAGTGGCAGCAGGGGCGCGCGGAGGAAAAGCGGCAGCTGCAAGCTGAAAACGAGTCCCGCGGCCGCTTGGGTCCGATTCAGCTCAACAAGACCAGTCGTGCCTCGGAACTCCGGTTCCGCGCGGCGCGCGCCGTCGGGCGCTGGCATGCGTCGGGCCCGGTGTTTGTCGACAATCGCGTGCATGGCGGCCGCGCCGGCTTCTACGTCTTGGCGCCCCTCGAACTCCAGGACGGCGGCTTGGTGCTGGTGCAGCGCGGTTGGATCGCACGCGATGCGTCCTACCCGAAGGCACCTGCCTATGCCGCACCGCAGGGGACCGTACACGTGACCGGGCGCCTCGATGTGCCGAGCGCGCGATTTGTCGAGTGGACCACGGTTCCGGCCCAAGGCAATGTCTGGCAAAACCTCACCCCCGAGCGTTTTCGATCGGCCACCGGACTGGACGTGCTGCCCTTCCTCCTGGTGGAGGATCCGTCACCTGCAAACCTGGCGCACGTCGCGGTGGAACCTGCTGCGCGCGCCGGAAAGCATGTCGAGTACATGTGGACCTGGTACGCGCTCTGCATGACCGCACTCGTGCTGTGGGTGATGATGAACCTCAGGCTACCCGCCACCCGGGTTTCGCGCGCGGACGAATCATGAGCCCCAAGACCAAACTGGCCGCGCTCCTCGCGTTGTTCATCCTCCCGACGCTGGCATCGTTCGCCGTGTTCTATTGGTTTCCGCCGGCCTCGTCCGCCAACTACGGGACCTTGATCGTCCCCGCCTTGCCGCTGCCCAAGGAGGCCTGGGCACGCATCGATGGCCAGCCGGGCGAGCCCGCAACCGCATTGGCCGGCAGATGGCTGCTGGTGACGCGCGTGAGCGGCCCCTGTGCCGAGGCTTGCCGCGCGCGCCTGCATGCCATGAAGCAGGCACGCCTGATCCTCGGCCGGGAACAGGATCGCGTGGTGCGTGTCGTACTCGCCGAGGACGGCGCGCCTCCCGCCGCGGACGTCGTCCAGGCCTTTGCGGGCACGGTGTGGATCGACGCACGAAGCAGCGCATGGAAGACCATGCTGCCTGGCGGCGGGGATGCGAATGTTGACCGGATCTATGGCGTCGATCCGCTCCGCAACGCGTTCATCTACTATGGCGCAGATGCCGACATCCAGCGCCTGGCCAAGGACCTGAAGAAGGTTCTCAAGGCCTCCCAGATCGGCTAGGTGCGTGACCCATGGGCATGACAGGATTGGAACGCAGCGCCATCGGCCTCCTCGTGCTGGCGCTCATTGTCCTGGCCATCTGGTGGGTTGGCCGCGACCGCGTGCGCTACACCGGGCTGATTCGCGTCACGGCCGTCCTGACCTTTGTCCTCATCGTGCTGGGGGCGTTCGTGCGCTTGTCCGATGCGGGACTCGGATGCCCGGACTGGCCCGGATGCTATGGAAACCTGACGCCCGCGCATTCGCTCGACGACATCCGCGCCGCGGAGGCCGCACAGCCTGGCGGCCCGGTGTCCGTGGCCAAGGCATGGAAGGAGATGATCCACCGTTACCTGGCAATGTTGGTCGGGTCCCTGATCGCGGCCATCACGGTCGCGTCGATCCGGAATCGGCAGGACTGGCAGCAAGGCGTGGTGCTGCCCGTCGTGTTGTCCCTGGCCGTGGTCTTTCAGGCAGCATTGGGGGCCTGGACCGTCACGTTGCTGCTCAAGCCCGCGATCGTCACTGCGCATTTGCTCGGCGGTGTGATGCTCCTGGGCCTGCTGGTCTGGTTGTGGAGCCGGCAGCCGGCAGCCGGACCAGCCGCCGCCGCTATAATCAGTCGGCCGGGATTGCGCGCGTTTGCGGGGGTCGCCCTCCTGGTCGTGCTGGTCCAGATCACGCTCGGTGGCTGGGTTAGCACCAATTACGCGGCATTGGCGTGTGCCGACCTGCCGAAATGTCATGGGGCCTGGATGCCGGCCATGGACTTTGCCAATGCCTTTCATGTCGTCCGGCCGTTGGGCGTCGGTCCCAACGGGGACCTTTTGACGCATGAGGCGCTCACCGCAATCCATTGGGCCCATCGCGTGGGGGCGTTGTTGACATTGTCCGTCGTTGGCCTGTTCGGGATGAGCCTGCGCAGGCAGGCGGCGTCGCGCGGTGTCGCGCACACCCTGCTCGGATTGTTGGTGCTGCAAATTGTCCTGGGCCTGCTGAACGTGGCCTGGAGCCTGCCGCTGGCCGTGGCCGTGATGCACAATGGCGTCGCCGCGCTGCTGTTTTCCTTTCTGCTGCTCATCAACCTGCGCCTCGCGAAAGGTGTGGCCTGACCATGGTGCAAGAGGCCGCATTCCCGGTGGCGCGCGGCATCCTGCTGCAGTTCCTGCAGCTGACCAAGCCGCGTGTGAACATGCTGATCGTGTTCACGGCCATCATCGGCATGATGCTGGCATATCCGGCTGGCCTGCCCTGGGACGCCGCGCGCATGTTGTTTGCCACGGTGGGCATCGCGCTGGTGGCCGGCGCGGCCGCGGCGATCAACTGCCTGGTGGAGGAGCAGATCGACCGCCGCATGGCGCGCACGCGCGCCCGACCGACCGTGGCCGGCACGATCTCGCCTGCGCAAGTCCTGGTGTTGGCCTGTTTCGTGGGTGGGGCAGGCTTGTTCGTCTTGCATCGGGAGGTCAACGCCTTGACGATGTGGCTCACGCTGGCGACGTTCATCGGCTACGCAATCATCTACACGCTGATCCTGAAGCCGGCCACGCCGCAGAACATCGTCATTGGCGGCGCGTCCGGCGCCATGCCGCCGGTGCTCGGCTGGGCGGCGGTCACCGGCGAGGTCACCGCCCAGTCGATGCTGTTGTTCCTGATCATCTTTGCGTGGACCCCGCCGCATTTCTGGGCACTGGCGCTGTTTCGCCGCAAGGAGTACGCCCATGCAGGCGTGCCGATGCTGCCGGTCACGCACGGCGAGTCCTTCACGCAGCTGCAGGTCCTGCTGTACACGCTGATCCTCCTGGCGTGCACGCTGCTGCCGGTGGCCATCGGCATGAGCGGCTGGATCTACCTGGCGGCCGCCCTGGTGCTCAATGCGGTCTTTGTCTGGCTGGCGGTGCAGCTGTTTCGCCGCTACAGCGACGCGCTGGCCAAGCGTACCTTCAACTACTCGATCCTGTATCTGTCCCTGCTGTTCGCCGCGCTGCTGGTGGACCACTACGCAGGGTGGGCCCTGCGATGAGGCGCGCCGTCCTGATCGCTGCGGGCCTTTGCGCGGTGGCGTTGATCGCCTGCGAACGTCCCGTGTCGTTTCATTCCGTCGATGTCACGGGCATCCAGGGATACGGCAACGATTTCCGCCTGACCGACCATACCGGCAAGGCGCGCAGCATGGCCGACTATCGCGGCAAGGCCGTGCTGATGTTCTTTGGATTCGCACAGTGCCCGGACGTTTGCCCCACCACGCTGGCCGACCTGAAGAAAGTGATGACCAAACTCGGCCCCGATGCGGAGCGCTTCCAGGTGTTGTTCGTCACCGTCGATCCGGCGCGCGATACGCAGGACGTGCTGGCCCAGTACGTGACGTCCTTCCACCCGTCGTTCGTCGCCTTGCGTGGTGACCGCATGGCAACGGAGCGAGTAACGCGCGACTTCAAGATCGTGGCGCAACTGCAGGAAGGACAGACGCCGGAGACCTACACCGTCAATCACTCCGCCAATTCGCTGGTGTTCGATGCGCAGGGCCGCCTGCGCCTGATCGTCAGTTACGGCATGGACGTCGACAAGCTGGCGTCCGACATTCAACTTCTCATTAAGGGCAAATGACCATGGGCGTGCAACGCTTCCACGTCGGCAAACGGCTATCCGAGATGGCCATCCACAATGGCACCGTGTATTTGGCCGGCCAGGTGGCGGACGATCCCTCGTCCGACATCACCGTGCAGACCACGCAGGTGCTGGCCGCGATCGACCGCCTGCTGGCGGAAGCGGAGACCGACAAGACCCGCATCCTGTCCACCACGATCTACATCGCCACGATGGCCGATTTTCCGGCCATGAACGCGGTATGGGATGCCTGGGTGCCACAGGGACAGACGCCGCCGCGCGCGACCGTGGAAGCCCGGCTCGCCAACCCCGGGTACAAGGTGGAAATCCAAGTCATTGCCGCGCTTCCCTAGGCGGGAGAGCGAAAGTCCGGGACTGGTGCGGTGTTTGGGGCAAAATCGCCCGGAGACCGGCGCCAGTCCTGGAGTTTTGCAGGTGGCAACTAGCCGTGCTTGCGGTGCAAGAGCGACAGGAATTCGCGTCGCAGGTTCGAGTCCTTGAGGAACGAACCGCGCATCACACTGTTGGTCATGCGCGAGTCCGCATCCTTGACGCCGCGCCAATGCATGCAGAAATGGTCGGCCTCGATCACGATGGCGATGCCGTCGGGCTTGACGCGTTCCTCGATCACGTTGGCCAGCTGCACCGCCGCCTCCTCCTGGATCTGCGGACGGCTCATCACCCAGTCGCAGATGCGCGAGTACTTCGACAATCCGATCAGGTTCGAGCTCTCGTTGGGCATGATGCCGATCCACACCTTGCCGATGATGGGGCAAAGGTGGTGCGAACACGCGCTGCGCGCGGTGATCGGGCCGACGATCAGCAGCTCGTTGAGTTTCTCCACGTTGGGAAACTCGGTCAACGGCGGAATCGGCAGGTAGCGGCCCTTGAACACCTCGGTGACGAACATCTTCGCCACGCGACGCGCCGTTTCCTGCGTGTTGTGGTCCCCCGTGGTGTCGATCACCAGCGAATTGAGCAACTCCTTGATGCGGCCTTCGACCTCGGACTGCAGCTCATCGAGTTCGCCGTCCTTGAGGAAGTCGGCAATATTGTCGTTGGCGTGGAAGCGCTGGTTGGCGCGGACGAGTCGCGAGCGCACGCGCACCGAGGCCGGCAGATCGGCCTCATCGTCGGTGCGAAACAGCGGGGTGGGGGTGGGTTTCATGGCGAGGCGCAGTCGGGAATGAAACCCAGTTTACCGCGCGAGGCAAAGCCGCGCGGTGGTCCTGGCGCAGGGCGCGCTCAGCGTGCCGCGGCGTATTGCGCCAGCGCGCCCTTCATCGACTGCATGGCCTTGGCCTCGATCTGGCGGATGCGCTCGGCGGAGACACCGAATTCCGCGGCCAGTTCGTGCAGCGTCTTCTCCTCGCCTTCATGCAGCCATCGCGCCTCGATGATGCGGCGGCTGCGGGCATCCAACCCGTCCAGCGCACGAGCCAAGCCTTCGCTCGCAGCATTGTCACGCTGCCGGAGCGCCAGGCTCTCGGAAGGATCGAGCGCAGCGTCCTGCAGGTAGGCGATCGGCGCAAAGCTCGATTCGTCGTCCGCATCCGCGGCGGGTTCCAGCGAAATTTCCTGGCCCGTCAGGCGCTTTTCCATCTCGGAAACGTCGGTTTCCTTCACGTTCAGCTGGCGCGCGACCTCGCGCACCTCGGAGGGCGACAGGGTTCCGAAATTGGGGCGCATGCTGCGCAAGTTGAAAAACAGCTTGCGTTGCGCCTTGGTGGTGGCCACCTTCACGATGCGCCAGTTCTTGAGGATGTACTCGTGGATTTCCGCCTTGATCCAGTGCACGGCGAAGGACACCAGGCGAACGCCGCGGTCCGGGTCGAAGCGCTTCACCGCCTTCATCAGGCCGATGTTGCCCTCCTGGATCAGGTCGGCGTGGGGCAAGCCGTAGCCTGCGTAGTTGCGCGCGATCGACACCACCAGCCGAAGGTGCGACAAGACCATTTCGGATGCGGCAGCGAGGTCGCCACGCGTCTTGAATGCAATACCCAGCTCGCGTTCACGCTCGGGCGTGAGCAAGGGGTAGCGGTTGACCGTGGCAATGTAGTTCTCAATGGTTGAAACGGACAGCACCGGCAATTGGATTGAAGCGGCGGTCATGGCCTTTTCCTTTTCGTAATTCCCATTTGTAGGGACAACTGCAGTTTAGCACTCTGCGCATGAGAGTGCTAACAGGTCGAAAAGTTCATCCAAAGGGCCGCCAGTGCTGTCCGGCCAAACGGCTTGGCGCTAGCCTCCACGACCAGGTTTTTAGAACCCTATTGATAGCCAATGGATACATCTACTGTAAGTGCACACCAACTAATCTGTTGCGCGCAGATGGCGAGCCGCAGACACCCAGGCACCCAGCCAACCCATGATGCCCGCCAGAGCAGACACGGCGATCAAGGCGGGCAAGTCCGGCTGGATCATTTCGAAGCCACCATAGCTCGCCGTCAATTGCCGAACTTCCGCAGCGATAGAGCGCATGACGGCAAGGGTGATGCCGCCGGCCAACAGTCCGGCCAGCGTGCCCTGTATCGCGCCGTGGTAGAGCAGGGGCCGGCGAACGTAAGCCTGTGAGGCGCCAATCAGGCGGCAAACCTGGATTTCATCGCGCTGGGAGAGGATTTGCAGGCGAGTCGTGTTGCCGATCACGAACAGCACCGCCACCCCCAGGGCTGCGGACACGGCCCACGCCAGCGACTGCAGCAGCACCGATGCGCGCCGAATGCGCTCCGCCCACTCGAAATCCATGGACACGTCCTCGACGGCCGGCTGCGACGCCAGAAACCCCTTGAGCGCCGCCAACTCCGACGGTTCGCGGTTCTCCAGGCGCAGCACGAGCGCATGCGGCAAAGGATTGGTGTCCAGCGCGGCCAGAAGCTCGGACAGGTGGCCCACCTTGCGCAGGTCCAGTAGTGCCTGCTCGCGAGACACGAAGCGTACCGTCGCAACGCCCGGCTGGCCGCGCAGCAGCTTTTCAAGCGCGCGTCCGGCGGCCTCGTCCGCACCGGCCTTGAGGTAAACATTGGCCACCGGGTCCGTCGCCAGGCGACTGGCCGCCTGACGCGCACTTTCAACCAGGGACACCAACAACAAGGGCAGGGTGATTGCCCCGGCGATCACGACCACTGACAGGCAGGTGCCCCACGCATCGTCGCGCAGGCGTTGCAGCGCGCGGCGCGCGGCCACGACGTGGGCGCGGAGCCACCGGTTCATGGGCACAGCCGTCCCTGATCGAGGGTTACAACGCGGCACCCTAGCGCCGCCATCTCCTGTGCGTTGTGCGTGGAGACCACAATGGTCACCCCGACCTGGTTGAAAGAGCGGAACAACCCGCCGATCGCCGCCGCATACTCGGCGTCCAGTCCGCCGGTTGGCTCATCCGCGATGACGATTGCCGGGCGATGCACGATGGCGCGCGCAATGCACAAGCGCTGTTGTTCGCCCCCCGACAGCGTCACCGGCGCTGCGCGCTCGCGGTCGAGCAGGCCCACCTTGTCGAGTGCGGCCCGAACGCGGCTCGCCGTTTCGCTGCGCGGAACCCCGGCAATCTCCAGCGGCAGGGCCACGTTCTCGCCCACGCTGCGCGAGAACAGGATCTTGTGATCCTGGAAGACCAGCCCGAGGTTGCGGCGCAAGGCCGCCAAACCGGCCTCCCGCAGCCGGCCGACATTCTGGCCGTTGACCAGCACGTCACCCTGCGTGGCGCGCTCGATGCCGGCCATCAGGCGCAGCAGGGTCGATTTTCCGGCACCCGAGCGGCCCGTGACGGCCACCAGGTCGCCCTTGGCCACCTTCAGGCTCACTCCGCGCAACGCCTCGAATCCATTGGCGTGGCGCTTGTGGACCGCGCGCAGTTCGATCATGCGGGCGCAGCAAACAACGCGGCGGCAAATTCCTCCGCACAAAACGGGCGCAAATCGTCGAGGCCTTCCCCCACGCCGATGAATCGCACGGGAATGACGGGCTGCCGGGCGGCCTCGCGTTCGATCGCCAGACCCGCCAGCATGCCGCCCTTGGCCGTTCCGTCGAGCTTAGTGACGATCAGCCCGGTCAGTCCGAGTGCCGCATCGAATGACTTGATCTGCGCCAGCGCGTTCTGTCCCGTGTTGGCATCCAGCACCAGGAGCACTTCGTCGGGGGCTGCCGCATCGGCCTTGGCAATCACCCGTTTCACCTTCTTGATTTCCTCCATCAAATGCAGCTGGGTCGGCAACCGTCCGGCCGTGTCGGCGATGACCACGTCGATGCCGCGCGCGGTGGCGGCCTGCACGGAGTCAAACATCACCGCACCGGCGTCCGCCCCTTGCTGTGCAATGACCGCCACATTGTTTCGATCGCCCCAAGCCTTCAATTGCTCGCGCGCGGCAGCACGAAACGTGTCGCCCGCCGCCAGCAGGACGCTCTTGCCGTTGGACTGGAAGTACTTGGCGAGCTTGCCAATCGTCGTCGTCTTCCCGGCGCCGTTGACCCCGGCGACCATGATCACGAAAGGCTTGCGCCCGATGTTCAGGGGCTGTTCCAGGGGCGCGAGGAGTCCTGCCATGGCGCGCTGGAACTCTTGCTGCAGCGCGGCGGCATCCTCGATGCGCTTGTCGCGGGCAATGATGCGCAGGCGCTCGATCAGCAACGATGTGGCCTTGACGCCAACGTCGGCGCCGATCAATGCCGCCTCCAGATCGTCGAAAAAGGACTCGTCGATCTTCGAACCCGGCGCAAACAAGGTCGAAACGTCGGTATTGAGGAACTCGCGCGTCTTGGCCAGGCCGGTCCGCAGCCGTGCTAGCCAGCCGGGACTCGAAGGCGCGCCGCTGTCGGATGCGGTGGGACGGGTGGAGGAGCGGCCGAGCACGGGGCAAACTTTGCGAGAATGAGGGAATGAAACGCGAATCCCCGCACGGCAAGGCGCGCACGGCGAGGCTCCATTCTAAGCCAAGCCATCCGGGCATCCAGCCAGCAACACCCGCACAACCGGTGCGGGGCGGCAAGCGATCACCGGGCAAGGGCGGCAACCGGGTTCGCATCGTGGCAGGGCGGTTTCGCGGCCGCTGGATCGAATTCCCCGACCTCGAGGGCCTGCGGCCGACCGGCAACCGGGTACGGGAAACCCTGTTCAACTGGCTGGGGCAGCGCATGGACGGCCAGCGTTGCCTCGATGCCTTTGCAGGAAGCGGCGCCTTGGGTTTTGAGGCGGCATCGCGGGGCGCCGCCAACGTCGTGTTGCTCGATACCAGCGGCATTGCCTGCGCGGCGCTGGAGCGCAACCGCGCGCGGCTGGACGCGCGCATGTGCCAGGTGGAGCGATGCGACGCGTTGACCTACCTGGGCCAGGCGGGGGCGACCTTTGACGTCATCCTCGTTGACCCGCCGTTCGCCAGCGGACTGCTTCCAGAGGTGCTTGTGCGTGCGCAGCCCAGGTTGGCGCCCGGTGGCCGGTTGTACTGCGAGTGGCGCGAACCGGTCGAGGAGGTGCTTGCGCGCATGAGCCAGCCGGCCTGGGAGGTGGTGCGAACCGGCAAGGCCGGTGTTGTACACTTCGCGCTCCTCGTGCCGCGCGACCGCCCTCGATGATCAAAGCCGTCTATCCCGGAACCTTCGACCCGCTCACCAAGGGCCACGAAGACCTCGTGCACCGCGCGTCGCGGCTGTTTGGCGAAGTCGTGGTGGCGGTGGCGCACAGTCCGGCCAAGCGACCGTTCTTCACCATCGACGAAAGGGTGCAGCTCGCGCACGACATCCTGGCACCGCTGTCCAACGTCACCGTGGTCCCGTTCGCCAACCTGCTCTCCGACTTCGTCACCGCGCAGCGGGCCAATGTCATCCTGCGCGGCCTGCGCGCCGTGTCGGATTTCGAGTACGAATTCCAGATGGCGGGCATGAACCGCCGCCTGAACCCCGGAGTTGAGACGATGTTCCTCACGCCCTCCGACAAGTACATGTTCATTTCCGCCACGATCGTCCGCGAGATCGCCATGCTGGGCGGGATCGTGGACGATTTCGTGCATCCCCTGACCGCGCAAGCGCTCAGGGACAAGGTCGGCAAGTAGGCAACCACCGATGGCGCTGCGCATCACCGACCAATGCATCAATTGCGACGTCTGCGAGCCGGAATGCCCGAACGACGCCATCTTCCAGGGTGTCGAGATCTACCAGATCGACCCCGGCAAGTGCACCGAATGCGTGGGGCATTTCGACACGCCCCAGTGCCGTGAAGTGTGCCCGGTGGATTGCATTCCCCTTGATCCCGCGCATGTCGAGTCGCGCGAGCAACTGCAGGCCAAGTTCGCGCGCCTCACGATGCTGAAGACGGCAACCGCACGCCGCGCAGCCTGACGGCGCGCACCATTCAAGCGGCGTCCAGGTCCTCGCGTTCACCCGAGAAGCGCGCCAGCGAATCGCGCGCTTCCTCGAGGGCCGCGTGCTTTTTCTTGATGGCGTCCAGCCGCGCCTGCAGTCCCGCGATCTTCTCGGCCAGGTCGATCTCCGCACCCTTGAGCTTCTCGACGCTTGCCATGCGCTCGTAGGTCTCGTCGCGGAACTTTTCCAGGGGCTGTTCCAGGGCGGCATACAGTCCGCGCATCCACGCGGAGGCTTCGCGGCTGGCGATCTCGAACATGTGCACGCAGCGCGAGCCGACGATCTGGTCGAACTGCTCGCCCAGCGTCGTGCCGCGCCTGACCAGCAGGTTGCCGGCGCGCGCGAACTCGGCCTGCGACTGCTCGCGCACCTTCTCCAGCTCGGTGTAAAAGCGCTGCGTGGCGAACGGATGCACTTCGCTGACCTTGATGCCGAAATCGCGCGCCAGGCGTTCGCCGATCCCGATGTGCAGGCTGCGCACTTCCTCGATCTTCGCCTCCACGGCATCGAGCCGGTCGCGCACCAGTCCGAAGTACTGCCCCAGCGTTTCCTGCACGGTGCCCTGCGCCGCCCCCGCCACGATCGCCGCACGCGCGCGCGCCGTGTCGCGCTTGGCGGTGGCCACGTCTGCAGCGGCCGCCAGTTCGCTGCCCAGTTTGACGTGCACGTTGCGGACGCTTTTCAACTCGCGCAGTGCACCTTCGAGGCGGTCCTGGCGGGCCGTCGCCTGGTCGGCGATCGATCCGCCGAGCTTTTCGTTCTTGGTGAGCAACAGCGACAAGGCGCGCAGGCTTTCCAGGGTATCGAAGCGGTCGTTGTCGAGTTCCGCCTGCGCCGATTCGAGCGCCGTGCTGAGGCTGGCCAGGGTGCTGGCGGCGAGCATTTCCTGGCGGTGTGCGGGGAGGTTGGCCGCCAGCGTCCGTTCCAGCTGGTAGAGGCGACTGCGCATCGCCCGGTCGTTGTCCTGCTCCAGCTTGCCCGCCAGGCCGAGGCGTGCGGACACCGCCACCACGCGGATCGGGTCGATCCGCAGCAGCTCGGCGGTCGAACGCACGCGCTGGTCGATTTCCTTGAACTGTTGGCGCGCCGCCTCCGGCGTACCGGCGGCCACATCGAGCGGAATCTGGTCGATCTTGTTCAACACCACCAGGCGCGTCTGGTCCGACTCCACGCGGACGCGCTGGCGGAACACCGGCGCGCCGCCCAGGAAGTCCTTCCACAGCGTCAAATCGGCCTTGTCGGCGCCTTGGGTCGCATCAAGGACCAGCAGCACCGCGTCTGCGGACGGCACGCGCCGGCGCGACAGTTCCGGTTCGCACGTGAAGGCGGCCAGCCCCGGGGTGTCGACCACCACCAGGCCGGCGTCGAGCATCGGGTGCGGGATGTTGATGATCGCGTAGCGCCAGCGCGGCACGTCCACGAGGTTGACCGCGCTCTGGTCGCCGGGACTCGCCACGCCGGCGGTGTGCAGGCCCCAGGCCACGGCGTCAGAGAGCGAAATGCGCTTGGTCTCCGAAAGGGCGGCCAGCGCGCGCGCGACCGACTCGGGCGAATCCGCATCGAAGTTCACCCAGCGCCATTGCGCGTCGTCGCGCATCAATTCCTCGATGGACAACGGGCTTTCGCGCGATTCGACCGGCAACAGTCGCACGCTGGTGCGAATGTCGCGGTCGAATCGCACCTCCGTCACGCAGCGCGTGCCGCGGCCGGGACCGGACGGCAGCAGGCGGCGGCCCAGGTTGGCAAAAAACAGCGCGTTGATCAGTTCCGATTTGCCGCGCGCCACCTCGGCCACGAACGCAATCGTGATGCGCTGGCTTTCCACCGCCCGCACGGCGTCGTCAAAGGCTGCTGCCGTATTGGGCAGCAGGAAATCATGTGCGGCGAGGATGCCTCGCACCCGGTTGATCTGCGCCAGCAATCCGAAGCGCCAGGACTGCAGGTCGGCGAGTCTCTCGGTCAGGAAATTGGCGCGGGACATGGAGGATCGAATGCGGCGAAGTGGGGCTATTGTACGGTGCGGCTAAGTTTGGCAATGGGCACAGAAGAACGTCGAACGCTGGCCTTGCCGGAGCGACCGGATCGGTTGCCGGCAAACACGGCAGGGTTCCCCCGCGCGGTCGTAGCACATCGTCGCCAGCTGGAAGTGGCCGGGCTCGCCGTTGGCACCGACATAGTTGCGCAACGACGAACCGCCGGCCCGGACCGCGCTCCGCAGGGTCTTGCGAATCGCATCGGCCAACCTGTCGTAGCGGGCAGCCGAGACGCGGCCGGCCGGCTTGCGCGGATCGATGCCGGCGTGGAACAGGGACTCGGATGCATAAATGTTGCCTACGCCCACCACGACCCGCGCATCCATGATGAAATTCTTGATCGCCACGCGTTTGTGGCGCGAAGCCCGGTACAGCGCCTGGCCCGAGAAGCCGCGCATCAGCGGCTCGGGTCCGAGGCCATCGAGCAGCACATGGCGCGGCTCCGTGCCTTGGATCCACAACATGGCGCCGAAGCGCCGCGGGTCATGGTAACGAACCACGCAACCGGATTCGAACCGCAGGTCAAGGTGGTCGTGGGGCACGGGTGCCGGCGCCTGGCGGTAGGCCGTGAGCGATCCGGACATGCCCAGGTGGCTCAACAGGAAGCCATGGTCGAAATGCCACAACAGATACTTGCCGCGCCGCGACAAGTCCCGCACCGTCGCCCCCTCGAGGACGTGCGGCAGTTCGGCCGGCACCGGCCAGCGCAGCCGGCGTTCGCGCACCGTCACGCCAGTAATGGTGGAACCCCGGACGGCTTTCAACAGTCCACGTCGGGTGGTTTCAACTTCCGGAAGTTCAGGCATGGGGTTCGAACGTTTTCCGGGCCATTGTATGCGAGACGACCGGCGCCAGCCATGCCAAGGGTGCCTTGGCGGGCTGGACGGACTATCATGGGCGACCAACGGAAAGGCCATCGGGACGCGAATTGAACGCCAAGCGAAAACTCGTGCATGCCCTCGGATGGGGCGGCGTACTGGTCGGACTGGCCTGGAACGCCGGCGCGCAGGCTCCCCAGAGGACAGTCGACGATCGCCGCGCCACGCCGGCTGCGGGGGGCCGCGTCGAGCCGGAGCAGGCGCTCTACCAGATGTTGCTGTCCGAGATCGCAGGACAGCGCGGAGACAACGGTCTCGCGGTGCGCGGCATGATGGATCTTGCGATGCGCGTGCGCGATGCGCGCCTTGCGCGTCGCGCCGTCGAGATGGGTTTCCAGGCGCGCGACATGGACGCCACGCTGGAGGCCAGCTTGCTGTGGCTGGACCTGCAGCCCGACGCCGCGCTGGCCCGGCAGGCGCTTGCAGCGGCCACCGGCGCATATGGAAGTGCGGAGTCGGTGAAGTCGAACCTGCGCAAGGCCTTTGCCGGTCCGCGTCGCGCCCCGCCGTTGTTCATGCACGTCAACGGATTGTTGGGCCGCCTGGGCGACAAGGCGGATGCTGCTGCGTTTGTCGAGGAGCTCGCCGCTGGGCATGCCAAGCTTCCGGAGGCGCAATACGCGCTGGCGCTGGCGTACTCGAACGCCAACGATCCTGAGCGCGCGACAGCCGCGATCGACCGTGCGATGGCGACGCGCAAGGACTGGGTGGCCGGCGCCATCCTGAAATCGCGCATTCTGCGCGTCGGTTCTCTCGATCGGGCAGCCGACTACATGGCCGCCTTCGTCAAGCTGCATCCCGCGGCAGTGGACGCGCGGCTGCAGTACGCGCGGCTGTTGTTTGCGCAGAACGCCCTGCTTTCAGCGCGCGAGCAGTTCCGCGCCGTCGCGCGCCTGCAACCGGGTGATGCGGAACACGCCTATGCCATCGCGCTCATGTCCCAGCAGGTCGAGGATTGGTCCGACGCCGAGGCGCAGTACCGGCGTGCCCTGGAGCTGGGCCCGAAGGACGCGGACGCCATTCGCCACAGCCTGGGCGTGGTGGTCGCCGCCCAACAGCGCCCCGACGACGCCATTGCGTGGTTCCGGCAAGTGGGCCCGGGCGAATATTTTGTCAATGCACAACTCAAGATCGCAGGCGCGCTCGCCAAGCGCGACGGCCTGGCTGCGGGCCGCAAGTTTCTCAGCGATGCACGTCTGGGAGAGGCCGAGGAGTCGGTGTCGAGAATCCAGCTGATGCTGGCAGAGGCCCAGTTGCTGCGCGACGCCGGGATGAATGTCGAGGCCTATGATTTCCTGAGCGCGGCCCTCCTGCAACACCCGGACACGGCCGACCTGCTGTACGACCGCGCGATGGTGGCGGAGAAGATCGACCGGCTTGCAGAAATGGAGGCTGACCTGCGCCGCGTGATCGACCTCAAACCCGATCACGCCCACGCTCTCAACGCGCTCGGCTACACGTTTGCCGAGCGCAACATCCGGCTGGACGAAGCGGAGGCCCTGGTGCGCAAGGCCATCGAGTTGGCGCCTGATGATGCCTTCATTCTCGACAGCTTGGGCTGGGTGCACTTCCGGCGCGGTCAACTCGAACAGGCGCTGACCGTCCTCAAACGCGCCTACGGCATCCGCCGCGACGCCGAGATCGCCGCGCACCTGGCCGAGGTGATGCTCGCCAAGGGCCTGCGCGACGAGGCGCAGGCCTTGTTGCGCGCCGCGCTGCTGGAGCATCCCCGGCACGAGGCCTTGACAGCGATGTACAAGAAGTCGATGCCGTGACGTCCATCGTGTGCAGCCGCACACGGCGTCCGGACGTGCGCCGTTTTTGTTTGCTGGCCGGCCTTGGCGCCTGCGCCGTGTGGCTGTCCGCGTGTTCCACCACGCACGTCGAATCCGCGGCCCCGGTACCACGCGCTCCACCGGTGCAAGCCTTCCAGATGAGCGGTCGCATCAGTGTCCGCATCAACGATCGAATCGATGCGGGCCAGATCCGCTGGGAGCGTGATGCCGTGCGCGGGGTCGAGCGGGTCGCCCTGTTGTCCCCGCTGGGAACCCAGGTGGCGGAGCTGACCCGCGCAGGCCGGCATGCGGAGTTCCGGCGCGGCGAGACTCGGCTGTCGGGCGAAATGGAAGCCCTCACCGAATCCCTGATGGGCGTGGCGCTCGACTTGGGCGCGATGGCCGGTTGGCTGCAGGGTGCGGGCTTGGACGCAGAGGGGCGCGGTACGGTGGATTCGTCCGACGGCCGTCGTTGGACCCTCCTGGCCGAAGGCTTCCACACCGCCGGTTTGGCGGTCGTGGCGCGGCGCCTGACCGTCAGTTCGGGGGATACGGTGCTTCGGCTGGTGGTCGACGAGTGGGTGGTCAAATGAGCGCGCACAGCCTCCGGATCCAGGCGCCGGCAAAACTCAACCTGTTCCTGCATGTCAACGGGCGGCGTTCGGACGGGTACCATTTGCTGCAGACCGTCTTCGTGATGATCGACCACATGGACGTGCTCGATATTGCCGTCCGGCCAGACGGCCAGATCCGGCTGACCACGCCCTTGGACGGCGTGCCGGCGGAATCCGACCTCACGGTGCGTGCTGCGCGGGCCTTGCAGCTTGCGTCGGCGTCCAGCTTGGGCGCGGATCTTGCGGTGGACAAGCGCATCCCGATGGGCGGCGGACTCGGTGGCGGCAGTTCCGACGCGGCCGCCGCATTGCTGGCCCTGAACCGCCTGTGGCGCCTCGATTGGCCGCTTGACCGCCTCGCGGCGCTGGGCGTGAAATTGGGGGCGGACGTCCCCTTCTTTGTGCGGGGATGCGCAGCCTGGGGGGAGGGCGTCGGGGACGTCCTGACGCCCGTGGAGGTGCCCGCATGGTGGTATGTCGTGCTGACGCCGGACGTCCATGTGCCGACTCCATGGGTGTTCGGCCGGCCGGAATTGACAAGAAACTCGACGCCCCTCAAAATAGCGGACTTTTCGGCCAGCGGGCTGGGTCAATGCAGAAATGACCTTCAACCCGTTGTTTTGAAAGCGTTTCCAAAGGTCGCGCAGGCTTGGGACGCCTTGGATCAGGCCGCTGCCCGGACCTCGGTGTTTGGCGCGCGCATGACTGGCTCCGGAGCGTGCATTTTTGCCGCCTTCGAAACCAGGCAGGCGGCCCGGGAAACGCTGGAGAGAGTGCGGCCGGGAATCCCGGGATTTGTGGCCCAAGGGATGGCGCGCCATCCGTTTGGCCAATAGGGGCTGTGCACAACCGCGGCAAGCGTGCTGAGGGTTTGGTCCGGCCCCGAGAGTTCTTGGGGAGTCGCCAAGTGGTAAGGCACCGGATTTTGATTCCGGCATTCGTAGGTTCGATCCCTACCTCCCCAGCCAGTATTTTGTTGAATTCGCGTTGCCTGCGGCTGAATGGTCCGCTCGGGCGCGAACTCAAGTGTTGCTTCCTTCCAAGCGTGGAAATGGGGTGATCACATGGCATTGGACAATGTTTCGGTTTTCACCGGCAGTGCAAACCCGAAGCTCGCGAAAGAAGTCGCGCGCTTGATGGGGGCGCAGCTGGGCCGCGCCAAGATCGGGCGGTTCAGCGACGGCGAAACGATGGTCGAAGTGATGGAAAACGTCCGCGGCAAGGACGTCTTCATCCTGCAATCGACCTGTGCACCGACCAACGACCACCTGATGGAAATCATGGTCATGGCGGATGCGCTGAGGCGTTCGAGCGCGGCTCGGATCACGGCGGCGATTCCGTACTTCGGATATGCGCGCCAGGATCGCAGGCCGCGGTCGGCCCGGGTGGCGATCACCGCGAAAGTGGTGGCCGACATGCTGGTGGGCGTGGGGGTGGATCGCGTGCTGACCATGGATTTGCATGCGGACCAGATCCAGGGGTTTTTCGATATCCCCGTGGACAACATCTACGCCACACCGATCTTGCTGGGCGACGTTTGGAAGCACGACTATCCGGATCTGATTGTCGTGTCGCCGGACGTCGGGGGGGTGGTGCGCGCGCGCGCCATCGCCAAGCAGTTGGACGCGGACCTGGCCATTATCGACAAGCGCCGTCCGCGTGCCAACGTGTCGATGGTGATGAACATCATCGGCGATGTCGAAGGGCGGTCCTGCGTGTTGATGGATGACATCGTCGACACGGCGGGCACGTTGACGGAGGCGGCCAAGGCGTTGAAGGATCGCGGTGCCGCGCGGGTGGTGGCGTATTGCACGCACCCGGTGTTGTCCGGGCCGGCCATCGAGCGCATCAACGCGTCCGTCATCGACCAACTGGTGGTGACCGACACGATTCCGTTGAAACCGGAAGCGCAGGCGTGCAAGAAGATCCGCCAGATTGGAACGGCGGAACTGATCGCGGAGACGATCAGACGGATTTCGGAGGGCAGCTCGGTGAGCTCGCTCTTCACGGAGTAGGACCGGAAGAAATCCTTCCGGAAAGTTGGGGTGAATCTGGTCGCGGATCGCCTCTTTGCAACGCCCGAGGGCAATCGCCCAACGGCAAACTGGAGTCCAACATGAAAATCGCTTTCAAGGCAGAAACGCGCAAAGGACAGGGAACGGGTGCGAGCCGCCGCCTGCGTCGCGCGGACCGCGTGCCCGGCATCGTCTATGGTGCCGACAAGCCCGCGTCGGTGATCGAGCTCGATCACAAGGACCTCTACATCAACCTGAAGAAAGAGGCATTCCATGCCTCGATCCTCGACATGGAACTCGACGGCAAATCCGAGCAGGTTTTGTTGCGCGACGTGCAAATGCACCCGTTCAAGAAAAACGTGCTGCACGTCGATTTCCAGCGCGTTGATGCCAACAAGAAGATCCACATGAAGGTGCCGCTGCACTTCATCAACGAAGAGATCTCACCCGGAGTCAAGCAATCCGGCGGCATCGCGTCGCACATCGTCAATGAACTGGACATCACCTGTTTGCCGAAGGACCTGCCGGAATTCATCACGGTGGACCTGAAGGACCTGAGCGCCGGCCACACGCTGCACTTGTCGGGCCTGAAGATGCCGGCTGGTGTGACCGCCGTGACGCATCGCGGGGAAGACCCGTCGATCGCGACCATCATCATCCCGCGCGCCGTGGTGGCCGAGGAAGAAACCGCACCCGCCGTCGCTGCTGCCGACGTGCCGGCCGCGAACCAGAAAGCAAAAGAGGAGGAGGCTCCCAAGAAGGACGACAAGGGCGGAAAAGACAAGAAATAACCCGCTGCTTGTTGCGATTCACACTCGCGATGCCCGCCGCCGATTCGGTTGGCGGGCATTTTTTTTGAGAACGCGCAAGGGTGAAATCCTGCTCTTGCGCGGCTTGAACAGGGAAAAGCGGCGGCGGAGCCACACGATTTGCGGGACGAGAAACCCCAGCCCCGAGCCCCCAGTCCCCAGCCCCAAGAATGAACTCCCCCATCAAAATCGTCGCCGGCCTCGGCAATCCCGGAAAGGAATACGAACTCACGCGCCACAACGCGGGGTTCTGGTTCGTCGAGGCCTTGGCGCGTGAGCTTGGCGCGTCGTTCAGGAAGGAAAGCAAGTTTCACGGCGAGGTCGCCAAGGCCGGCGGCGTGTGGCTCGTGAAGCCCACGACCTACATGAACAAATCCGGCCTGGCCGTCGGGTCGCTCGCCAAGTTCTACCAGGTCACGCCCGAAGAAGTGCTCGTGGTGCACGATGAAATGGACCTGCCTGCAGGCGGCGCCAAGATGAAGACCGGCGGCGCGGCGGGCAACAATGGCGTCAAGGACATCGTCGCCCATTTGGGCACGCGCGATTTCTGGCGCTTGCGCATCGGCATCGGCCACCCGCGCGACCTGGCCGCGAAGTTTGGCGGCGACATGACGCGTGATGAAGTCGTCGACTACGTGCTGCACCGCCCCGACAAGGCGGACCAGAAAGCCATCGACGAGTGTATCGACCGCTGCCTTGCGCTGTGGCCCCTCATTGCAGACGGTGACATGGAGGCTGCGATGATGAGATTGCATACGAAGGCGCGTGAGGAGGGAGGCGTGAAGGGTGAGGCGACTGCCCGCCGAGAAAAGTAGATCAACCTGGCTGTCTGGCGAAAGGCGTTAGGAGTGCGGAGACCTTCTCCTCACTCCTCACCCCTTACCCCTTACCCCTGACGGAATCGAACATGAAATGCGGCATCGTCGGACTCCCCAACGTGGGCAAGTCCACCACCTTCAACGCGCTGACCAAGGCGGGCATCGCGGCGGAAAACTATCCGTTTTGCACGATTGAACCCAACATCGGCATCGTCGAAGTCCCCGATCCGCGGCTGGCCAAGCTCGCCGCCATCGACAAGCCGCTGAAAGTCATTCCGGCGATCGTCGAGTTTGTCGACATCGCAGGCCTGGTGGCCGGCGCCTCGAAGGGCGAGGGCCTGGGCAACCAGTTCCTGGCCAACATCCGCGAGACCGACGCCATCGCCCACGTGGTGCGCTGCTTCGACGACCCGAACGTGATCCATGTCGCGGGCAAGGTGGATCCGCTGTCCGACATCGCCGTCATCGACACCGAGCTGGCGCTGGCGGACATGGCGTCGGTGGAAAAGGCGTTGCACAAGACGCAGAAGACCGCGCGTTCGGGCGACAAGGAGGCCGCCAAGCTCGCCGCGATCCTGGAGCCGATGATGAAGCACCTCAACAACGGCGAATCGGTGCGCAGCATGAAGCTCTCCGAGGAGGAGATGGCGCTCATCAAGCCCTTGTCGTTGCTCACCGCGAAGCCCGTGCTGTTCGTCGCCAACGTGATCGAGGGCGGCTTCGAGAACAATCCCCTGCTCGACAGCGTGCGCGCGCATGCGGCCAAGGAGAACGCACCCGTGGTGGCGATCTGCGCCAAGATCGAGGCCGAGATTGCAGAACTCTCCGACGAGGACAAGCAGGTGTTCCTGGCCGACATCGGCATGACCGAGCCGGGCCTCGACCGCATGATCCGCGCGGCGTACACGTTGCTCGGGTTGGAGACGTACTTCACCGCCGGCGAGAAGGAAGTGCGCGCCTGGACCATCCACAAGGGGTCCACCGCCCCGCAGGCGGCCGGCGTGATCCACACTGACTTTGAAAAGGGCTTCATCCGCGCGGAGACCATTGCATACGACGACTACGTCGCCTTGGGCGGAGAAACCAAGTGCAAGGAGGCGGGCAAGATGCGGCTGGAAGGCAAGGACTACATCGTCAAGGACGGCGATGTGATGCACTTCCGGTTCAACGTCTGACGCTGGCGCATGGCGCGCGACAACGGCCCGGCCCCGAAATTCTTCGCAGCACCTGCCGCTTTTCGCGCCTGGCTGGAAAAGCACGCCGCAACGCACGCCGAACTCATCGTCGGCTTCCACAAGGTCGGTTCCGGCAAGCCCTGCATGACCTGGCCGGAATCGGTGGACGAGGCCCTGTGTTTTGGCTGGATCGACGGCGTGCGCACGCGCATCGATGCGGAGTCGTACAAGATCCGCTTCACCCCGCGGCGTCCCGGCTCGATCTGGAGCGCGGTGAACATCGCCAAGGTGGAGGCGCTCACCGCCGCCGGGCGCATGACCCCGGCCGGCCTGGCGGCATTTGCCAAGCGCACTGCAAAAAAATCAGCCGTATATGCGTTCGAGCAGCGCGGCGAGCTGGCCTTGCCGGCGCCTGCCGTCAAGGCCTTCCAGCGCCACAAGGCGGCCTGGACCTACTTCGAATCCACGCCGCCCAGCTATCGCAAGGTGGTGATCCACTGGGTCAACAGCGCCAAGCAGGATGAGACGCGCGAGCGCCGGCTGCAGCAGTTGATTGAGGCGTGCAAGGAACAGCGCAGGCTGCGCTGAACATCCTTGCCGGGACCGGCGGGTCCAGAACGCGGTGCGCTAATCCTTCGCGCGCCGCCCGCCGAGTGGAATCAGGAACACGACGGCGAGCGCCAGGCAGGTCGCCATGAACGCAACCGCCAGCGGCGAGTCCTGGATGAACTCGCGCCACGTGTAGCGGTTCGGCCAGCGTTCGCGCGACAGGAACGCCTCCCAATACAACGACTGTTTGTGGGTGGTGATGCCGTCGAGGTTGGACGAATGAAACGGCGAGCGCCACACCGGCAGCCGGGTACCCGGCTGCAGCGCCGAGAAGTCCGGTGAATGGCGCGAGGCCCAGGGCACGCGGTGCGGGTCGAGGCCATCGACATCGATGCTGAACTCGGTTCCCTTCGCATCGGCCAGGCGGGCATCGAGACGCCAGGTGCGCCACACCAGCCGGTAGCCCGCATAGTGCGACAGCTTGTCGTCCGGATAGGGTTCGCGCGTGACGATGATCTCGGCCGGCACATAGCGCGCCTCGTCCCCGGTCAGGGGATGATCGTTGTTGATCACGTATGCGCCGCCGGCCACCAGGAGTGCGACGAAGCCCTTCGATGCGCGCACTGAGAACGCCTCGCCCGCCGTCTCGCCCCCGCGGCGTCCGTACACCGTCAGCACCAGGAAGATCGCCGCCAGGGCCAGGGCGCCGCCGCACACGATGGGCAGCGCATCGCTGTCCTCGAACGCCTCGGCCAACGTCGGGAAGCGCGGGAATGCCGCGCGGCCGATCAACAAGGCGGGCGGCCGCTCGATGAGCGAGACCGTTTCCGGCGCCTTCCAGCGCGCATCGGCATAGAACCACACCGGATGCGTGGATCCGGCGGCAAACTTGGCCGCATCGGGGGGCGTGTCCTTGCCCACGTAGTTGCGCGAGGGATCGAGGTCGGAAAGCGCCACTGCGAGCGAGAACGGGTAGTCCGCGACCTTGAGGTCCACGTGCCAGCCGGCGATGGCGCCGTACGGGTCCGGCTGCGGATCCAGGGCATCGGCCCAGTAGGGCGCCTTGACGACGGATGCGCGCGTGGCCACGTATTGGTCGCGCAGGAACCACGCACCCAGGGATCCGCCTTGGCCAAAACACACCACGATGCCGGCAGCCACGACCAGGAAGAACAGTGCCGTCCGCAGCCGGCCCGCGTGATAGCGAAGCCCCCAGCCCATGTCCTGGCTTGCCGGCGCCGCAACTGGCGCGCGCGAAGTGTTTGCCTTGGTCTGGCCTTTTGGTTTGCCCATGTGCCGAATCCCCCCCTGAGACCAGACGATACCGCAAGGACAGCCGAACATGTGGCTCGCGTTCGGTCCTGCGTGCCGCCCCTCGTGCGGCAGGGGCTGCCGTTAACCGACGATGCCGAACTCGCCGCCTTTCTCGAGCGCGCGTTGGTAGGCCGGCCGCGCATGAATGCGCTCCAGGAAGCGGGCCAGGTTCGGATACTTCGCATCCAGCCCGCCGCGCGCGGCCGCGGCCTCGAGCGGAAAGCTCATCTGGATATCGGCCGCCGTGAACTCATTGCCGGCAAACCAGCCGGTGGCGGCCAGTTCCGCTTCCATGTAGTCGAGCTGCTGCCGGAGTTCGGGGTCGATGAACGACGACTTGACGTGCGCGGAGACCTTGCGGACCACGGGCCGCACGAAGAACGGCATGTCCGCCGACTCCACGCGGTTGAACACCAGCTTCATCAGCAGGAACGGCATTGCGGACCCCTCGGCAAAATGCAGCCAGTACGTATAGCGCCGTCGCGCCTCTGTTCCTGCAGGCGGGATCATGCGGCCCTGCGCGTGGGTGTCGATCAGATACTCGATGATCGCGCCCGATTCCGCCACCGTGACCGCGCCGTCGGTGACGACCGGCGATTTACCCAGCGGGTGGATGCGCCGGAGATCCGCCGGCGCGCGCAAGGTGACCGGATCGCGCGCGTATTTGCGAATCTCATAGGGCACACCGAGTTCTTCCAGCAGCCACAGGATGCGCTGCGAGCGGGAATTGTTGAGGTGGTGGAGGGTGAGCATGGCGCGCGCGATGGCGGGAATGGGAAGGAACCGGGAACGATGCAGCTGTACGCAAGCGACGGCAGTGTAGATGATCGGCCGGGACGCGTATCCTTGCGTCGATGAATTGTCCCGTGCCTTTCGCCGTGCAGGGCCTATCCGTGGCCATCTGCGCGTTTCTATCGTCCAAACCCAAGGAAGGGTGCGCCTCCCAGGCCAGAAATGGCTGGAACGCCGCGTCCCTGCTGGGGTTTGCCCTGTGCGCATTGGTTGTTCTCGGTGGATGCGCCGTCGCACCGCCCGCGTGGAGGGAACACGGCGCGGCGATCGAACGCACGCTCGACCAGGCGATCGCCGAGAAGAAGTTTCCGGGCGCTTCGTTCTGGCTGGAACGCGCAGGAAACCGGCAGGCGTGGCATCGCGGGGCGCGCACCTATGAAGCTGGCGCAGCCGTCACCGATGCACAGACGATCTTCGACGTCGCGTCCCTGACCAAGGTCGTGGTGACCGCCACCGCGGTCCAGATGCTGATCGATGAGGGACGGCTCGGCATGGACCAGCGCCTGATCGACCACCTGCCCGGTTGCGCGGGCGCCGGCCGGGACGCCATCACGCTCACCCACCTGCTCACCCACACCTCAGGCCTCCCGGCGGGCGTGCCCAAGCGGCCGGCGTGGTCGGGCCGTGCGGCCGGGCTGGAGCGCGCTTGCGCGCAGGTGCCCACGCACGCACCCGGCACAGCGTTCCGCTACTCGGACGTGAACTTCATCCTGCTTGGCGCCATCGTCGAGCGCGCCAGTGGGGAAACGCTGGACGCGTTCGCCGCGCGCCGCATCTTCCAGCCGCTGCGCATGACGCGCACCGGCTATCGCCCGCTCGAGCGCTTCCCCGCCGGCGAGATTGCCCCCACGTTGCGCGTGCTCGATGCCGGGGTCGATTCCCCGCACGCGGACCTCGGTCCGGGCGCCGAACTGACCGGCGTGGTGCACGACCCCACCGCGCGCTTCATGGGCGGCGTGGCCGGGCACGCGGGGTTGTTCAGCACCGCCGAGGACCTCGCCCGCTTCGCGCGCATGCTCATCGACGGCGGCGTGACCGGGGGAAAGCGGCTGTTGTCGAAGGACGCGGTGGCGCGCCTCACCGCGTCCCAATCGCCGGCCGGCATCAAGGAACGGCGCACCGCCGGGTGGGACCTCGACTCGCCGTACGCGCGACCGCGCGGGGCGCTGTTCTCGCCGGGCAGCTTCGGCCACACCGGCTTCACTGGTTGCGTGCTGTGGATCGATCCGGCCGCGCACAGTTTTTACGTGCTGCTCTCCAACCGCGTGTACCCGGATGAAAAAAGCGTGATCGTGCCGCTATATGCGGAATTCGGCACGCTCGCAGCACGCGCCGCCGGCGTGGCCGCCCGCTAGCCGGCCCCGGTCAGCGCCCCGGCCGCGGCTGCGGTTTCATCGGCGGTGGTTCGGGGCGCTCGTTGAGGCGCAGGAACTTGAAGCCCATCAGGCGCAGCGGCGCGCGTCCCTTGGGGGTCCGGGCCTCGCGCTCCAGGGCGCGCGCGATGAACGCGTCGAACGACTCCTCGCGCACCATCGGCTCGGCCGAGTGGATCAGCCGTCGCTCGCCTGTCGGCCCGAGCACGATCAGGCCGACGTGCGTCACCAGCGTCTCGCTGCCCTTGCTCGACACCACGTTGACAAAATCGCCCTCGCGCAGCTGCGGCAACACGTCCGCCACCATGGCCTTCGGCACGAAGGCCTCATGGACGGTTTGCACCGGGATGTCGCGGTCGATCTTGAAT
>JAEUMZ010000132.1 GCA_016790765.1 Betaproteobacteria bacterium
GGCGCAGACCGCCGCCGCACCCGAGATGACCCAGGCCGAGGTGGAGACGGGCAAGAAGATCTACTTCGAACGCTGCGCCGGTTGCCACGGCGTGCTGCGCAAGGGTGCCACGGGCAAGAACCTCGAACCGCACTGGTCCAAGAAGGCCGCCGATGGCAGCGTGCAGGAAGGCGGCACGCTCAAGCTTGGCCAGACGCGCCTGGAGAAGATCATCGGCTACGGCACCGACGGCGGCATGGTCAATTACGACGACATCCTGACCAAGGAAGAGATCAACATCATGGCGCGCTACATCCAGCGCACGCCCGATGTCCCGCCCGAGTTCAGCCTGAAGGACATGCAGGCCTCGTGGAAGCTTTTGGTGCCGGTGGATCAACGGCCGAAGAAGCAGATGAGCAAGATCAACCTCAAGAACGTATTCGCGGTGACCTTGCGCGATACCGGCAAATTGGCGTTGATCGACGGCGACACCAAGCAGATCTGGCAGATCCTCGATACCGGCTACGCGGTGCACATCTCGCGCCTGTCGGCATCGGGCCGCTATGTGTACACCGTGGGCCGCGATGGTCTCGTGACATTGATCGACCTTTGGTACGAAACGCCGAAGACCGTGGCCAGCATCCGCATGGGTTCCGATGCGCGCTCGGTGGACACGTCGAAATTCAAGGGGTTCGAAGACAAGTACCTGATCGGGGGCAGCTATTGGCCACCACAGTATTCGATCATGGAAGGCGAGACGCTGAAACCTGTGAAAGTGGTCTCCACGCGTGGCATGACCGTGGACGGCGAATACCATCCGGAGCCGCGGGTGGCCTCGATCGTGTCCTCGCATATCAAGCCTGAGTGGGTGGTGAACATCAAGGAAACCGGGCAGATCCTGCTGGTGGACTACAGCGACATCAAGAATCTGAAGACCACCACGATCGAATCGGCCAAGTTCCTGCATGACGGCGGTTGGGATGCGTCCAAGCGCTACTTCCTCGTCGCGGCCAACGCTTCGCACAAGGTTGCGGCGGTGGACACCAAGACCGGCAAGCTCGCCGCACTGGTGGACACCAAGAAGATCCCGCACCCGGGCCGCGGCGCCAACTTCTTCCACCCGAAGTACGGACCGGTATGGGCCACCGGGCACCTGGGTGACGCGGTGGTGTCGCTGATTTCCACGCCCTCGGAAAAGAAGGAGCACGCCAAGTTCAAGCAGTACAACTGGAAGGTGGTGGAGGAACTGAAGATGGCGGGCGCGGGCAACCTGTTCGTCAAGACGCACCCGAAGTCCACCCACCTGTGGGCCGACCTGCCGATGAACCCGGAGCGCGAGAACACCGAGGCCGTGTACGTCTATGACTTGAAAGACCTCTCGAAGGCGCCGGTGAAGTTGAACGTGGCCAAGGACTCCGGCCTGCCGGAATCCAAGGCGCTGCGCCGCGTGACGCATCCGGAATACAACCAGGCGGGCGACGAGGTGTGGCTGTCGCTGTGGGGCGGCAAGACCGACCGTTCGGCCATCGTGATCTATGACGACAAGACCCTGAAGCTCAAGAAAGTCATCACCGATCCGAACATGATCACGCCGACCGGCAAGTTCAACGTCTACAACACGCAGTTCGACATCTATTGATCGACCGCGCGGCCCGCCGGAGCGTTCCGGCGGGCCGCGAGCCGGTCCCATTCGGGAGATTGACGCGTGAGCGGGAACAACAACGAAAATCCGGGCCGGTTGCGGCGCCTGTGGCGTGTCCTGTGGCGGCCCAGCAAGCTGTCCTTCGCGGTGCTGTTCAGCCTGGGCGTCGTGGGCGGCATCCTGTTCTGGGGAGGCTTCCACACGGTGGTCGAGGCAACCAACACCGAGACGTTCTGCATCGGCTGCCACGAGATGCGCGACAACGTCTATCCGGAATACAAGAAGACGATCCACTACAGCAACCGCACCGGCGTGCGCGCCACCTGTCCCGATTGCCATGTGCCCAAGGAGTGGGGGCCGAAGATGGTCCGCAAGATCCAGGCCAGCGGGGAACTCTGGGGAAAGCTGGTCGGCAGCATCGACACCAAGGAAAAGTTCGAGGCCCGGCGGCTGTACCTTGCCGAGCACGAATGGAAGCGCATGAAGGCGAACGATTCGCGCGAGTGCCGCAACTGCCACAGCTTCGACAGCATGGATACCGAAAGGCAGAAGCTGCGTGGCGCGAAGATGCACAAGATCGGCCGTGATGAAGGCAAGACCTGCATCGACTGCCACAAGGGGATTGCCCACAGCAAGCCGAAGGGCATGAAGGAAGAGGACGATTGACCGTCAACCTGCGTTTGCCACGGCGCAATCGCGACTCACAGAAAGGAACCTCACATGTTCGATATCCGACTTTCCGCTGCCGCCGGGCTCCTGCTGGTGTTTGCGGCGCCTTCGGCCAATGCCGCGCCAGACTGGAGCAAGGTTCCCAAGCGCGACATCCAGGTGTTCCATGCCGGCGTGACACCCATCGAGTGGGCGACCAAGAAGGCCAACCACAGCGGCTCCGTGGGCCTGCGCAAGGGGGAATCCTGCGCGGGTTGCCACGAGGAGAAGGGCGCGCTGAACTTCGACATGAAGCGCTTGGCGGACAAGGAGCTGGAGCCGGTCGGCGCGCCGAAGACGATGTCGTTTCCGGTGGGCGTCCAGGCGGCCTACGACAAGGACCACCTCTATTTGCGCGTGAGCTTCAAGCCGCCCGCGGACGCTGCCGCCGCCGCGCCGCGCGAGGACAAGGATCCGAAGCACGACGTCAAGGTGGCCGTCATGTTCCTCAACGGCAAGGTGCCGGAGGCCGACAAGGTGGGTTGCTGGGCCACCTGCCACGCCGATGCGCGATCGATGCCGGATGCCAAGCCGGACAAGAAGAAGTATGTGACCGGGGCGAACCTTGCCGGCGGGGTGTTTGCCGATTACATCCAATGGAAGAGCGGGGCCGGTGGAAAGGGCGCCCTGTTCCTCGACGGCCATGTCGCGGCGGAACGCGTGAACAAGGACGGCAAGGCCCTGGTGAAGGCGGAAGGCGAGAACAAGGGCGGCGCCTACACGGTGACCTTCACGCGCAAGCTCACCGGCGGCGAGGGCGATGTGGCGATGGGCGAGGGCCAGGTCATCCCGTTCGGGATCGCCATCCACACCGACAAGACGGTCTATCGCTTCCATCATGTCTCGTTGGGCTACACGCTGGGCCTGGGCGCGAAGGCCGATGTCGTGGCGGCCAAGAACTAGGGAATCGACGTGCGGCTGCATGCGCTGCTCGGCATCCCGCTGGTCATGGCGGCGGGGGCGGCCTTGTCGGTCGCATCCACCACCGAGGTGGAGAAACCCGTGCGCGTCGAGGTCGAGATCCTCGATTACCAGTTCCGCCCGGCCACGCTCAAGGTCAAGCCGGGCACCGTGGTGCGCTGGACCAACAAGGAAAAGCGCACCTCGCACTCGATTCGCTTCACCTCCCCGGAGGCCCCCGAGAGCGAGCGCCTGCTGCCCGGCGATACCTGGGAGAAGCGTTTCGACAAGCCCGGCCGCCACGCGTACACCTGCGGCCCGCACCCGGAGATGATGGGAGTCATCGACGTCGCGCCATGAGGCGCCCACTGCTCATCGCGGCAACGGTGGTTGCAGCGTTGGGAAGCGTTCATGTCCCCGCGCAGGGAGTTGGCGATGCGGTGCGGCTGGAGGCTGAAGGCATTCGCATGGTCGGCAGCGGCGCGGCACTCGTCATCACCGATGCCGCCAGCGGCCGCGAACTCAAGCGCATCAACGTCGCAGCGGCGGGCGGCGCGGATCCCTCACGCGTCTCCGCGATCCGCCTCGCGCGCGAGCGCAGGAGTTTTGTTGTCGGTTTCGAGGCGCTGCCGGAAATCTGGGAAATCTCCATCGACCCGAAGGCCCCGGACCTCTACCAAGGCATGGTGCACGACTTTCGACTGGGCGAGGGCGTGCCGGAACGCGGCTACCTCGGCGTCCGGCGCACGCGCCTCGATGCCGCCCTGCCGCGTTTTGCACTCGACCGCACTGGCGCGTATGTCGTGGGGTGTCGCGCCGATTCGCCGCCCGGCGGCTGCACGCTGGCGCTGTTGCACCTGGACGTGCGGCGGCGCATTGCGCAGTTCGCATTGAAGGGCGTGCCGGACCTGGGGGCGGTGCGCGATGGCGTCGTTGCGCAACACGCTGCGCTGGAGCTGCCCGATGCGCAAGGCACGATCAGCTGGCGCATCGACCTGATCGATCACCGGTTGATGGCAACGCCGCCGGCCGCACCGTGAACGTGCGTTTGCGCCGGTTTCTTAGCACGCCTTAAGGAAGCAGCCTTGCGCAACGGCGATCCTAGGTTCATTCGAGCTCGCGCCGCACGACGGCGCGCGCCATGACGAGAACCGAGGAGACACCATGCTAACCCTGGATCCAAGACCCCTGATGCTCTGCGCCGCGCTGGTGTTGAACGGCGCGGCCGTTGCGCAATCGACCGCACCCGCCACCGATCCGTCGAAAAAGCACGTGACGCCGGCGGAGGTGAAATACCAGGCTGGCGCCTCGCCGCTGGCGGACACCGAGATGCACCAGAACGTCAACCCGAAGGCGCCGCCGATGACCAAGATGGAATTCGACCGCGGGCGGCGCATTTACTTCGAGCGCTGCGCCGGCTGCCACGGCGTGTTGCGCAAGGGCGCGACCGGCAAGCCGCTCACCACCGACAAGACGCTGGCCGTGGGCACCGAATACTTGAAGGTGTTCATCAAGTACGGCTCGCCCGCCGGCATGCC
>JAEUMZ010000151.1 GCA_016790765.1 Betaproteobacteria bacterium
GCGATCATTCGCCCGCCTTCTTCAGCGGCAGCGGTTGATACAAGGGCGACGCCATCAACACCGGCGTGAGGTCCAAGCCCATGCCCACGACGGTGAACTCCTCGCCCAGACGGCTGCTGGGCGCGTAGCCGTGCGTCCCGGGCCGTTTGGTCAAACGGAATTCGATGCCGGGATTCTGGCCATCGCGCTCGCTGGGCCTGAAGGCCACGCCCAGCGCCTCGCGTTTCGGACTGTCGAGCAATGTGGTCATGGCGTTGACGAAGGCGCGATCACCCAGCATGGCGGCTTCGAATGGCACATCGCGGTAGTACGGCCTGAAATCCTTGGCGTGCGGATCGATGCGGCGCGGCACGCGCGACGGCGCGGGAATGACCTTGCGCGCGTCCACATCGAAGCGGTCGCCGCGGTCAAGCAGATGCACTACGGCATCCGTGAGGGCGAAAGGTGCCGTGGACGCAACCTTTGCGCCGGCCAGGTCGGCGACCACCACCCCGCCGGAACCCACCACTTCAAAGGTGCTGCCGCGCACGAAGATGGCGGTGTCCTCTTCCACGCCCACGCCCAGTGTGTAACCGGCTGCATGCATCGCCGGCAGCAGGCGGCCGATGCGGCCACGCTTGATGAAATGCTGGTCGGCCAGGAATGCAGCGCCGGCGAACCCGAGCCCGCGATCCATGTGGATGTTCTTGTCGATGCCGGTCTGCAGCACGCCGAGGATGTCGGAAATGTCGCGGATCATCGTGGTGGACATGACGGCCGCGCCGGCGCTCGATCCGGCCACCACGCCGCCGCGCGCGAGCAACGCGCGGATTTCCTTCAGGAGCGGCGTGTCACTGCCGTCCCTTTCCAACAACGCCGCGGTGATGCGTTCCTGCGAACCGCCGGTGAAGTAGATGCCGCGCGCCGCGCGCACCTTGGCGATCCAGGCCTCGTCGCGCGCCACGCGTGCGATGCCGGCCGCGTCCTGCCCGGCCCAGCGCGTCGAGAGCGGAATCGCTTCACCGGAAGCGCCGTATTGCCTGAGCGTGGCGAGCGTGTCCTGCGCCGACTTCTCGGGCGACTCGGAAGCGGCCGGAATCACCAGCCAGCGGGCGTCCGCGCCGCCTGCGTCCCGCACCAGCCTCGACCACACCGCCTGGTTGTCCGCGCGCAGGGCGCCGCCGATCACGGCGGCCGTGCCCTGTGCCAGGGCCTGCGCGGCGAGCGCGCACAGCAGGACCAGCGGCGCCGCCATGGCCAGCATGCGGCGGCAATGCGAATGCGGGGATGGATTCAGGGTCATGGCGGCGCGCATATTGACACACCGCGCGATCGCCCGCGGCGCGCCGGCACACAACGCATAACTCGCCGTCGCATTCGCGCAAGTCCGCATCGGGCGGCCCGGCGGGTGTTGTTGGAATGTCACGCCGGTTTTTCAAACTTGCGACACGGAGTTTTGGCCATGCGACCGGATCGGGGGAACCCCCTTTTCACGCGCGGTGGCGTGATTACACTGCGCCCCACCTGTCCGGATTGCGGTTCCGGGCGCGCCGGAATTTCCGCACTCGAACCCCGCATTCGGACCACCCAACGGAGCACACCCACATGCAACGCTTCCGCATTTCCCTGAAAACCTCCGCCGCCGCTGTGGCCTCCGCGCTGGCCTCATTTGTCGTGCATTCGCAAACGCCCGGCACGGACGCCGCGCCGGCCAAGCTGGAGAAGATCGAGGTCACCGGATCCTCCATCAAGCGCATCGACGGCGAAGCCGCCTTGCCCGTGCTGGTGGTCAGCAAGGAGGACATCGACAAGGTCGGGGTGACGACGGCCTCGGAGTTGTTGCAGAAGATTTCCGCCAACGTGGGCGGCCTGACGGATGGCGCCAGCATCACGGACCAGGCCGGCGCGCAACGCGGTTTCAACGCGGCCAACCTGCGCGGCCTGGGCGTGTCGAGCACGCTGGTCCTGTTGAATGGACGGCGCCTCGCCAACTTCGCCTCACCGGGTGACAACAGCGGGGTGGACCTGAACAACATTCCGGCGGGCGCGATCGAGCGTGTGGAAGTCCTCAAGGACGGCGCATCGGCGATCTACGGCACCGACGCCATGGGCGGCGTGATCAATTTCATCACCCGCCGCGACTACCAAGGCGCGGAAATCAAGTTGTACTCGGCAGACACCGAGGAGGGCGGGGCGGCCAAGACGAGCCTTTCCGCCTCCGCCGGGTTCGGCAACCTCGGCAAGGACGGCTTCAATGTCTGGGGGGCGGTGGATATGCAAAAGCTTGGTTCCCTGCGCTCGAGCCAGCGCGCCTTCATCAAGGAGTACGACCTCCCCGGTCGCCTGGCGCCGCAGTTGTCCAGCAACTCGTTCCCGGCGAACGTGGACTTGAGCGCGGCGCAACTGACGGCATTGAACAACTTCGTGCGTGCCAATCCGACGACGGCGCTGCGCGGCACCAACGCGGACGGCACCTGGAGTCCGGGCGGCCCCAACAGCGGCTCGCGGCGCGTCAACTTCGCGCGCACCTCGTGCACGGGTGGCGACAATCCCAACTCGGTCGCGCCGACCGGCCCCGGCGGCCGCGAGGGATGCAGTTACAACTACATGGGCGACACCGAGATTTACCCGGAATCGGAGAAGAAAAACTTTGTCGGCCGCGCCTCGTTTCAGTTGGCCGGCGACCATCAGCTGTTTGTCGAGGGCCTGTGGAGTGAGACCAAGACCGACTATGCGGCATCGCCGGCAACCTCCGGGAACATCACCGCTACCTCCGGCATTGCGCTTCCCGCCGCCCTGCAAGCGGTGACCGGCGTGACCACGCCGGTGGCCTTCCGCTTTCGTTTGACCGATGCCGGAAACCGCACCAGCCGTGTGGAAAGCACGGCGACCCGCGTGGTGGCGGGCGCCAGCGGGTCCTTCAGCGGCTGGGACTACGATGCCGCCATCAATCAAAGCGTGAACGAAGCGACCGACGAAAACCTGAGGGGATGGGTTTCGCGCACCCGCATGCTGGCGGGCATCGCCAGCGGCGCGTACAACCCCTTCGCGCTGTCGACCGATGCCGGCCGCGCGTTCATGCAGTCGATCCAGCTGAGCGGTGCTGCGCGCATTTCCAAGGGCACCACGACGATCGTCGACGGCAAGTTGACGCGCACGTTGTCGCGCCTGGACGGGGGCGACGTGGTGCTGGCGATCGGGGCGGAAGCGCGCCGCGAGGTGACCGAGTTCCGCGCCACGGATGTCCTGAAGAGCAACGACGTCGTGGGGGACCGCTCGAGCTCGGGCGCCCTGCTGGCCGATACCCGCAACACGCGCAACGTGCAGGGTGCTTATGCGGAAATCGTCGCGCCGTTCACCAGGCAGTGGGAAGGACAATTCGCCCTGCGCCAGGACCGTTATGAAGGCGTGTACGACGCGGCGCTCAACATCACCACGCCGAAGCTCAATTCGACCAACCCCAAGGTGGGTGTGAGCTACCGGCCGGACAAGACGCTGTTGTTCCGTGGATCGTACGGCACCGGCTTCCGCGCCCCGTCGATTTCCGAAATGTTCCGCCCGGTGCGCGCCGGCATCACGGCCAGTTTCGTGCGCGATCCCGTTTCCGGCGAAGTGGGGCAACTGCCGGTGGATCGATTCTCCAACCCGAACCTGAAGCCCGAGAAGTCCAAGCAGTTCAATGTCGGCGTGGTGTTCGAGCCGTCGCGCACCTGGAACGGCAGCCTGGATTACTGGACCATTCGCAAATCCGACATCATTTCCGAGATCGGCGAGGAAACGATCTTCAGCAATCCCGTGTACTACAACGATCCGGCGATCGTGCGCCGGTTCTCGGATGGCTTTGTCGACGTCATCCGCGTGACGAAGGAAAATCGCGGCAAGCTCAATACCGCCGGTTTCGATGTCGCCCTGCGTTGGCGCGGGGAGAGTGGCCCGTTGGGCCGCTTCGGTGCCGATTTGGTGGGCACGATCGTCACCGAATACGAATTCGCCACCGATCCGCGCTCGCCGCTGGTCGATGGGCTCGGCCGCTTCCGTGACGACAAGGCCGTGCAGCGCTGGCGTCACAAGTTGAGCCTCGATTGGGATCGCGGCCCGTTCGGCTTGACGCTCACCAACAGTTTCATGTCCGGCTATCGCGACCAGAATGTTCCGGGCCTGGCAGCGCCAGAGTGGAGCGATCGCGATGTCGAGGCCTATTCGCTGTGGGATTTGACCGGCAGCTACAGTTTTTCGCGCAACCTGCGCGTGCGGGCCGGCGTGCTGAACCTGGCCGATACCGCGCCGCCGTTCACCAATCAGTCTCGCTATTTCCAGGTGACCTACGATCCGACGTATGGCGATCCGCGCGGCCGGTCCTTCTTTGTGTCGATCATCTACTCGTTCAAATAAGGACAGCCAGGAAGGTCCCGCATCGGCAATGGCCATGCGGTGAAATCGCAAAACCCTCACGTTCCGGCGCGGGGGTTTTTGCATTTTGGCGCCCGCCAGGCTGCGCTAGCATGGGCGCATGCGCACACCCACGCATTCCCTGCGTCCACTGGCCCTCGAGCATCTGTTGATCGTGGATGCGCGCGCGAAGTGCGCAGCCGTCCGCGCTGCCGACTGGTCCGGAGCTCCCGTCGATGCGGCCGCGCGCATCGTCTGCCTGGAGACCCTTCCGGGCCGGGCTCATTTGCCCGTGCTGGTGTCCCCCCATCGTGTGCCGCAGCGTTCCTGTACCACGCGCCAGGGCCGCGCCGCGCTGATCCACGCGTTGGCGCATATCGAATCGAACGCGGTCAATCTGGCGCTCGATATTGCGTGGCGCTTTGCGGATTTGCCGATTCCGTTTTATCGCGACTGGATCGGTGTGGCGCGGGAAGAGGCGCTGCATTTCGAATGGCTCGACGCGCACCTGGCCACGCTCGGCCACCGATATGGCGATTTCCCCGCGCACAATGGCCTGTGGGACGTCGCGGAGAAGACGCGCGACGACGTGCTGGCGCGCCTGGCCCTGGTGCCACGCGTCATGGAGGCGCGCGGCCTCGATGTCTCGCCGGGCATCCGCGACAAGCTCCTGCAGGCGGGCGACCACGCGGGCGCGGCGATCCTCACGCGCATCCTCGAGGACGAGGTCGGCCACGTGGCGATCGGCAACCGCTGGTTCCATGCCTTGTGCAAGGCGCGTGGCATCGAGCCGGAATCCTTTGAGGCGCGTGAACGCGCGGCGCGCGACGGACCGGTGCCGAAGGGGCCGTTCAATCGCGAAGCGCGCTTGCGCGCGGGATTCACGGACCGTGAGATCGCGGCGCTGGAGCGCGCGCAGAAGTGATGCGCATTCCCTGGGTGGTGCAGGGTCAAACACTAGGAATGACGCGGAGTTTGGGGCATTTTTGGCTGGGGAACCTTGCCAGTGCTGGGGTTTGTCCCTGAATTCGTTGACCCGAGCCGCTGCAGGCACAGAGCCCGCGAATGGGCACGCTGTATGCGATAGTGGATCCGCCGAGACGACCTCGGCGGAATTGCGCTAAGGTGCCCTTGGGCAAACCCTGCCGCGCACGTCGATCCGCTTCGCCCACGGTACGCCATGACCCGAGACCCCCGCTCCCGCGACAGCGCGTTCGCCACGCCGCTCAAGGGTCTCATCCTGACCTTTGCCGCGGTCACCACCCTGCTGGCGGTGAGCAGCGTACTCACGTTGCGCATCACCACCGCAGGGATCGCCGTGGTCGCCACCGTGGGCCTGTTGTGGGCCTGGCACGTGGCGCTGGGCGGCGCGTATGCGCGCGCGGCAGCGCAGGCGTTTGCCATCGTGTCGGTGGCGATGGTGGCGTTCCTGTGGGTGGGCAATGGCACGCGCGACTACGGCATGACCGGCGTGCCGGCGCTGATCTTCGCCGGTTGCGTGTTTCTTTCCGCGCGCGCCTATTGGGCGCAGGCGGCCTTTCTCACCCTCGGGGTGACGGTGATCGGGGTGGCGGAGTTGATGGGGGTGCGGGCCGTCAAGGGGCCGCCGGTGGAACTGGCAAGCCTCATCAACCTGTGGGTGATGCTGGCGGGCACCGCCATCGGCGGGCGGGTGCTGATGCGCGGCGTGCAGGCGGCCTTTGCGCGCGAGGCGGCGCTGTCGGGCAAGCTCGAGCAGACCGCCGAGCGCCTGGAACGCATCTTCCGCTCCAGCCAGGACGCCATCGTCATCTCCAGCCTCAGGGACGGCACCTATGTCGAGGTCAACGACGCCTACCTGACCTTGTTCGGCTACGCGCGCGAGGAGGTGATCGGCCAGAGTGCGCTCAAGCTCGGCGTGTGGGAGGACCCGCGCGAGCGCGAACGCTTCGTGCGCGTCCTGTCCACGACGCGCCGCGTGCGCGAGTTCGAGGCGCGCCTGAAACGCAAGAACGGTGACGTGATGGAGGTGCTGCTCTCGGGCGAACTGCAGGACATCGACGGCACGCCCTGCATCGTCATCTCGACCGCCGACATCACCGCGCGCCGGCGCGCCGAGCGGCGCGCCGAATACCTGATGACGCGCGATGCGATGACCGGCCTGCCGAACCGCGCGCTGGCGCTGGACCGCCTGCGGCGCCTGATCGATTCGTCCAGCGGCGACCCGCGCTGGGTGGCGGTGCTGCATGTCGGACTCGACCGCTTCAAGCGCATCAACGAGGCCGGCAGCCGCGGCGCGGGCGACGCCATCCTGCGTGAAACCGCCGAGCGCCTCGGCCGCCTGGCCGGGGAGCGCGGCACCCTGGCGCGCGTCGGCGGCGACGAGTTCGTGCTGATCCTGCCCATCGAGGCCGGGCTGCGAAGCGTCGAGGCGCTGGCCGGCGAGGTGCTGCGCGTGATCGATGAACCCTACAGCGTCGGCAGCCAGGTGTTCCGCCTCAATGCCAGCGTCGGCATCAGCTTGTATCCAAACGACGCCAACGACGCGGAGAAACTGCTGCATTGCGCGGACACCGCCATGCGCGCGGCCAAGGACGAGATGCGCGGCGGCTACCGCCTGTTCGAGCAGATCATGGGCGAACGCCTGCGCGACCGCCTCAGGATCGAGAGCCGCCTGCGCGAGAGCATCGGCGGGCCGACCCTGTCGCTGGTGTACCAGCCGAAGTTCGACATCGCCACGCGTGCGCTGACCGGCATGGAGGTGCTGTCGCGCTGGCGCCACCCGGAACTGGGCGAGGTGGCGCCGACGACGTTCATCGGCATCGCCGAGGAGTCGGCGCTGATCACCGAACTGGGCGACTGGGTGATCGACAGCGCCTGCGCCCAGTTGGCCGAGTGGCGCCGCGCAGGTCTGGCCAATGCGCCGCTGGCGATCAACCTGTCGGCGCGCCAGCTGCATTCGCGCCTGCCCGGGCAGCTGGCCGCGCGTACCGCGCACCACGGCGTGGCGCCCGGCCTGATCGAGCTCGAAGTGACCGAAACGGTGCTCATTTCCCGCCCCGAGGCGGCGCGGCGCGTGCTCGAGCAGATCGCGCACAACGGCAACCGCGTGCTGCTCGACGATTTCGGCGTCGGCTATTCCTCGCTGTCGTATGTGAAGCAGCTGCACATCAACGGCATCAAGATCGACCGCTCCTTCGTCGAGGACATCGCGGAGAGCCGCCACGACCGCGCCATCGTCTCCGCCATCGCGGGGCTGGCGCACGGGTTGGGACTGCGCGTGGTGGCCGAGGGCGTGGAATCGGCCGACCAGCTCGGCGTGCTGCGCGAGCTTGGCTGCGACGAGGTGCAGGGCTTCCACCTGTGCCGCCCGCAGCCGGCCGACGTGATCGCGCGCGAGTATCTCCAGCGCGGCCCGGCCGCCGCGGCGCTTCCCCCGGCGGCGGCGACCACGCTGCACTGAGCGAGCGGCGCGAAACTACGGCCTGAGGGGCTTGCGGCGCAAGGTGTCGATCACGCGGTCGAGGCGCAACCGGTCGTCCGCCGCCAGGGAGGCATCAGCGCACAGCGCACCGACCCAGGCGGCGATGTCCTTGTCGCCGACGGTGACCGCCACGCGCGCTTCCATGGCGGCCTTCATGGCCTTCAACTTGAGTTCGCGGCGCGCTGCCGCCAGCGACGCGGGGGACGCAATGTCGAGTGCGTCCTCGAGCCGCAACAGCAACAGCGGATCGGCCGCCTTGGGCGCACCGTTGTGGCGGGCGGCGAGCGGCGCTTCCCACGCGGCGGGCAGGGCGCGGATCGCGGCCCATTCGTCGTCGGACTTCATGCGCGTGCCGGCTTCGACGTCGCGCGCCAGCTGCAGCTTGGCGGCCAGCGCATCGCAGGTGGCGTGCCATTCGCGCGAGGCGGAGCCTTCCAACAGGCGCTTGGCGGCGTCCTTGGCAGCGCGGAATTGCGTCTCCAGCCGGCCCATGTCGGCGCGCGCGGCCTCGCCGGCCTTGCGCCAGGCGGCGTCGGTCTCTGAAATTGTCTGGCGGATGGCGTGGGCGTCGTGCTGCGGCCCTAGGTCCCGGAGCCGGCCGATGAGGTCCTCGCGTGCCTTGCGTTGTGCGGAGTACGCATCGTCGCGCGCTTTGTGCTCGGCGTCGCGCGCCTTGAACACGGCGTCCACGGCCTCGCGGAACTGGCGCCACAGCGCATTCTCCACCTCGCGCGCCAGCGGCAGCGACTTTGCGTGCACCTGCCACTCGGCCTGCAATTCGCGCGTCTTGGTGATGGCGTCGCGGGCTTTCGGGTCCAGGGCCTTGGCCGCGGCGATGAGCTTCTCGCGGCGCAGGCCCTCGACACGCCGCGCGTCGTTGAGCGGCGCCTCCAGGCGCGCCCTGGCGGCGGCCAGTTTCTTGAGCAGCGGCGCCGTCGCGGCGCGCGGCACCGTGTGCTCGATGGGGCCCAGCTTGCGCCACTCGGTGTCGATGTGGTCGAGCACGCGCGCGATGGCCTTGTGATCGGGCTTCGGGGTCTCGCCCCCGCCGGCCGTGGCGTCGGCTTCCGCGGCGGGGCCGGGCAGTGCGAAGGCGTCGAGCTCGGCGATCAGCGCGTTGCGCTTCGCAAGATTCTCATCGCGCTGGGCCTTGAGCTTTTGCTGGAACGCCGCAACCGGTGCGAACGCGGCCTTGAGCGCACCGTCGAATGCGAGCCAGGTGTCCTTGTTGCCCGGCGCGCCGAGCTTGTCGAGTTCCTTCCAGCGTTCGCGCAGCTTGTCGATCGCCGCGTCGTGTTCGCGCAGGTTGAGCTTCGGCGCCGCAGCCTGCGTTTCCAGCGCCTTGGCCTCCGCCAGCAGGTCCTCGCGCGCACGGCCGCCGCCCCACTGCTTCCACTTGTTCAGCCGCGCGATTTCGCCATGCAGGTGCTGGATCTTGCCGGCCAGCTTCTTGTCCGGCGCGTGGCCGGCCTGGGTGGCGTCGATCTGCTTGACCAGGGTCAGCGCGTCCTGCGAATGGCCTTCCGCAAGCTTGGCTTCCGCCTCCGCGATCAGCGCCTTCAACTTGTCGCGCCGTGCCTGGTCGAGCGCCTTCTGCTCGGCGCGCGCGGCGGTTTCCAGGGTGCTGCGCTCATGGTCGGCCAGGGCGCGCGCGGCACGCTCGGCCTCCGCGTGGCGTTCGTGGACCGGCTTGGCGAGCGCGGCGTCCGCGATCTCCGGCAGCGCTTGCCACGCGGCCTCGTCGAGGGCCAACGCCGGGTCGTCCGCCAACCGCTCGACGAACGCGGCGCGTTCGGCCAGCGCGGCCAGGTTGGCCAGCAGGGCAAGCGAAGCGGCGTTGAGGTCGGCATCGTCGAGTGCGCTTTCGCCCGTCGGCGCCGCCGCCAGGCACTGCGCAAGCTGGTCGCGCGGCACATCGAGGGTGTCGGCGCGCGCGCGGCCCTCGGCGACCTCGCGCGCGGCACGGCGCGCCTGGCCCATCACCGCCTGCACGTCCTTGGCCCAGCGCGAGGTCTGCACCAGCAGGTCGCCGCGCGCGCGCATGCCCTTGGAGAGGGCTTCCCAGTGCGCCGCATAGCCCTGCACCTGGTCCTCGGTGAGCGCCAGCTGGTCGATGGCCGACCACGCGCGGTCGAGTTCCACCAGCCGGTTGGCCGGCAGTTCCGGTTGCGCGCGCAGGGCCACGGCGTCCGCGATGACCGCGTCGGCGCGTTCGCGCGACTTGCGGAACCATTGCGCCTTTTCCAGGCGCTGCTTGGCTTCGCGGTGCGCACGCCGGTGGTGGTCGCGAAACGCGTGCTCGGCCTCCTTGAGCGCGGCTTCGCCCTGCAGTGCGGCAATAGCGGCCACCTTGAGGTCGACGAGCGGCACTTCGAGTGCCAGGCGGAGCAACGCGGCGTCATCGCCGGCAGCGTTCGCCAGCTGCGCCTCCCACGGCGCGCGGTCGATGACGGGTTTGGCTGCCCTGGCCGCTTCGGCCGTCGTCGCTTCGGCCTTGTGGTCCTTGTCGGCACCGAACAATTTGCCCAGCATGGTGTGCTGCCCGCGAATGAAAAGAGGGCGCATTTTGCCACTACTTTGGCGGGACCGGCGTCGTGCCCGGCGACATGGGTGCACGCGCTGCGCGGGTAAAGTCGAGGACGGGTGCGGCCGCCCGAGCGGTTTCGGCCCGGGGCGCGCGTCCTTGCTGGAGGTTTCAGTCGATGCGTGCCGCGTCGAGCACCTTTTGCACCGTGGCCCAGTTGCGCGCCGTATAGCGGTCGCGCGTCATGCGCATGAACGCGGCGACGAGGGGGCTGTCGAGCAAACCCGTCGTGGCGTCGAGGTAGAGCGCGTCCGGTGTGAACGCCACGCGGTCCGGCGACCAGTCGGTCGCCGCCAGCGGCGCCGCGGAATCGAGCGCATCCACGGCGCACGGCAAGGCGACCAGGAACCGCGCGGGATCGGCGGGTTCGCCGAGCGGATTGGCGCGCACGATGGCCTCGAGCTGGTCCCGGGTGATGAACACCGTGGACGCGCGAAAGCCGTGCGCACGCTCGAGCGCCGCCTCGAACGGTGCGGTGAGTTTCGCACTGCTGCGCGCGCGCGATTCGAACACCACATTGCCGCTCGCCAGCACGGTGCGGACGTTGGCATGCCCGAGCGATTCGCACAAGGCGCGCAGGTCCGCCATGGCGATGCGCTTGGCGCGGCCGACGTTGATTCCGCGCAGGAAGGCAATCCAGCAGCTCACCGGTGTGCGATCCGTGCGGTCCGGGTTGCACACGGGGCGCGCAGGGGAGTGGACAGGGACGTCATCGCGTCGCCAGCCGCTCGAGCAGCACATCCGCGCCGACCGGTGCCGTGAGCTCCAGCTTCGGGCCGCCATAGGCGTCGAACACGCGCCGGTGCGCGCCCAGGCTCATGTCGTCGTCGCGCGTGGCATAGGACGCCACCCAATCAAGCAAGAAGGCCAGGCGTGCATCCTGTTCCTGTTTCGAGGCGTACTTGTGCGGCTCCCATGGGCGGGCACGGCAGTGCGCGATGCATACCTCCAGGCCGGGGTTGAGGAACACCAGGGTAGGCGCGCCGGACAGGCTCGCTTCGGCCAATGATGCGTAGCATCCCTCGACCACCCAGCGATCGTGCGCGGCGGAGAACGCCACCACGTCGGCACGCGCTGCGGCAGGATCGCGCGCCACGGCGATCTGGTCCGGTTCCCAATACACGGCGTCGAGGTCGAGCAGGCTTGCGCCCAGCTGCGCCGCCAACGCAGCGGCCAGCGTCGATTTGCCCGAACCGGAGTTGCCGACAATCGTGATGCGCATGCCATCCGGTCCGACAGCGTGGATTCGTCGTCCGTCAGCGGTCACGCGTCAGCAAACCTACATCATCGTTCGGACCACGCCGACCACCAGGCCCTCGATGGTGAGTTCCTGCTTGCCCAGGTCCACGACAATGGGCAGGAAATCGGGATTCTCGGCGATGAGGTAGGCCTGCTTGCCCTTGACCTTGAGCCGCTTGACGGTGGCATCGCCGTCCACGCGCGCGACGATGATCTGGCCGTTCTGCGCATTGCGCGTCTTGTGTACGGCCAGCCAGTCGCCGTCGACGATGCCGGCGTCCTTCATGCTCATGCCCTGCACCTTCAACAGGTAATCGGCCTTCGGCTTGAACATCAAGGGACTCACCGGGTAGCGGCCGGCGACGTTTTCCTGGGCCAGGATCGGCGTGCCGGCTGCGACCTTGCCGACCAGCGGCAGGCCGTCCTCGTCGTTGGCGGCATCGAACGGCGTGTCGTCGCGGATCTTGATGCCGCGCGAGGAGCCGGGCAGCATTTCGATGGCACCCTTGCGCTCGAGCGCGCGCAGATGCTCCTCGGCCGCGTTGGGCGAGCGGAAGCCCAGGGCCTCGCAGATCTCGGCGCGCGTGGGCGGCATCGAGTTTTCCTCGATCCAGGCCTTGAGGAAGGCGAGGATTTCCTTCTGGCGAGCGGTCAGTTCTTGCATGGCGGCAGTCTTTCAACAATGCGGCGCAGGAAGGTCCGGCCCCGATTTCTGTATTTTTATACAGCCACAGGGGAAAATGCAAGCGCTTTCGCGAGCCGCCGTTCCGCCGCAGGTAACATCGTTCGATCGTGAAAGGGCATGGACCATGAAGGCATTGTTGTGGATGTTCTGCTGGATGGCTGCGGTCGCCTCGGCCGTGGAACTGACCGCCGGGCCCATGGCGGGCGCGGCGTTCCAGCGCGGCACGCGGCTCTGGCTGCAGGCCGACGGTCCGGGCACGGCGCAGATCGAGTTCTGGAACACGGCCAAACCGGCCGACAAACGCCGGTCGGCGACGGTCGTGCTGCGCGCTGAGGAGGATTTCGTCGCGCAGTTTTCCATCGGCGGCCTCGAGCCCGGGCAGACCTACGGCTATCGCGCGCTGCTCAATGGCAAGGCGGCGAAGGTGGCGCAATCACTCACCTTTCGCACGCAGGCGCTGTGGCAGTGGCGCACCGACCCGCCGGACTGGAAGCTCGCCTTCGGCAGCTGCGCCTACGACAACGAGGCGGCGTACGACCGCCCGGGCCCCGTGCCCTACGGGGGCCCGCCCGGCACCGATCGCATCTTCGAGTCCATGGCGCGGCAGAAACCCGACATGACGCTCTGGGGCGGCGATTTCACCTACTTGCGCGAAGCCGATTGGGACAGCGACTGGGGCCTCGGTTACCGCTGGCGCTATGCCAAGGCGCGGCCCACCCTGCAAAACCTGCTGCGCACCGGCAATCACTACGCCATCTGGGACGACCACGAGTACGGGCCGAACGATTCCAATGGCAGCTACGGGCTCAAGGGCGAGTCGCTGGCGCACTTCAAGCGGCATTTTCCCAACCCGAGTTTCGGCCTCCCCGAGACGCCGGGTACGTTCACGAACTTCATGTACAACGAGGTCGAGTTCTTTCTCACCGACGGCCGCTACTACCGCGACCACGACCAGCTGCAGTCGGCCGACAAGTCCATGCTCGGTGCGGCGCAGGTCCGCTGGCTCAAGAATGCGCTGCTCGCCTCCAGCGCGCGTCTGAAGGTCGTGGTGGCCGGCTCGCAGGTCACCAATCCGAGCCCGTGGTGGATCGACGGCTGGGACAAGTACGAGAAGGAAAACGCGGATTTCCTCAAGTTCCTCGCCGACCATCGCGTCGATGGCGTCCTGTTCCTCACCGGCGATCGGCATTTCACGGCGCTGTACAAGAACGATCGCCCCGGCACCTATCCGTTGTATGAACTGACCTGCTCGCCGCTGACATCGGGTGTCGGTGGCGGCCTGGACAGGGAGCGCGCGAAGCCGAACCTGGTGCCCGGCACCCTCGTCGGCGCGCGCAATTTCTGCACGCTGGAGTTTTCCGGCAAGCGCGATGCGCGCAAGGTGGTGATCAGGAGCCTCGATGCCGACGGCAAGGAGTTGTGGCGCCAGGACCTCAACGCCGCGGACTTGCGCGGTCCGAAGCGCGACGATTGAGTGGACGGTTT
>JAEUMZ010000202.1 GCA_016790765.1 Betaproteobacteria bacterium
CTGGTTGACGTGGTCGTCCACCGGCGGCAGGACGCCATTGAGGATGCTGGCCACCTGCGGCTGGAAATAGTCCCAGCGGCCGTAGTTGGCGTTCTCGTTGGTGTTGGTGCAGGACAGCCCGCCGCCATTGCGCACGGTGGAATTGGACAGTACGCCGCGAAACAACAACGAGCCGCCGCTGAAAGTAAACAAGCCGGAGCCTGACGAGCCCCCTTCGATCACGCCGCGGTTGAACAGTACCGCATACATCTCCTGCTCGTAGCCGGAGACCCGGATCAGGCCATCCGAGCGGTTCTGCAGCGACTGCAACGTGCCAAGCGCAAACTTCTTCACGTCGCCTGCCGGATGGCTGATTGCCACCACGCTGGAGTTGGCGGCCAGCACATTCGCATTCCAGCCGGCGAACACCGTGCCCACCGGCGGATTGGCATTGAGCCGCAGCAGGGTGGAATCGACGAACTTGTTGGAGAACACCAGTTGCGCACCGGTGCTCTGGGTCACCGCCTCGGGCACCAGGTTGGAGGCGCTGCCGCCGCAGGTGGCGGCCTCGTAAAACCAGCGAAAGGTGATGCTGGCCGCCTCCGCCTGCGTGGACACGCAGTGGTTGGCGGTCATGAAGAAATTCTGCTGCGCGTTGGAATTGATCAGCGTGCCGGAGCAATTGAAAAAGCTCGACCCGCTGGCAAACGTGATTCGCGCCACGGACCGCCGACGCTCGGCGATGGCCATGTCCAGCGCGAGGTCGTTCGAGGTACACGCCACGTCCGGGCTGCAGGCACCGGCCGCAGTCTCCTGGCGCGCCTCGCCGCCGCCCCCGCCGGTGGTGAGCGAGCGCTCGAAGTGGCCGATGCGCGCCACGGTCCACGCCAGACCCGTCACGCGCTGGGGTGAGAAGATTTCGATGAGTTGCGTTTCGCCCTCGGTGTACGGGGTCCAGATCTCCCCGGCGTGCGCAAACGCCAGCGGGATGCCCTCGGCGACATCCGAATCCGCGGCGCGTGCACGGATTTCGCCCAGCGTCACGCCGGCCGGCAGGAGGATCTTGGTGCGAATGCCCTTGGCGCCGGCCGACCGCACGCGGAACTGGGTCACGAAGCCGTCGCGGTGCGTTTCCCACGCGGGCACCAGCGAGGCGGTGCCGGACTCGAAAATGGCCCCGACGCGCTGCGGCGCCAGCGGATCCGGCGTCCGTTCCAGGCCGAGGATTTGTGCGCTGATGGGCACCGGCGCACGGCCGTAGGACGCTTCCACCGCCTTGTCCGCCAGCTGCTTGGCGGTGGGCGCGATGGCGATGTCCGAGATGGGCGCCGTCTTGCTGCGGAAGGTCAGCACCGGCGACAACTCCCCGGTCATGGTGCGGCTGTCGATCTGTTCGGCGCGTGCGCCCCCGGCCAGTGCGCCGACGGCAACGGCCAACCCAAGGATCACTACACGGCTCTTCTTCATGGATGCATCCTTTTTCCCGGCCGCAGGCTCTGGATCAATCTGACCAGCCCCAGCCCCTGTTGTTCCCAAAACCCCTCGCCGTACGCGCGGCCCTCCAACTGGTCGCGGATGCCGGTCTTGGGGTACTCAATCATGCTGTTGGCGGTGCCGAACAGGTGATCCCACACCGGAAACAGCACCGCGAAATTGCAGCCCCGCGCACGGCCCTCGTGGCCGAAGCCGATCGCGTGGTGCATGCGGTGGTAACGCGGCGACACCATGATCCGTTCACCGATACGGCCGAAGTGCCACTTGAGATTCGCGTGCGACAGGCTTTCCACCACGCGGCCGGCCACCAGGATGGTGATGAACTGGGCCGGCGGCACGCCGATGGCCAGCGCCACCAGCGCAAACACGCCGTCGACGATCAAGTCGTCCAGCAGGTGGTTGCGGTCGTCGGCCCAGAAACCCATCTGGCGCTGTGAATGGTGCAGCGCATGCAGCGCCCACCACCAGTCGAAGCGGTGCTGCCCGCGGTGCAGCCAGTACGCCACGAAATCGAGCACCACCAGGTAGAACAGGAACGACACCACCGGCCACTGGTGCAGCGCCGGGAACACATCCTCGATCTTGGCCGGGATGATGTCGTGCATCCGGAGCCACCCATCGAGGCCGTCGACGAGCGGCATCAGCAGGAAGAACATCATGAGCGGCAGCAGCCCGAGGCGATTCAACAGCGTGTACAGCACATCCACGCGCTTGGCCTCCTCGTCCTGCGGCTCCACAGGCCTCCACTTCTCTAGCGCGCCGAGGATCAGGGCGAGCAACGTGACCTCGATGGCGCCGATCAGGAACAGCTCGGTGGCATCGAAGGCCTGCTCGGCATAGCCGCCGAAGCCCGCCTGGTGCAGCAGGGGCAGCACGGTGCCTTCAAACACATGCGCATGGAACTGCGCAAAGAGCTGGGAAATGAACTCGAACATGGTGCTGCCGGATTATCGCCGGGCCGCGTCCGCGCCGGCCGGCGCGCGGTAGGCCGGGTGCGCGGTCATGGGCGCAAAGCAGAAGCCCTTCGCCTTCAAGCCGCCGATCAACGCATCCAGGTGCGGATACAGCGGGTCCTTCCGCGACCAGATCCCCAGGTGCCAGAGCAGGATGTCGCCGTCGCGAAGGGAGCGAAGCTGCTGGGCGATCAGCTGGTTCGAGGGGTATTTGTCGCTGGGCAACTCGTCGCCTGAAAACCCGGCGGGCGACCAGCCGACATGCTTGAATCCGCAGGATTCGGCGAACTTGAGCACATTGGGTGTGGTCTTGCCGCCCGGCGCGCGCCACAGGCCGTCGTAGCCACGGCCGGTCATGGCCTTGAAGGCCTCCTCGCTTTTTTTCAGTTCCGCGCACACGCCATCGCGGTCCAGGGTCTTCGATTGCTTGCCCGCGGCGTACACCACCTGGGTTGCACCGATGTCGCGCACGAACTTCCAGTGGTCCCAGGTGTGTGAGCCAAAGGCATGCCCTTCCGATGCGCGGGCCTTCCAGTAGCTCGCCCACGAGGGTTCGAGCGATCCATCGCCGCGCTTTGTCCTTTCGTTGGCGAGGAAAAACGTCGCCTTGACCTGGTGCTTGTTGAGCGTCGCCGCCATCTCCTCGGCGGGGCCCATGTGGCCGGTGTCGACGGTGAGGTAGAGGGTGCCTTTGCAGGGGGTGGCTTGGGTTGGAAGGTGCAGAAGGGACGCCGCCGCGATGGCTGCGACGCTGCAAATCCCCCTCCGTCCCCCTTTTTCAAAGGGGGAAGTACGTGCGCTTGTTCTGCACTTAGGTCGACTTCTGTGCGTTTGCAAGCGACTCACTTCCCCCTTTCCTAAAGGGGGATTGAGGGGGATTTTCGGTCGTTGATCAATCACCCACATCAAGTCGCGTGCCTACTTCCTCGCCGCATGCGAAGCAAAGTAAATCCCGTGCGGCGACTTGCCGACCGGGATCTGTTTGATGATCTTCTTCGTGGCCAGGTCCACCACCGTCACCTTGCGCGCCCAGCGCGACGTGACCCACAGTTGCTTGCCATCTTTGGTCGCTTCCATGCAATCGGGCCCGCCCGGCACCGGGATGGTATCGACAACGGCCAGCGTGTCCTGGTCGATGACATTGACCGTGTTGGACACGCGGTTGCTCACATACACGCGCTTGCCGTCGCCCACCGCCAGGAAGTTGTGCGCGCCCTTGCCGGTGGTGATCTTTTTCACGCTTTTCTGCGTGCGCCAGTCGATGACTTCCACGTAGTCCTCGCCGGTCATGCCGACCAGCACGTACTTGTCATCCGGCGTGACCCACACGCCGGCGGGCATCTGGCCGACCGGCATCTTCCATTTGAGCGTCTGCGTCTTCAACTCGAAGGCCGCCAGCTCGTTGGAATCCTGCAAGGTTACGAAGGCCAGGGAACTGTCCGCATTGAACGCCACGTGGCTGGGCGCCTTCGGGGCCGCCAAGCGCTTCAGGAGCGAAAAGTCCGCCCCGTTGTAGAAGTCCACGCGGTCCAGCCGCAACGACACCGAGACAAAGTACTTGCGATCCGGGCTGAAACCCAGCTGGTAGGGGTCCGAAATCTTGTCCAGCCGCCGCTGGATTTCGCCGGTGACCCGGTCGAGGAACACCAGGTCGTTCGACGCGGCGTTGGCGACGATGAGGAACTTGTCGTCCGGCGTGGCCATCAAGTGGTGCGGTTCCTTGCCGACCGGGATGCGCTTGGTCTCGGTCATGGTGGCCTTGTCGATCAGGCTCACCGTGCCGTCGCCGGAATTGAGCACGATGGCCACCTCGGCGTGCGCAACGCTTGCGGCCACTGCCGAGATCAATCCAAGAATCACCCCACGAAACGCCACGAGAACCCCGCATTCGTCTATGAAAAAGCGGGCGCATGGTAGCATGGCCCGGCAGTTTCCCTTTGCGTCCAATCACCATTTTGCCCCCATGTTCGCCAACCTCGCGCCCCGGTTCTGCCAGCAATGCGGCGCGGGCAAGATCGAGTTCACGATCCCCCACGGCGACGACCGCGAACGCCACGTGTGCGGCGTGTGCGGCCATGTTCACTACCTCAATCCGAAGGTGGTGGTGGGCACCCTGCCGGTGTGGGAAGACCGGATCCTGCTCTGCAAGCGCGCCATCGAACCGCGCTACGGCAAGTGGACCCTGCCCGCCGGGTTCATGGAGGAAGGCGAAACGCTGGAAGAAGGCGCCGCCCGCGAAACGCTCGAGGAAGCCAACGCGCGCGTGACGGTGGAGTCGGTCTACGTCACTCTTTCATTGCCGCAGATTAGCCAGGTGTACATGCTGTTCCTGGCGCGCTTGAACGACCTGGACTATGGCGCGGGAACCGAGAGCCTGGAAGTGCGGCTCTTTGCCGAGTCCGAGATTCCCTGGGACGAAATCGCGTTCCGGACGATTTCGTTTGCGTTGAAGAAATACTTCGTGGATCGCGGGACGGGGGTGTTTGCGCCGGTGATGGACAGGATTGTGCAGCAGGGGAGATAGGGTCGCCTTGTTGTCACGTTTACGTTGAGGTGGGGGCTTTCGCAAAGCAGGGCTTTGCGTTCCACCCAAAGGTGTCGTCCCCGTGAAGACGGGGACCTCTAACTTTGATTTGGCCTTTCGTTTAGTAGCCTCGATTGCTTGATCGTTCTCGCATTGATCAAAAAGCCGGGGGTAGCCCGGCGGCTACTTACTTTCTTTGCTTCGCCAAAGAAAGTAAGCAAAGAAAGGCGACCCCAGCGCCGCCGCCCCGGCGATGAAGCTGCCGGGGTTCCTTGCGCTACTCGCGGCCGAAGGCCGCCCGCTAAACTCGCGGCTCGAATCGGAGCATTGCGTAAGCCAGCAAGTAGTGCTCGCCGCTCAGACATAGCGGTCGGACTACCCCTTCGACCGCTCCGTTGCTCAGCGTCGGCAATGGGGACCCCAACTGCCTGCACATCAACGGCGCCACGGAAACACGACACCCGTCGTTTCTCGGCTGTTTTGACTTTCCCCCATTGGCCCCGCCGAGCATCGCAGACGCGGCGGGGGAAGTCCGACCGCTATGTTTGAGCGGCGAGCGGGACACCAAGACTTACGGAACCAATGTTTTCGAGCCGCGAGTTTAGCGGGCGGCCCGACGCGTCGAGAAGCGCAGGGAACCCCGACGGCTTCATCGTCGGGGCGGGGACGCTGGGGCCGCCTTCTTTTGCTTCCTTTTCTTGGCGGAGCAAGAAAAGGGAGTTGCCGCCGGGCAACCCCCGGCTTGATAAAGCCGCGAGGAACTCACCCTGTTGCGAGATTGGACCTCGCTCAAGTCTTTCGAGCTGACTTCGCAGCGATCAGGGCAGCCGGTACTCCAATCGACACCAAGACCATCGAACTTGCGCCAACAAAAAGCGATGTCGAGATGACCGCTGCAAACACGCCAGATAAAGCGGCCACAAACCCTAAGGCCGCTGACGAAATCGGTTTGATTTCAAATGCAAGAAACCGAATTCCCGCGACATAGGCGCCAGATGCGACCGCACAAATTGGAATCAACCGCGCGACATTGACAAGAAAGCCTCCGAACTGTCCGAACGCAGGATCCGAATGAGCTGGAAAAAAGAGTGGTGTGGCTGAGAACAATATGCCGACGGAAATCGCACCGCAAAAGAATGCGATTGATTGCGAACCCAACTGAGTCCATGCACGCACATCACCCCCCCATCGGCAACTTCAACCCCTTCTCCCCCGCACATTTCCGCGCAACCTCATACCCCGCATCCGCATGCCGCATCACCCCCGTGCCAGGATCGTTCCACAACACCCGCTCGATGCGCTTCGCCGCCGCTTCCGTCCCGTCGCAAACGATGACCACGCCGGAATGCTGCGAAAACCCCATGCCCACGCCGCCGCCGTGATGCAGCGACACCCAAGTCGCGCCCCCGGCGGTGTTGAGCAAGGCGTTCAACAGCGGCCAATCCGACACCGCGTCGGAACCGTCCTTCATGGCTTCCGTTTCGCGGTTCGGGGAGGCCACGGAGCCTGAATCCAGGTGATCGCGCCCGATGACGATCGGCGCCTTCAATTCACCGGACTTCACCATCGCGTTGAACGCCAGGCCCAGGCGGTGGCGGTCTCCCAGGCCGACCCAGCAGATACGCGCCGGCAAGCCCTGGAAGGCGATGCGCTTCTCGGCCATGTCCAGCCAGTTGTGCAGGTGCTTGTCGTTCGGGATCAGTTCCTTGACCTTGGCGTCGGTCTTGGCGATGTCTTCGGGGTCGCCGGAGAGCGCCACCCAGCGGAACGGGCCGACGCCGCGGCAGAACAGCGGGCGAATGTAGGCCGGCACGAAGCCGGGGAAATCGAACGCGTTGGCCACGCCGTGGTCCTTGGCGACCTGGCGGATGTTGTTGCCGTAGTCGAGCGTGGGAATGCCCAGCGCCTGCAGGGCCAGCATGGCGCGCACCTGCGCGGCCATGGAGGTGGAGGCCTCGGTGATCACGCGCTGCGGATTGGTCACGCGCAGGGTGCGCGCCTGGTCCAGCGTCCAACCGGCGGGCAGGTAGCCGTTTAGCGGGTCGTGCGCGGAGGTCTGGTCGGTGACCACGTCGGGCCGCGCCTTCGCATCGCCCGCCCGTGCACGGCGCGCGATTTCCGGAAACACCACGGCCGCATTGCCGACCAGGCCAACCGAAATCGCCTGCCCCTTGGCGTGCGCGGCGTGGATGATGTCCAGCGCCTCATCGAGCGTGGTGGCCTTGGCGTCGACATAGCGCGTGCGCAGGCGGAAATCGATGCGCGTCTCGTCGCACTCGACCGCCAGCATCGAGGCGCCGGCCATCGTGGCCGCCAGCGGTTGTGCGCCGCCCATGCCGCCCAGCCCGCCGGTGAGGATCCATTTGCCCTTCAACTCCCCGCCGAAGTGCTGGCGCCCCACTTCAACGAAGGTTTCGTAGGTGCCCTGCACGATGCCCTGGGAGCCGATGTAGATCCATGAGCCCGCGGTCATCTGGCCGTACATCATCAGGCCCTTCTGGTCCAGTTCGTGGAAGTGGTTCCACGTCGCCCAGTGCGGCACCAGGTTCGAATTGGCCAACAGCACGCGCGGCGCATCCTCATGCGTGCGGAACACGCCCACCGGCTTACCGGATTGGATCAACAGCGTTTCGTCCGGCGCCAGCGCCTTCAGCGCGGCCAGGATGGCGTCGTAGCACTTCCAGTCGCGCGCCGCCCGCCCGATGCCGCCATAGACCACCAGGTCCTCCGGCCGCTCGGCCACGTCGGGATCGAGGTTGTTCTGGATCATGCGGTAGGCCGCTTCAATCAACCAGTTCCGGCAGCTGAGTGTGGCGCCGTGCGGGGCGCGGATGACGCGCGCCGGGTCGTGGCGCGGGTCGGCGGAGAGTTGGGGGTGGGCGAGGTCGTTCATTGCGGGGCTCGGGATTCGGGGCTAGGGGCTTGGGGCCGCAAAGCAAGCGTCGCGCGGAAGCCTGCCTACGGAATCGGAAATTTTACGCTTCCGTCAAGCGATCCACTTTCGCAGGACCGGCCACAAAATCGTCCCCCACAGGATCAGGAACACGATGTCGGCCAGGAACACCGCCGCGCTGCCGATGTCCTTGGCGCGCCCGGCCAGTTCGTGTATCTCGGGGCCGAAGCGATCGACGACCGCTTCGATGGAGGAATTGAGCAGTTCCACGATCAGCACCAGCAGCATCGAACAGAACAGCAGCGCGCGCTCCAGCGGCGTCACCGGCACCAGCGCCGCCACCGGTACCAACGCGGCGGCCAGCATCAGTTCCTGGCGGAACGCGTGCTCGTGGGTCCACGCGGCCTTCAATCCCGCGATGGAGTACAGGAGGGCATTCCAGATGCGGCCCAGGCCGGCCTTGCTCTTGAACGAGGAATTCATCGGGGATCCACATGCGCTGGCAAAGAAGGAGGCCGGCAAGTGTACCGCCCAACGAGCGACGCAAGCCCACGCGATAGAATGGCCCTGCCCTCTCACGCCGTCCCGGATCGACATGTCCCGCACCACCCTGCCCGCGTGGCGAGCCCTTGCCGCGCTTGCCCCCCAGCACGCCGCCCATCGCGCCCCGCACGGCTTCCTGGTGTCCGGCGCCGGCCTTACGCTCGACCTGTCGCGCCAGTACCTTGGGGCGGGCGTGTTGCGGCCGCTCGAACAACTCGCCGTCGAATGCGCGGTCGCGCAGCGGCGCGATGCCCTGCTGCGCGGGGAACCCATCAATGTCACGGAAAACCGCGCCGTGCTGCACGCTTTGCTGCGCAGCGGTGCCGCCGCGCCGCTCGCCGGCGTCGAGGGATCGGCCGAGGTCGCAGCCGAACTCGACGCCCTGCGCGACCTCACCGATCGCATCCGCGGCGGCCGCCTGCGCGGCCTCGCCGGGCGGCCGTTCACCGACGTGGTGGCGATCGGCATCGGCGGCTCCTCGCTCGGGCCGCAGCTCGCGGTCCAGGCGCTGCCGAAGACCGGCCCGCGGCTGCACTTCGTGTCCAACATCGACGGCGCCGCGCTCGAGGACACGCTGGCCCCGCTGGATGCCGCCACCACGCTGTTCCTGGTGATCTCCAAGACCTTCACCACCGAGGAGACGCTGACCAACGCGCGCTCGGCGCAGGCTTGGCTGCACGCGCGCCTCGGCCCCGACCCGGTGGACGCGCATTTCGTCGCCATCACGGCGCGGCCGGCGGCGGTGGCGGCTTCGCCGGTGAAGGCGGGCCAGGTGCTGCGGTTCTGGGATTGGGTCGGCGGGCGCTACTCACTCTGGTCCACGGTCGGCCTGCCGATCGCGCTGTCCGCCGGCATGGCCGCGTTCGAGGACATGCTGGCCGGTGCGCGCGCCATGGACATGCACTTTCGCGACGCGCCGTTCGCCGGAAACCTGCCCATGCTGCTGGCAGCGGCCGGCGTGTGGAACCGCACCTTCCTCGGCATGCCGGGACTCGCCGTGCTGCCCTATGCCCACCGCCTGGCGCGCCTGCCGGCCTACCTGCAGCAACTGGAGATGGAATCCAACGGCAAGCGCGTGGACCTCGAGGGCCGGGCGCTGGACTACGAGACCTGCCCGCTGCTGTTCGGCGAGCCCGGCACCGACGGCCAGCACTCGTTCCACCAGTGGCTGCACCAGGGCACTTCGCGCGCCGCGCACGAGTTGATCGTGGTGGCACGGCCGATGAGCGCGCTCGGCGAGCACCACGACAAACTGCTGGCCAACGCGCTGGCGCAGGCGGATGCTTTCTGGCTCGGCCGCGACAACCCCGACGGCCACCGCCACTATCCGGGCGGCCGCCCGGTGTCGCTGATCACCCTGCCGGCCCTCGACGCGTTCCATTTCGGCGCCCTCATCGCGCTCTACGAGCACAAGGTGTTCACCCAGGGCGTGCTGTGGAACATCAATTCCTTCGACCAGATGGGCGTGGAGCTGGGCAAGCAGCTCGCCACTTCACTGGCCGCCGCGGTGCGCGGCGAGGCGGCCCCGCCGGACCACCTCGCGGCGTACTTGTCCGCGTTGCGCGCGATGCACGTGAGGTAACATCCCCCGGTCATGAATCAGGAGTCCCTGCTCACCGCGCTCGACGAGCCCGTGTTCGAAATCGACACGGACGGCACCGTGACGTTCGCCTCGCCCACGTTCTCCACATGGGCCGACCGTGGCAAGGACGAGGTGGACTATGCGTTTGCCGATGTGATCCTCGAAGGCGACCGCGCGCGCTTTTCGCAGATGGTCAAGCGCATCGCCGAGGGCAAGACCGCCAACGCCCTGGTCGAGGTCACGCTGGCGTCCAACGCCACGCCGGTGGAAGTCAAGCTGGCCCGCGGCCGCCGCGAGGGCGACAAGGTGATCCGCATCGCCGGGTGGCTCAGGGACCTGACGATGGAAAAGGCGCGCGAGGCCGCGGCCAACGTGCAGGGCACGCACTTGTTGGATTTGGTGGAGAACGTCTCCGACGCCACCGTGGTCGAGAATGCCGAGGGCGGCGTGGAGATGGTCAACAGCGCCTTCTGCGACCTGTTCCAGGTGGAAGCGGCCGCGCAATCCCTGGTCGGCATGACTTGCGCGGACCTGTTCGCGCTGGCGGCCAAGCACACCGACAAGCAGATCGCGCCGATCTATTTCCCGCTGGATTCAGCCAAGGCCGACCGCTTCGAGTTCGACTTCACCGACGGCCGGCGCGCGGAGCAGCACTCCATGCCGGTGGCGGGCGAGTCGGGCATCGCCGGGCGGCTGCACCTGTTCCGCGTGCGCGCCAATGAGTCGAGCGCAGCCGCCGCGCCGGCCAAGGGCGCGTCCGCCACCACCTCGGCGCAATCGCAGACGGTGGAAAAGATCGCGCGCAACCTTGCCGCAGCGGTGGAAAACGCCGGCAGCGCCATCCACCGCGCCGAGCAGCTGGACCTGCCCGGCGGCGTGATCGAGAATTTCCGCCGCGTCGAGGACGCCACCGCCACGGCATTCAATGAAATTGCCGGCTTGCTCGACTTCTCGCAACTGGCGGCCGCCGAGGTCAAGCTGGTCCCCGCCGAATTCCACCTGCGCGAAGCCGTGGCCAGCATGTTCGACAACGTGGTCGCCGACGCCGAGGCGCATCGCGTGCAGCTCAACCTGTCGGTCGAGCAGGACGTTCCGGAATTCCTGACCGGCGACGGCGCGCGCCTGATGCTGGTGTTGCGCAGCCTGATCGAGGCCGGCATCCCGAGCGTGCCGGGCGGCGAGCTGAAGCTGGTGATCGAACCGGAGTATTCCACCGACAAGGAAACCCACCTCGCCTTCCGCGTCGAGGCCGCGCCGCCCAAGGGCGGAACGCGCAACAAGACCGTCTCGCCATCGCACCAGATGCAGATGTCGCTGGCGCGCCAGATCGTGCGCGCCATGAGCGCCAAGGGGGCCGGCAAGATCGAGGTGCGCGAAAAGAAGGAAACGCAGATCCAGCAGTTCACCGCCGTGTTCCCCTACCGCCCGGGCCGCGAGCCGCGCGAACGGACCGTGCACATGACCCTGACCGCGATGCCGGTGCTGATCGTGAGCGCCGACGCCAACCAGCGCAAGGAACTTGCGCAACTGGCCAAGACCTGGCGCATGCAGCCGCGCGAGGCCGACAGCGCCGCCGTGGCGCTGCAGTTCCTGTCGCGCATGGCACAGGAGGACACGCCGGTGCCGCTGGTGCTGACCGCCAACACCATGCCGGTGCAGGACGGCTTCCTGCTGGCCTTCCGCATCCGCTACCACTCGCGCCTGCGCAACACCGCGATCATGATGATCGCCAACTCCGGCAAGCCCGGCGACGCCATCGCCTGCCGCGAGAACGGCATCAGCGCGTACTTGCGGCAGCCGATCGCACCCAACCAGATCAACGAGGCCATTTTCGCGGTGATGGGCGTGCAGGACGAAGCGGAATCCGATTCCACGCTGATCACGCGCCACTCGCTGCGCGAAAAGAAGGCCGGCAGCGTGCTGGTGATCGACCCCAACCGCGAACACGCCGCCATCGCCGTGCCGACGCTCAAGAAGAAGGACTATCGCGTGATCCACGCGGACACCGCCGAGGAAGCCTGGCGCGAACTGTCGCAGGACGTGTTCGACCTAATCATCCTCGACCCGATGGCCAAGGGCTTTGCCGAACTCGGTATCGAAGGCATCGCGGATGAACTCACGCGCCGCTTCACCAGCTCCGGCAAGATCATCCCCGTGCTGCTGGCGGTGGAGGACGACATCTCGGCCGTGGAGTACGGCTTTGCCGGGATGCTCAAGAAGCCCTATGACCGCGAGGCGCTGATTGCACGCGTCGCGGCGATGATTCCGGTGAAGGGGTGAGGGGTGAGGGGTGAGGGGTGACAGGTGACGGGTGACGGGTGACGCGTGCGGTTGGCGCGGCGCGCAGGTCAAGCGGTCATCGAGGTTCGGGGCAAGTCACTGCCTGCAGCTTTTCTCGCATTGGGCGGCTCGCGCTTGAGGCCGAATAGCGGACGCAGCCATCGGACCCGCGCGATGACCAGCGAGGTCAGCGCCCAGCAGCCCAGCACGGTACCGCCGCCCACCAGCAGCGGCTCCAGCAGCGGCCCGAGCTTCAGGGGCACCAGCCAGTAGGCGAGCAACACGATCAGGCTCTGGTGCAGCACGTACCACGGGTAGACCGCTTCGTTGGCCCAGGGCAGCCACTTGAAGGGCCGATTCAGGTACGTGGCGCCGTAGCCCAGGATCGCCAGCAGCACGGTCCACACATAGAGGTTGCGAAACACCCAGACCACCAGGTAGCTCATCGGCGAGGGATCGTCCGGGAGCAGTTCGCGGATGCCCATATAGGCGAGGTAGGACCCCAGTGCGATCGCCAGCGAACGGCGGCGCAGCACACGGATCTCCGCCCAAAGCGCCTCGTCCCGGCCGATCCAGTAGCCGAAAAGGAACAGGGTGAAGTACATCGCGTGGGCGTACCAGTCGCCGAGCAGTGCGTTGTTCTGCGGAAAGTGGATCCCGAGCAGCACGGTGTACATCAGGATCAGCACCGCGGGCCACAACAACAGCCGGGGGCCGCGCAGGTTGGCGCTCAGTTCGGTAAATGCGCCACGCACGGCCTGCCCCCGGCGCGTGGCAAACAACGGCAACAGCGCGGCCAGCAGCGCCGTGTAGACGAACAGGTACACCAGGTACCAGAGGTGGTTCCAGGTGAAGCTGGTTTGCCAGCCGTCGAAGGCGCCCTTGGGCCAGGCGTACCCGGTGAAATAGCGGCCGAGGAACTGCAGGTAGCCCGGCTCGACCAGGCCGTTGGCCACGCCCTGCGCGTACGGCTGCACCGGCACGATCACCAGGCAGCCGAACACCAGCGGGACCAGGAGCCGCGTGCACCGCGCCCTGAAGAACGCGCCGGGCTGGAGGTTGCCCAGCAGGAACGCCGCCGAGATGCCGGAGATGAGGAAGATCAGGTCCATGCGCCAGCGGTTCACGGTGAGCATGGGCAATTGCAGGAATTCAGACAGGTGGCTGCTCTTGAGGTGCCATCCCCATTCGGACACATACAGCATGCCCAGGTGGTAGAGGATCAGCAGGCCGAAGGCCAGGGCGCGGAGGGCGTCGATGTCGTGGCGGCGGTTCATGGTTGGGTTGGGGGCGGGGGAATCGAGACCGCAGCGTAAGCGCCGTCAACCGCACCGTGTGGTCAAGGGGATGATTCGACAGGGGAAAGTGACCAGCGGTGGACTGCGGGGACGGAATTCGGCGGCTTGACTGACGGCCTCGCTAGAATCCGCCATGGCCGCACAACTTCCTCCGCCCTCCTCCACGCCGGGCGCGCCGCCCATCGACTGGTGGGCTCGGTACGCACCCTGGCGCCACATCGCCGAACCGGGGTTCTGGATCGTCTTCATGGTTACGCAGGCCGCTTTCAACACGGTGGTGGTCTGGATGGACATCGACCGCGCGGGTTTGAATTTCCAGCGTTGGCAGCCGGCCGTGTGGGAATGGTCCAGCAACCTGGTGCTGCTGGCGCTGGTGCCGGCGGTCATTGCCTTCGAGCGGCGCTACCCGCTCATGCTCGGGACGATCCGCAAGAACCTCCCCTGGCATGTCCTGGCCACCGTGCCGTACTCGCTGGTCCACGTCGGCGCGATGGTGGCGATCCGCAAGGCCGTGTACGCAACCCAGGGCATGCACTACGGCTTCGGCGGCGCGCTTTACACCGAGCTGCTGTACGAATTCATCAAGGACTTCCGCTCCTGGTTCGGCGTGATCCTGATCGTCGCCTTCTATCGCCTTGTCGTGCGCCGCCTGCAGGGCGAGGCGAAACTGCTCGACGCCCCGGACGAAGGCGCCCCGGTCGAATCGATCGACCGTCCCGAGCGCTTCCTGGTGAAAAAGCTCGGCAAGGAATACCTGCTGCCGGCAGCTGAAGTCGAATGGCTGCAGGCCTGGGGCAACTACGTCAACCTGCGCGTGCGCAGCCGTGACCATCCGCTGCGCTCGACGATGGGCGAGATCGAATCGCGTCTCGATCCCCAGCGTTTCGTGCGTGTGCACCGCAGTTTCATCGTCAACCTCGACTACATCATCGAAATCGAGCCGCAGGAGTCGGGCGATGCGAAGGCGAAGATGAAGGACGGCACCAGCGTGCCGGTCAGCCGGCGCTATCGGGACAACCTGCGCAGGATTGCAGCGTAAAACTCAAGGACTGGCGCGGCGTTTGGGGCCTTTTCGGCCGGAACGGCGTACGGGTGCTTGAGTTTGCTGCTGGAATGCCTGTGTCAGCCCAGTTGCTTGGCCATCCTCACCAGCGGCACCGGGACGCCGCCGGTTGAATCGGCGAAGCGTTCTCCGGCGACATAGCCGCAGGCCGTGTAGAGCGGCACGCCGGCCAGGGTGGAGACGAACTCGATGCGCGTGAATCCTTTCGCACGCGCCGCCGCCTCGCTCCGGGCCAGGATCGCGCGCGCCACGCCCTTTCCCACATGCTTCGGATGCGTGTACATCGCACGGATGCGTGCCGCGTCGACTGCGGGGTCGAGCACCGATTCATCGCGCCCGGTGGTCACGTCCGCCCCATACAGCGTTCGCCGCCGGCTCCAGCCCCCGCAGCCGGCGAGTTCGCCGTCGATTTCGGCCACATAGTAGGTGCCGTCCTCGATCAGGCGCGTGTCGACGCCCATGATGGCGCGGCTGGAGTCGATTTCGGCGGGGGTGAGGAAATCGCGCTGCAGGTCGCCGATGGACGCCGCCATCAGGCGGCCAATTGTGTCGATGTCCGAAGGCTTGGCGGCGCGAATTTGCATTGTCATGCAGGCACCCATGATGCACGAGTCACCGGCCATGGCACTGGTGCGCGCCGTCAGGTCGCCGGGCGACGCAATTGCTGCCAAAGGAACGCCAATTCGTCGGCCTGCTGCGCGTTGCGCTGGTCCTCGGTTGAGCCGCCCCCGTGCCCGGCGTCGTAATCGATGCGCAGCAACACGGGTTTGCCGCTGGTGGTCGATGCCAGGAGCCGCGCGGCCGATTTCGACGACATCCAGGCGTCGACGCGCCGGTCGTTGATCCCGTGTGTCAACAACACCGCCGGATACTTCACGTTTGGCGCGATCTTGTGATAACCGTCCATTGCCAACAAGGCGCGAAATCCTTCTTCCGTCTTGATGGACCCGAACTGCGGCACGTTGCCCGGGCCATTGCCCATCGTCTCGTAACGCAGCGTGTTGTTCATGCCCACGCCGATGATCGCCGCCCCGAACAACTGTGGCCGCTCGGCGATGGCGTTGCTGATCAGGATGCCCCCGGCGCTTTCGCCCTTGATGCCCAGGTGGCGGGCGGACGTGAACTTCTCGCGGATCAAATACTCTGCACAGGCGATGAAGTCCTTCCAGGTGTTCGGTTTGGTCTTTTCCTTCCCGGCCTGGTGCCAGTCCTCGCCATACTCTCCACCGCCCCGCACCCCGGTCCAAACGAAGACGCCGCCGCGCTCCAGCCAGGGCAGGCTCCTGGGATTGAAAACCGGCGACGTATTCTCAATTCCATAAGCGCCGTACCCAAGCATCAGTGTCGGGTTGTTGCCGTCGCGCACCATGCCCTTCTTGTGGATGATGACCATCGGCACCATCACGCCGTCGTGCGACCGGACCTTGACGTTGACGAATTCCATGCCCGACATATCGATCGGATGCGGCGGGATCAGCTGGGTCGGCTCGGCACGTCCCGTTTTCGGATTGAACCAGTAGTGCGCCCTGGACCGGGTCCACGAGTTCAACTGGAAATACGCACCCTCGGTGCCTTGCTCGTTCGCGACCAGGTAGGCGGCGCCGGGGTGAGGAAGCGGAAGCGGTTCGGCACGCTTCGTCTGGTAGTCCACCCGCCAAGTCCGGTAATTGCCGCCATCGAGCGTGGTCACATACAGCGCATCGCGCTGTGCCTTGAACGCCGTCAATACGGCTTCCCCCGCGGGAACCACCGTTTCGGCCCTCGCAAGTTCTGGCTTGGCCAAGCCGGTCCGCACGAGTGTATAGCGTGGCGTGTTCCGGAACGACATCAAGTAGAGTTCGTCGCCGCGGATGTCGAATTCGGACACCTTGTCTTCAAAACGGACGATTTTCCGCCATGGCACCACGCGGTCGGACAACGCGGAAAGCGGCGCGACGAAAAGCTCTTTTTCAGGCGTCACACCGGTGTGCATCGTGGCTACCGCGAAATCCCAGCCCGGTCGCGTTTCGACCTGCCACAGCATGTCGATGCCGCCGGGGATGTCGGGATTGATGCCATAGCCGAAGACCGGCTTCGCCTCTTCCGGGTTTTCCCCCAGGCGATGCAGGTAGGTGACGAGTTTCTGGTCCCTTTCCACCGCCGGCGCGTTTTCCGGCAGCTGGCGGCGGCGCTGAACCAAGATCGAACGCCCGTCCAGCCATCCGATGGCCGCGCCATAGAAACGCTCGATGCGTTCGCCCAAATCGCGACCGGTCGCCACCTCGACCACCCGCAGCTCGTAGTCTTCCGAACCGCTCGCGGAAATTGAATAGGCGAGGTACCTGGCGTCCGGCGACACACTCCAGGCCGCGATCGAATAGCGCTTCTTGCCCTCCCCCAGTTTGGTGGGGTCGACCAACACGCGCTCCACCCCTTTCAGGCCCTCGCGCACGATGATCCGGAAGTCGTTCTCGTCCGGCGCCCGGCGCTGAAAGAAAAACTGTCCGCCGACATGCCGGATGGCGTTAACGGCCGCACCCGCACTGGAGACTTCTTTCAGTCGCCGCAGGAAATCATCCCGTTGGGGCAGGCCGGACAGGACCGACTCCGCATGCACCGCATGCGCCTTCATCCACGCCCTGACTTCCTCGCTCTTCAAGTCCTCGAGCCAGCGGTAGGGATCGGTGATCTTGACGCCGTGGTACTCGTCGACCACGTTGTCCACGCGCGCCTTCGGCGGATCGGTCTGCGCCGTGGAAAAGCATGGGAGCGACGCGCACACCGGCAACATGAGCCTTGCAACGCTTTGCACCAACCGAGTCCAGTCCATGCCGATTCCTTGTCGCCCCCCAATGGGCTATCGTCACCTCAGTATTGCCGGATCGGCGTCAATACGGCAACACCGCCCCCGGCTTGGCCGCCATCAGCACGCGGCGGAAGTCGGCCTTGATGCGCTCCAGCCCGGCTTCGGTGTCGGCCTCGAAGCGAATGACGATCACCGGCGTGGTGTTGGAGGCGCGCGCAAGGCCGAAGCCGTCGGGGTATTCCACGCGCACGCCATCGATGGTGATGACCTCGGTGGCACCGGTGAAGGTCGCGGTCTCACGGATCTTGTCCACCAGCGCGTGCGGCTCGCCCTCGGCCAGTTGCCAATTGAGTTCCGGCGTCGAGACAGCATTGGGCAAGGCCTTCAGCGGCGCGTTGGCGTCGGCGTGTGCGGAGACGATTTCCAGCAGGCGCGCGCCGCAGTAGAGCGCGTCGTCGAAGCCGTACCAGCGCTCCTTGAAAAAGATGTGGCCGCTCATTTCGCCGGCGATGGGCGCACCGACGCGCTTCATTTCGCGCTTCAGCAGCGAGTGGCCGGTCTTGTACATCGTCGGCTTGCCGCCGTGCTTCCTGACCCACGTGGCAAGATGCCGCGTCGACTTCACGTCGTAGAGCACCTCGCCGCCCGGCACGCGCGACAGCACGTCGGCGGCGAAAAACATCAGTTGCCGGTCCGGAAAGATGATCTCGCCGTCCTTGGTCACCACGCCGAGGCGGTCGCCGTCGCCGTCGAACGCGAGGCCCAGCTCGGCATCGGTGTCCTTCAACGTGCGGATGACGTCCTGCAGGTTCTTCGGCTGTGCCGGATCCGGGTGGTGGTTGGGAAAGTTGCCGTCCACCTCGCAGAACAGCTCAATCACCTCGCAGCCCATGGCGCGGAACAGGTCCGGCGCAAAAGCGCCCGGCGCACCGTTGCCGCAATCGACGACGATTTTCATCTTGCGCTTGAGCTTGACGTCGCTGGTGATGCGCGCGATGTAGGCGTCCTTCACGTCAGCGGTCGCATACGTGCCCTGCCCGATGGCGAAGTCGTCGGCCTGGATGCGCTGCAGAAGCGTCTGGATGTCGTCGAGCGCCAGGGTATCGCCCTGGATCACGCTCTTGATGCCGTTGTAATCGGGCGGGTTGTGCGAGCCGGTGATCATCACCGCCGAGCCGGTGTCGAGGTGGAAGCCGGCGAAGTAGGTGATCGGCGTGACCACCATGCCGAGGTCGATCACGTTGATCCCCGTGGATTGGATGCCGCGCGCCAGCGCCTGGGCAAACGCCGGGCCGGACAGGCGCCCGTCGCGGCCGATGGCGATGGTCTGGCCGCCGCGCTTGACGGCCTCGGTGCCGAGCGCCTTGCCGATCAGTTCGACCGTGTTCTCCGTGAGAGATTTGCTGACGACACCGCGGATGTCGTAGGCCTTGAAGATTTCGGGGGCGACTTGGCTCATTTGATGTCTCGGATGATATGGGTTTTGTTAAGTGTTGCTGGTGGTCCTGGCGTGAACCTTTCAATGGGCCGGCGCGGCAAATGCGGTTCGAGCCCCCTCTCCCTCGGTCCCTCCCCCGCGAGGGGGGAGGGAAGCCTACTTGCTCGACCCTACTCGCAAGAAATGCGTCATCGCAAACCGTATGCCTCGTAGCCCCTCCCCCCTCGCGGGGGAGGGGTTGGGGAGAGGGGGATGGTTCATCAGCGATGCACGTTTACGTTCGCGACACCGCAAATCGTGATTATCCCGCCTACATCCCCGACTCAAAAAACCGCAACACGCGCCTTGCCATCCACCGGGTGCCGTCCGCCCCCCGCGACAGGAAGCCGACGTGCCCGCCGTGCGCGGGAAATTCCCGCAGCACCTCGCGCGACACCTCATTTTCGCCCGGCAGCGCCGCAGCCGGCAAAAACGGATCGTTGCGCGCGTTCAGAAGCAGGGTGGGCACGCGCACGTTGGGAAGCCCCGGCTTGCTCGAGGCGCGCGTCCAGTAGTCGTCGGTGTCCTTGAAGCCGTGCAGCGGTGCGGTGACCACGTTGTCGAATTCGCGCAGCGTGCGCGCGGCCAGCATCGCGTCCTTGTCGAAAATGCCCGGATGCGCGGCCAGCTTTGCAAGCGAGCGCGGCTTCATGGTGCGCAGGAATCGCCAGGTGTAGTAGCGGCAGAAGCCCTGCCCCAGCGCATCGCCCGCGGCCATCAGGTCCACCGGGGCGGACACGGTGGCCACGGCTTCCACGATTGCGCGCGCCGCCTCGCCCTGCTCGCCCAGCCACTTGAGCGTGGCGTTGCCGCCCAGCGAAATCGCCGCCACATAGACCTTGCGCTCCGGGCGTTCCGACTTGGCGCGTTTCACGACCCATTCCACTTCCGCCGCATCCCCGGAGTGATAAGCGCGCGGCAAGCGGTTCATTTCACCGCTGCAGCCGCGAAAATGCGCCACCAGGCCGCTCCAGCCGCGCGCCTGTGCTTCCGTCATCAGGTTCAGGGCGTACTGGCTGTTTGAATCGCCTTCGAGACCGTGGAACAGCACCAGCAGCGGCCGGCCGGGTTCACCGTCAAGGCGGTCGACGTCGATGAAGTCGCCGTCGGGCTTGCCATGCGGCGTCGTGTCCCAGCGCTCGCGACGGTAGGCCGGTGGTGCGGGCTTGCCGACCACGAACGGCACCGCCGTTTGCAGGTGCGCCCCGACGGTGCCGGAAAGCAACCACCATGGCGATTCAAACCCGGCGAAAGCCGAGGAATTGCCGCGCACAGCGGTGGGCACCGCGCTCACCACGTACCCCGCACGTCGAACCGGAACCGGCCGTCGGACTGCGCCGTGGCCACCCGCGCCAGCCGCGCCCGCGCGTCGGCATCGAAGCTCGCCAGCGGCAGCGCGCTGCCCTGGAAGCCATATTCGCCGCGCGCGTTGTAGGTTCCCTTGCCGTCAAGCTTCAGCAGGCCGTCGGATCGGGCGATCTCGAAGGCAATCTCCTCTCCGGTGCCCTTCAGCTCGATCTCATGCTGGCCCAGCGGCGCGGGCCCGAGGGTCGTGACCGAAACGTCGCGCAGGGCAAGACGGGCCACGCCCTGCGCACGCCAGGGTGCGTCGAGGGTCACGCGCAGGTCCGGCCCGGTGAGCTTCACCTGTCCCGCCACGCCCATCAGCTTCAGGCCCGGCAGCACGGCGTACAAGGTGCGAAGCTCTCCCTCGAACGCCGGCGAATCCAGCGCGGCGCCGCCCCATCCGATCGATATCACCACGTCGCCGTGCGCGCCGGCTGGCCGTGCCTCGATCCGCCACGCCGCCCTCGCCTGCAGGAGCCGGCCCGGCTGGAATTGCCAGCTGACAGGCCACGCCGCACCGCCGATGTGGATGCGGCCCGCACCCGACCACACGCTGCCGGTCAACGCCACGTCCGACCCAGGCGGCAATGCGGTCCGTACGCGCGACTCGAAGGACGCCGCCGGCCAGAACGCAAAGACGCCGGCCAACAGCCCCGCGGCTATCCAGATCCACCGCTTCATGGCGCACGCGCTCCGGTCGCCACGCTTACGGTCATGTCGAAAGACACGTTGTCCTTCACATCCTGCTTGGGCGCCCACTCCAGCGCGCTCATCGTCAGGCCGTGGCGGCGGTCGAGTTCATCGCACAGCGCCCACCAGCGCGCGTACGGCACCGAGGCACTCATCAAACGGTATCCGCCGCCCGGCACTGCGGTAACGGACACGCCCTCGCCGGCCAGCGACTGGATCGCGGCCAAATCGGCTTCCGTTGTGGCCTGGGCGCCGGCCGGCATCGCCTGCAGTGCCTTGGCTTCACGCGCTTCGACATTGAACGCGGCCTCCTGCCGGGCCAGCGACGCCAACGCGCGTTCCAGCATCCGCGCCTCGTTGCGCTGGGATTGGAACCACGCCACGCCGCCGATCGCAAGGGCCACGAGACAAACACCGGCGGCAAGGCGGCGATGCGACGCATCGAGCGTGGCCCACGCCTGCTGCAGGCGCTCGATCTTTCCCTGAACGGTGTGCAAGGCCTTCACCGCGCCACCCGCATCGTCAACACCACCTGCCGCGCCGACGGTTCATCGACCCGCTCGACACCGTAGGTCCCGGACGCCCGTGCCGCGTCCACGAACGGGGCCAGCTCACGCGGCTCGGCCACGCGCCACTTGGTGCGCACGACGCCTTCGGCCATCGACATGGACATCAGTTCCGGCGCGCGCGCGAGGCCCGCTTCGCGGGCGGCAAATGCAGCCATCGCCTCGATGGCGCGCCGCGGGGCGTCGAGCTGCGCCACGCCGCGCTCGCGCTTCAGTTCGGCCAGCTTGCGCTGCATCTGCAGCGGCGCATCGACCACCGCCTCGGTGGCCGGGAACACCTCCCGGAACGTGGCGGTCATGGCGGCGACGCGGCGCTCGCGCTCGGTACGCATGCGTGCGTTGTCGATGGCCGTGAAGGACAGGTGGATCGCTCCGATGATCACCAGCAGCACCAGCACGCTGCCCCAGGCGGGGCGAACCCCCATGGCGCCCGCGCGGCGCGGGGCAAACTCGCCCGCCAGGAGGTTTGCGCGGCTGGCGGCGAGCGCCTGCGCGGCACCGCCGTTGCGGCGCTCCGCGCGTACCGGCACGTTCAACGCGGATTGCCAAGCAGCGCACAGGGCTTCGGCATCGTTCATGCGCGCGGGCGGCAGCGCCAGCACCAGCGCGGCCGGCAGGCGCTGGCGGTTGCGCGCCTCGTTCAACGCCAGGCCGAGGGCGAATGGCACGTCATCGGCGTGGGTGGCGTCGAGGTGCAGCACGAAGCCGTCGTCCCGCCGCGCGAAGCCATGCGGCGCACCGGGGGCCACCACCCACTCGCCCGGCTTGGCGTGGATGGCATCGGCCTCGCAGACCAGCGCCTGCGGCGCACGCGCGGCGGCCGACAACCAGTCGATCGCGCCGCGCAGCCAATGCTTGTCCACCACCGCCACCACGTATTCCGCATTCCCGGATTCGGACAACACCGTCGCGTGCACGGTGTCCGGGTCGATGGTGAGCTTGTCCTCGATGGCGTAGTTGAGCAACGCGTTGCGTTTGGCCTTCGACACCGGCGGCAGCGCGGTTTCCAGGTACAGGATGCGCGCCACCGGTGCCACCGCCACGATGCGGTCGGCCGCGGGCGTCTCGGCCAGCACGCCGCGTCCTTCGCGCAAGAACGCGCGATCGATAAGCGTCCACGCCAGCGGCGTGGCCGGATCGAACGTGGCGCTGTCGGGGATGTGGAGAAGTAGGGTGCCGGGCACTTTGAGCCCCTCCCCCTTGACGGAGGAGTGGTGGGGGAGCGGGTGAACGGCGCGGTGCTACAGGACCCGAAAGTCCTCAATTCACAGCGCGTTCTGCGTCCAAATTATAGCGGGCCAGTCCTCCACGCCCCCCGTGGCGCGCCGCCGCAGCAGGGCCGAGCGCACACCTTGCGCACCGGGCACCTCGAGGGCGAGTTGCAGCAACAGAAAGTCGCTGCCGACGTCCAGCCCCTCCGCGGTCGCCGGCTTGAGGGCCTTGAACCGCGTGGCGAATCCCTCGGCGCCGCTGATGCTGGCGAACGGCTTCAATTGCCGCTCGCGAATGAGCACGGTACGCATGTCGGCGTCAAGTTCGGGCGCGATCGCGGCGATCACTTCCTCGGGCGCGGTGTTCACATTGACCTTGGTGCGCACCGGCAGGGCGGTGACGAACGCGGACAGCCGCTGCAGCGTCGCCTCATCGAAGCCCCTGGCGCGCGCCAGTTCCGCCGGATGCACCAGCAGGCGGTTGGCGGCGCGCGCCGGACGTGCCGCGGCGAAATAGAGCGCGTTCTCCTGCCCGCCGGGCAGCAGGGTCTCATCGTCGGCGTCGATCCAGTCGGCCGCCGCGTCGGCCAGGTTGGGGTCGAGCT
>JAEUMZ010000211.1 GCA_016790765.1 Betaproteobacteria bacterium
CGATCCGCGCCGCACGGAAACCGCCGAGTTTGCCGACCTGCACCTGCCGATCCTGCCCGGCACCGATGTGGCGCTGTTCCACGCCATGCTGCACGCGATGCTGTGGGAGGAGTGGATCGACCGGGACTACATCGATCGCCACACCGAGGGCTTCGAGGCCCTGCGCACCCTGGTGCGCGAGATGAGTCCGGCCCTCGCCGCCGGACTCTGTGGCGTGAAAGCAGAGGACATCGTCACGGCCGCGCGCTGGTTCGCACAGTCCGCCGCAACCTTGTCGCTCTATTGCCAGGGGCTCAACCAATCCAGCTCCGGCACGGCCAAGAATGCCACGCTCATCAACCTGCACCTGGCCACCGGACAGATCGGCAAACCGGGTGCGGGGCCGTTCAGCCTCACCGGGCAGCCCAACGCCATGGGCGGGCGCGAGGTGGGCGGCATGGCCACCACGCTGGCCGCGCACCGCGATCTGTCCAATCCGGCGCATCGGGCGCAGATGCAGGCCTTGTGGGGAGTCGACCGCCTGAGCGAGCAGCGCGGAAAGACCGCAGTGGAGATGTTCGAGGCGGTGAAGAGCGGGGAAATCAAGCTCGTGTGGATTGCCTGCACCAACCCGGCGCAATCGCTGCCGAACCTCGCCCATGTTCACGAGGCCTTGAACAAGGCCGAACTGGTCGTGGTGCAGGAAGCGTATCGCCACACCGAGACCACCGCTTTCGCCGACGTGCTCCTGCCGGCCGCGAGCTGGGGCGAGAAGGAGGGCACGGTGACCAACTCCGAGCGGCGCATCTCGCGCGTGCGCGCAGCCGTGCGGCCGCCGGGCGAGGCGCGCGCCGACTGGATCATCGCGCGTGATTTCGCGCGGCGGCTGGAGGCACACCTGCGGCCCGGCCGTGCGTCGCTGTTCGGCTTCGACTCGGCCGAGGCGGTGTGGAACGAGCATCGCGCGACCACGCGTGGCCGCGACCTCGACATCACGGGCCTGAGTTACGCGATCCTCGAATCGCGCGGCCCGCAGCAGTGGCCGTTCCCTGCGGGTGCACCCGGGGGCACGGCGCGGCTCTATGCCGACGGCGTGTTCGCCACGCCCTCGGGCAGGGCGCGCTTTGCCGCCATGCCGTACCGCGCGATGGCGGAGAAGACCGACGCGCGCTATCCGCTGTCGCTCACCACCGGCCGGCTGCGCGACCATTGGCATGCGATGAGCCGCACCGGCACCGTGGCGCGCCTGTTCGGCCACGCCGGCGAGCCATGCCTGCTGGCGCACGCCGGCGATCTTGCACGCCGCGGCATTGCCGACGGCGACCTGGTGACCATCGAATCGCGGCGCGGCGCGGTGGTGGTGCGTGCGGCCGCCGACCGTGCCATGCGCTCCGGCCAGGTGGACCTGCCGATGCACTGGGGTGCGCGCTTCCTGGGTGGCCAGGCGAGCGCGGGGGTCAACACGCTGACCGTGCCGGCGTTCGATCCCGTGTCGCGGCAGCCCGAACTCAAGCATGCGGCCGTGAAAGTGTCGCGCGCCGACCTGGCCTGGCACCTGGTGGCCTTTGCGCGCGGCATCGGCGCGGACGCCGAGCGCTTTGAGGCGCTCACGCCGCTGGGTGGGGGCGTGGCGTTCTTCAGCCGCGTGCTGATCGGGCGCGAGTCGCCGGGCATGCTGGTGCGCGCGGCCCACGCCGGCGCGCCGGCGGCGGCGTGGATCGCGGCGCTCGATGCGGCACTGGGCTTGGATGCGACGAACTGCCTGCAATACGACGACCTGACGCGCGGCCATGCGCGGCGCATGTCAATCACAGCGGACCAATTGACGGCCGTGCGCCTGTCCGGCAACGCGGATGCGGTGGCAACCAGCGCGTGGCTGCAGGAGTGGCTGGTCGCCGGCAAGCCGGTTGCCGCCATTCGCCGGTTGCTGCTGCTGCCTTCGGCGCGCGCGCCGGAAGGGTTTGTCGCCCCCGGACGCGTGACCTGCCAGTGTCACGGCGTGGGCGAGGCTGCCATCCGCAGCGCGCTCGCGCAGTTGCCGGGCACGGCCACCGAAAGGCTCGCCGTGCTTCAGCGCAATCTGAAGTGCGGCACCGAGTGCGGCTCGTGCCTGCCGGAAGTCAAGCGCCTGGTGGCTGCGATCGAACCCGCGGTTCCCGCACCGCCCGCCCATGCGGAGGCCGCATGACCACGGGCAGGGTATTTCTCGTCGGCGCCGGGCCGGGCGACCCGGAGTTGATCACCTTGAAGGCGGTGAGGGCCCTGCGCGCGGCCGATGTGATCCTGATCGATGAATTGGTCGATGACGCGGTGCTGGCGCATGCGCGGCCCGGCGTGCGCGTCGTGCGCGTGGGCAAGCGCGGCGGCGGCCCGTCCACCCCGCAGGCGTTCATCGAAAGGCTCATGATCGCCGAGGCGCGCCGGGGGCACACGGTGGTGCGGCTGAAGGGCGGCGATCCGTTTGTATTCGGGCGCGGCGCCGAGGAGTGTGCCGCCTTGCGCGCAGCAGGCGTCCCGTTCGAGGTGGTGCATGGCATCACCGCCGGGTTGGCGGCCCCCGCATCGATCGGCATTCCGCTCACGCACCGCGCGGCGGGTCATGGCGCGATCCTCGTCACCGGCCATGCGGGCGAGGGCAGCGGCAGCGAACCCGATTGGCGCGCCTACGCCGCCACCGGCCTGCCGCTGGTGATCTACATGGGCGTGGCGCGCGCCGCACACATCCGGCGCGCCCTGCTCGGCGCCGGCATGGCGGCCACGACCCCGGTCGCCGTGGTGAGCGATGCCACGCGCGCCGGGCAGGCCTCGGTGGTGTCCACCTTGGGCGCATTCGTCGGCGACATGTGCGCGGCGCGCTTGGGCAGCCCCGCGATCATTGTGGTCGGCGAGACGGTGCGCTGCGCCCTGCCGGCAGTGGCCCTGCACATGCGGCACACGTCCCTCGCGGGCTTGTAGTTCCTGCGCGTGGCGCCGCGCCACGCCACCACACTGGGCGTATCCTTGGCGCTCCCCAGCCACGAGTCCCCAGTCCCGAGCCCCGTCATGATTGACCTCCACTACTGGCCCACGCCCAACGGCCACAAGATCACGCTGTTCCTGGAAGAAGCCCGGCTGCCCTACACGCTCATCGGCGTGAACATCGGCACCGGCGAGCAGTTCAAGCCCGGTTTCCTGAAGATCGCGCCGAACAACCGCATGCCGGCCATCGTGGATCATGCGCCGGCGGATGGCGGCAAGCCGATCAGCGTGTTCGAGTCCGGCGCGATTTTGTTGTACTTGGCCGGCAAGACCGGCAAATTCCTCCCGAAGGATTTGCGCGGGCAGGTGGAGGTGCTCGAGTGGCTGATGTGGCAGATGGGCGGCCTCGGGCCGATGCTCGGGCAGAACCACCACTTCGCCAATTACGCGCCGGAAAAGATCCCCTACGCCATCGAACGCTACGTGAAGGAAACCTCGCGCCTCTACGGCGTGTTGAACAAGCGGCTGGCCGACCGCGCATTCATCTGCGGCAAGTCGTACACCATCGCCGACATGGCGAGCTACCCGTGGATCATCCCCGACCGCCAGGGACAGAACATGGAGGACTTCCCGCACCTCGCGCGCTGGCACGCGGCCATCAAGGCGCGGCCGGCGACGGTCCGCGCCTACGCGCGCAGCAAGGAGGTGCGCCCGGAGGCGCAGGTGGCGATCACCGACGAACAGCGCAAGGTGCTGTTCGGGCAGGACAAGAGCGTTGTCAAGTAAGGTCTTGCCCGCCGCCCTGCGCGGCGTGATGTCGCAGTTTCCGCGCGCGGGCCGCGTCGCGTGGATCGGGCTCCGGCCCGCACCAGACGAAACGATGCGCGTCGTACCAACGGTGGAGGCCATCGCGGGACGCGGCCTGGCCGGCGACCGTACCGCAGAGCGCGCGCGGCGCGGCAATGCGCGGCAGGTCACGTTCATCCAGGCCGAGCATCTGTCCGTCATCGGCGCGCTGTTGGGCCGCGCGGTCGACCCATCGCTCACGCGCCGCAACATCGTGGTGGCGGGTGTGAACTTGTTGGCGCTCAAGGGACATGCGTTCTCGATCGGCAGCGCACGCTTCGAGATGACCGGCGACTGCCATCCCTGCACGGCGATGGAGGCCGCGTTGGGACCCGGGGGCTACAACGCCATGCGCGGCATGGGCGGCATCACTGCCATCGTGCTCGACAGCGGCACCGTTTCGGTGGGAGACGCGCTGAGGGTCGAGGCATGGCCGGCCGAGGTGCCGCGCGGCGACGCGGCATGACGCCGGAGGAGCTCAAGCGCCGCGCGATCGCGCACACGCTGTTTCCGCGCACCGACCTCATCGCGGCCATCGAACGGCTGGGCTACGTGCAGGCCGACCCGATCCGCGCACCAGCGCGCGCGCAGGACTTGATCTTGTTCCAGCGCGTGCAGGGCTATCGCGCCGGGGGCCTCGAAGCGCGCTATGCGGACCTCCCGGTGTTCGAGGATTCAATCTTCAATTACGGATTCTTTCCGGCGCGGGTGCGCGAGGCGCTGTTGCCGCGTGCGCTGTCGCCGCATTGGGTCGCGTATATGCAATCGCACGCGCCGTTGCGCCGTCGTGTCCTTTCGTACCTGAAGGTGCAGGGCGAAGCGCATCCGCGCGACATCGAAGCGGCGTTGAATGCCGGGCGGCGCGTCAATGGCTGGGGCGGCACTTCGAGCGCGGCGACACTGATGCTCGAAGGCCTGCACCGCGAAGGCAAGGTCGACGTGGTGCGGCGCGATGCGGGCATCCGCGTCTATGGACGGGCGCCGCCGCGCAAGGCGGCAATGCCGGCCACGCATCGCGCCAGCGCCCTGATCCGCCTGATGGTCAATCTCTACGCGCCCTGCCCCGAGGGCATCTTGCTCACCATGGCGCGCTCGATGCAACGCACGCGGCCGGCCGCCGATTTCGACGCGTGCTACCGGCGCATGGTGAAACGCGGCGAGCTGGTCACGCAACGCGTGGATCGCACCCTGTACATCTGGCCGCACGATGGGCCCGCTGACCACGCGCCGCACGAGGGTGTGCGATTCCTTGCCCCGTTCGACCCGCTGGTGTGGGATCGGAAGCGCTTCGCGCACCTGTGGGGCTGGGACTACCGCTTCGAGGCCTATACGCCCGAAGCCAAACGCAAGATGGGCTATTACGCGTTGCCGTTGCTGTGGCGCGAGGACGTGGTCGGCTGGGTCAATGCGCGCGTGGAGGGCAGGCGCGTGATTGCGCAGCCGGGCTACGTCCAGCCGGTGGCGCGCGCGGAGAAGGCCGCGTTCAAGCGCGCGTTCGACGAAGAATTGGAACGCTTTGCCGCGTTCCTGTTGCCAGAACAGGCGGGCACCAAACTCTAGATCCCGCGCGGTTCCCAGGCCATTTCCGGCCCAAACGCCGCGCCAATGCTGGACTTCTTACTTCTTCTCGTCTTTTTTCGCGTCCTTCGGGTCGCGGTCGAACAGCTTGTTCAACTCCATGATGTAGTCGTTGTACTCGCTGATCGCGGCGTTGGCGGCATCGACGTGCACCTGCGAGATCGCCTTCTGGTCGGTGGCGAATTTCTGCAGGCAATCCTTGAACGTGTTCAGGTCCACATTGAACTGCTTGATGCGGCGGTCCGGCGCCAGCCGCCCGGGGTACTCGGGCTTCTCGCACTTGTGCTTCGGCGCGGCCGGCGCCGTTGATGCCGCGGGTGCGGCGGGTGCCTGTGCGAGCGCGGTACCGCACGCAGTTGCGGCGAACAACAGGGCCAAACGATTCATGGTCATCCCCACGTCTGTTTCGTGATCCGGTCAGCTGGCCATTTGCCGCGGCTGCGCCTGGGCCGATTGGCGGGCGAGCCATTGGCGCACGCTGGCCACGATGCCGTCCTTGTTCAAGCCGCAGTCGGCCAGCAGCACGGCCGGGTCGCCGTGTTCGACAAAGTGATCCGGCAAGCCCAGGTGCAGGATCGGCAAGCTCACGCCCTGCGCGGACAACGTCTCCGCCACGGCGCTGCCCGCCCCGCCCATGAGCGCGTTTTCTTCCACCGTGACCAGGTAATCGTGCGTCGCCGCGAGATGGGCGATCAGATCCGCATCGATGGGTTTCACGAAGCGCATGTTGGCCACCGTGGCGTTGAGCTCATCGGCCGCGTCCACCGCCGGCTGCACCATCGCGCCGAACGCCAGGAACGCCACGCGCGCCTTTTTCATGCTGGCCTCGAAACCGCGGATCTCGCGCACCACCACGCCCTTGCCGACCGGCAGCGTGGTCAACGCCGGATCGATGGCCACGCCCGGCCCACTGCCGCGCGGATAGCGGATCGCCGACGGCCCGTTGAGATGAAAGCCGGTGGTGAGCATCTGCCGGCATTCATTTTCGTTGGCCGGGGCCATCACCGTCATGTTGGGAATGCAGCGCAGGAACGACAGGTCGAACGCGCCGTGGTGGGTCGGGCCATCGGCGCCGACCAGGCCGCCGCGATCGAGCGCGAACACCACCGGCAGGTTTTGCAGCGCCACGTCGTGGATCAACTGGTCGTAGCCGCGTTGCAGGAAGGTCGAGTAGATCGCCAGCACCGGCTTCAGGCCGTCCGCGGCCAGGCCGCCCGCAAACGTCACCGCGTGCTGCTCGGCGATCGCGGTGTCGAAGTAGCGCTCCGGGAACTTCTGCGAGAACTTCACCAGCCCGGATCCCTCGCGCATCGCCGGGGTGATGCCGACCAGGCGCGGGTCGGCGGCGGCCATGTCGCACAGCCAGTCGCCGAATATTTGCGTGTACGTGGGTTTGGGCTTGGCGCCCGGCTGCGGGGCCGGCTTGACGATGCCGATCTTGGGGTCGAACTTCGAGGGCCCGTGATAGTTGATCGGGTCTTCCTCGGCCAGCTTGTAGCCGTGGCCCTTGCGCGTCACGATATGCAGGAACTGCGGGCCCTCAAGTTGCTGGATGTTGTGCAGGGTGTCGATCAGCACGTCGACGTTGTGGCCGTCGATGGGACCGGTGTAGTTGAAGCCGAACTCCTCGAACATGGTCGAGGGCGTGATCATGCCCTTGGCGTGTTCTTCCACCCGCTTGGCGATTTCCTTGAACGTCGGCGTGGCCGAGAGGATCTTCTCGGCGGTCTTTTTGGTGGTGGCGTAGAAGCGGCCCGACATCAGCTTGGCCAGGTAATTGTTCAGCGCGCCGATCGATTCGGAGATCGACATGTCGTTGTCGTTCAGGATCACCAGCACGTTCTCGCGGCCGGCGTTGTTCATCGCTTCGAAGGCCATGCCCGCACTCATGGCGCCGTCGCCGATCACGGCGATGGCATGGCGCCGGATGCCCTGCAGGCGCGCGGCGATGGCCATGCCCAGCGCGGCGGAAATCGAGGTCGACGAATGCGCGGTACCGAAGGTGTCGTATTGGCTTTCCTCGCGGCGCGGAAAGCCGGCGATGCCGCCCTTTTGCCGCAGGCGCGACATGCCGGCGCGCCGGCCGGTGAGGATCTTGTGCCCGTAGGTCTGGTGGCCGACGTCCCAGACGATGCGGTCGTGCGGCGTGTTGAACGCGTAGTGCAGCGCGATGGTCAGTTCCACCGTGCCCAGGTTCGAGGAAAAGTGCCCGCCGGTGGTCGAGACCGACTCGACGATGAACTCGCGCAACTCCGTGGCCAGGGCATGCAGTCGCTCGCGCGGCAGGCGGCGCAGGTCGGCCGGGTCGGAAATCGTGTCGAGGATCGGAAATTTCGTGGTCATGCGCGGGATTCTCAGTGCTGCCGGTGGACGATGAATTCGGCCAGCTGCCGCAAGCGCACCGCCTCCGGACCGAACCCGGCCAGCGCGGACAGGGCGTCCTGCAACAACTCTCGGGCAAAGGCCTTGGCCCCGGCCAGGCCCATGAGGCTCACGTAGGTCGGCTTGTTGGCATCCTGGTCCTTGCCGGCCGTCTTGCCCAATTGCTCGGTATTAGACTCGCAATCGAGAATGTCGTCCACCACCTGGAACGCCAGCCCGACACACTTGCCGTAGTGGTCGAGCCGCGCCGCGGGCTCCTCGGGCAGCGCCGCGCCGCACATGGCGCCGAGGAGCACGGACGCGCGGATCAGCGCCCCGGTCTTGAGGATGTGCATGTACTCGAGTTCCGGCAGCGTGATCTGCCGGCCGACATTGGCCAGGTCGATGGCCTGGCCCCCGGCCATGCCGTGGGAGCCGCAGGCATGGCTGAAGATCTGCAGCATTTTCAGTTGCTGGTCCGGCGGGTCGGCCAGTCGGTGCACCGCCATCAGCTCGAAGGCCAGCGCCTGCAGCGCGTCACCGGCCAGCAGCGCGGTGGCCTCGTCGAATTCCACGTGCACGGTGGGCTTGCCGCGGCGCAGCACATCGTTGTCCATGCACGGCAAGTCGTCATGGGCCAGCGAATAGGCATGGATGATCTCGACGGCGGCGGCGACGATGCGGACGCGATCCACCGGCGCACCGGTGGTCTCGCCCGCGGCATGCGCCAGCATCGGTCGCACGCGCTTGCCGCCGCCCAGGGTGGCGTAGCGCATGGCGTCGTGCAGGCGCTTGGGCTCGCCGGCCGGCGGCGGCAGCAGCGCCTCGAGCGAGCGCTCGGTGGACAGCGCAATGTCACGCGCCCAGGCGTCGAATTCCCTCGTCATGACCATCGCCAACGGCACCGCGCTTATTTTTCGTAGTCCTTGAGCGTGCCGTTGTCCAGCACCTTGATCTGCTGCTCGGCGTCCTTCAGGACCGCCTCGCAATACTTGAGCAGTTCGGTTCCGCGACGGTAGGCCGCCAGGGATGCTTCCAATGGCAGCTGGCCGTTCTCCATCTGTCCGACCAGGGCGTCGAGTTCGGCCATGGCCGATTCGTAGGACTCCGGTGACTTCGAAGGGGCGGACGCCTGGGTTTTCGGGGCGGGGGCCATGGTGGGATGCCGATGCGCAATCCGTCATTTTAGCCGATCGGGGTTCCGCGGCCCGCGCCCGGGAACGTTCGCCCGCCCCCAGCCCGGGAGGCGGCACGGGCGTCGGACGGGCCGGGACGCCTTGTCTTTTCCGGACCTTTGCCGGACAATACCCGTCCCGCTTTTGCGGCCGCCAGGTCGTCGAACCGGGACTTCGTCGGGACGGAGAATGTAGAGTTCAAAGCTGGCAAGCTCGATCGCCCGGGTATCGTTTTTACTTTGGTTTGTTCGCGGCAGTTAGAAGCTACGCGCGGAAAAATTGGAGGTAAGGACCATGTCCAAACTGCTCGGCGTGAACGAGTTGTCTCGGCCCGCCACCCAGCTCCCCTTGAGCTGGTATTTCGACCCCGCCATCTACCGGCGGGAAATCGACCGGCTGTTCAAGAACGGCCCCGGCTATGTCGGCCATGACTTGATGGTGCCGAACGCGAACGACTTTCGTACGCTGGAGACCAAGGACGGCGCCTGGAACCTGGTGCATACCGCCCGCGGCGTGGAGATGGTATCCAATGTCTGCCGGCACCGCCAGGCGGTGATGCTGAACGGTGCAGGCAACCTTGCCGGCGGCAACATCGTCTGTCCGCTGCATCGCTGGACCTACGATACCGGCGGCATGCTCCTCGGAGCGCCGCATTTCGACGACCAGCCCTGCCTGCACCTGCCCAGGAAGCCGCTGCAGCGCTGGAACGGCATGCTGTTCGAGGGGCCCCGCGACATCGCCGCCGACCTCGGCCGCATGGGCTGCGCGAAGGACCTCGATTTCGACGGCTACGTCCTGCACAAGGTGGACGTGGTCGAGTACAACTTCAACTGGAAAACCTTCATCGAGGTGTACCTCGAGGATTACCACGTCGGGCCGTTCCACCCCGGCCTCGGCCACTTCGTCGATTGCGACCAGCTGCAGTGGGAGTACGGCGGCTGGCACAGCGTGCAAACCGTCGGCGTGAACAAGGCGCTGTCCAAGCCGGGCAGCGAGGTGTACCGCAAGTGGCATGAGAGCGTGCTCAATTTCCGCGGCGGCGAGCCGCCCGCACACGGCGCGATCTGGCTCACCTATTACCCGAACATCATGGTCGAGTGGTATCCCCACGTGCTGGTGATCTCGACCCTGATCCCGCGCGGCCCGGAAAAATGCACCAATGTGGTCGAGTTCTACTATCCGGAGGAAATCGCGCTGTTCGAGCCGGAGTTCGTCGCCCACGAGCAGGCCGCGTACCACGAGACCGCCGTCGAGGACGAGGAGATCTGCCAGCGCATGAATGACGGGCGCAAGTTGCTGTGGCAGGAGGGGCGTGAGGAACAGGGGCCGTATCAGTCGCCCATGGAAGATGGCATGGTCCACTTCCACGAATTCTTGCGGCGAGAGCTCTCTTAAGCAGCGCGGCTGCGCGGGCGCCTGGGGCGCGCGTTCCGTACTCGGAATCCTCACATATACCTGAATATGCTCCGGTTCCTGCGTGCGAAACGCGCGCCCCATGCATCCCGCTCGCTCGCTTGGGTTGATCGACGACTTGATCTCCCCAGTTCCTAGTCTCACCCTATGACTTCCTCCTGGATGCTCATCGCCGGTGCACTGTTCGCGGCGATGGGGTCATTGGCCAAGTCGGTGGGGGATCAATTCAGCGGCGCCGAACTGGCGATGTACCGCTCGCTGTTCGGCCTGGTCGCGATCGGCGCCTTCGTGCTGTGGCGGCGCGAAACGCTGCGCACGCGCTTTGCCTGGGGACATTTCTGGCGCGGGGCGACCGGCACGGTGTCGCTGGTGGCCTATTTCTATGCGATGACGCAGCTGCCGCTGGCCACGGCGATCACGCTCAACTACACCTCGCCGATCTTTCTCACTTTGTTGTCCACGCTGGCGCTGGGCGAGCGGCCGTCGAAGCGCATCCTGTTCGCCGTGGCGCTGGGCATGGTGGGCGCGGCGATGGTGCTGCGGCCCACGTTCGCCGGCGACCAGGCGGTGACCGGCCTGATCGGGCTGGGCTCTGGACTGTTCGCCGCCCTGGCCTACCTCAATGTCAAGAAGCTGGGCGATGCGGGCGAGCCGGAGTGGCGCGTGGTGTTCTACTTTTCGCTGGCCGGGGTGATCGGCGGTGCCGCCACGCAGGCGCTGGCCGGCCCGTTTCACGCCGTCACGGCAGCCAACGTGTGGCCGGTGCTCGGCGTGGGACTCGCAGCCACCGTGGCGCAGCTGGCCATGACGCGCGCCTACCATAGTGGCGAAACGCTCAAGGTCGGCGTGTATGCCTACTCGACGGTGGTGTTCTCGGCCTTCGCCGGCTGGGTGTTCTTCAACGAGACGCTGCCGCCGATTGCGTGGGTCGGGATCGGCGTTGTGGTTGCTGCAGGATTGATCGCCAAGGGCAGGCCCGCGGCGGGCGCCAAGCGTCCCGCCCTGCCGGCCGAGGAAGATTGAATCGCCGTGGCGCGTTTGCGCGAAAATAGGGGTTTGGCTTCCCCTACCGCGCCTCCATGACCGACACCGCCCCCGTCACGCCTGCCCCCCTCCCCGACCGACTCTCGGTCAACCCGAAGAGCCCGCACCACGACGCTGCTTTGATCGTGCGCGGCGTCGGCATCCGCTTCAACGGCAAGGAACGCCACGACGTGGAGGAATACTGTGTGAGCGAGGGATGGATCCGCGTGGCGGTCGGCAACAAGGTGGACCGCAAGGGCAATGCGCTGACCGTCAAGCTGGCCGGCACGGTGGAACCGTACCTTTCCGCCGTCCCCGCCGCGTGAGTACGCCGCCGACCCTGCTGGTCTCGACGGCCGAGCTGGCGGATGCGCTGGGCGCGCCCGGCATCGTCGTGTTCGATTGCCGGCACGACTTGATGGACGCAGCGAAAGGCGAGCGCCTGTATCGCGAGGGTCACATCCCCGGCGCGCACTTTGCGAACATCGACACCGACCTGTCCGGCGAAAAAACCGGGACCAATGGCCGCCACCCGCTGCCGACGCCGCAGGCCTTCACCGCCTTCCTCGCGCGCCACGGCGTGACGGAGGCGAGCCACATCGTGGCCTACGACGACGTGGGCGGCCAGTTCGCCGCGCGGCTGTGGTGGCTGGCCCGATGGATGGGCTTGACGAACGTCTCCCTGCTCGACGGTGGCATCGCCAAATGGCAGGCGGAAGGCCGACCCGTGTCGCGCGCGGTGCCGGTGGCCACGCCGTCGGTGTTGCGCCTCCGGGAAGACCCGCGCAGGGTGTGGAGTGCTCAGGAGGTGGAGGCGCACCTGTACGATCCGGCCTTCCGCCTGATCGATGCGCGCACGGCCGAGCGGTTTCGCGGCGAGGTGGAACCGATCGACCCGGTCGCCGGCCACATCCCCGGCGCCGTCAACCGCTTTTACAAGGA
>JAEUMZ010000006.1 GCA_016790765.1 Betaproteobacteria bacterium
GACCGTGGAGCCGCGTTTCGTGACCGCCGACTTCCTCGCGCACCATGCCGATGCCGTGGTCACGCACCATTGGGAGAACGGGCTCAACTATCTCTACTACGACGTGCTGTTCGGCGGCTACCCGCTGGTGCACAACTCCGAGTTCCTGGCCGATGTCGGCTACTACTATGAGAGCTTCGACGCCGAGGCCGGCGGCGAGGCGCTGGTTCGCGCCATCGACACGCACGACGCAAACCTGCCGCGATACCGGGAAACCGCGGCGGCCTTGCTCTCCCGCGTGGAGGCTACCGCCCCCGGCAGCATCGCCGCCCACGAAAAACTGCTCATAGAGATCGCCTGACCATGGGACTCAAGGTTGGCATTTCCGCGGTGGCGGTCCAGGAGGACGTGGTCGGATCGTTCTGGACCAACGGCATGACGCAGAACCTGGTGTTCTTGGCGCTGCTGCTGCAACGGGTTCGCGTGGTCGACGAGTCCTGGGTGGTACCGATCCCGGACGATGCACGGCCGCACCAGCCCAGCGTGGCGTTCGGGTTCAAGCAAATGCGGCTCGACGATGCGATTGCAAAACTCGACGTGCTGATCGAAGTGGGGATGCGCATCCCCAACGAGGCGGTGGAGGCGTTCCAGCGGCGTGGCGGCAAGGTGGTTTCATATGTCGCGGGCAACAGTTTCGTGATGAACCTGGAAGCGATTGCCAGCCACTTGGAGGAGCGCGCCGAGATCCTGCCCCCCTTCGATTTCGACGCTGTCTGGATCACACCCCAGCACTGGCGCACCAACCATGCGTACGCCAAGCTCACCAAGACACGCGCGGTTCACCAAGTCAGCCAAATCTGGGACCCCATCATCCTGCGCCATGGCGTGTCGCGCATCCAGCATAACTTCTTCTACAAGCGCCGCCTCAAGCGCGGGTGCTCCGTGGGCATCTTCGAGCCCAATGTAAACGTGCTCAAGACCTTCCACTTCCCGGTGCTGGTATGCGAGGCCCTGTTCAGGCGCAACCCGGAGGCGATTGCCCACGTCTATGCGGCAAACACGCTGCACCTGAAGCAGAACCTGCACTTTTCCGAGTTCTTCGCCTGCCTCGACCTGCTGGCTGCCCAGCGCATCACCGCCGAAACCCGCTTCCCGGTTTACGAACTGCTGGGCCAGTTCGTGGACACGGTAGTTGCGCACCATTGGGAGAACGGCCTCAATTACCTGTACTACGACGTGCTCTATGGCGGGTACCCGCTGGTGCACAACTCCGAGTTCCTCAAGGATGTCGGATACTATTTCGAGCCGTTTGACGTCCAATCCGGGGCTGCCGCGCTGGAGCGCGCGTCGCTGGAGCACGATGAGCGGCTGGAACGCTACCAGGAGGCCAACCGTGAACTTCTGTGGTCGGTGAATCCCGACAACCCCGGACTTCAGCGCCAGCACGGCGAGCTGCTGGAGTCGTTGTTCGCATGAGGCCGCTTGCTTTTCTCATCGCCTGGTTCGCATCCGCCTGCACGGCCGCCCATGCATCTGCGTCCGCACCCGCGCCCTCGGCGCCTGCTCTCCCGGAGCCGGAGCTGTTGTTGAGCCTGTCGTTCGAACTTTCCACAGAACCCGGCAATCGGGCCGCGGTCGTGGGCCGCCTGCAGCGTACACAGCTGTTCACGGCCGGGGACAGCCTCGACATCACGCAGCGCGTCAGCGATCTGCGGCGCGAGATGATCGCCAAGTACGCGGCGCCGACGACGTGGATGCGATTCAACGCGGTGTCCCACGAATTGCGGCTGGGCGAATACCGCCAGTTCATCACCAGCGAAAAACGATTGGCCACGGCGCAGGCCGCGTATCGCAACTTCTGGATGCGTCAAACCGCGGCAGGGCTGGTCGGTGCGGGCTGGGGGGCCGAAGTATTGCGCATCGATTCTTCCGGAACCCTGGCACCGTATCTGGCCGAATTCGTATCCCGCGAGGGCAGAACCAGCCGTGCCGTCCCGATCCTTGGCTTGTGGTCCTACGACCGCCGAACGGGCGAAGCCCTCCTCCCCAGCGGGCATTTCGACCAGGTCGCCCTCGAATGGGGAAGCCCGATCGGAAACACCACCTACGTGAAAGCGGACGTAGTGCACGAGTCGCATTGGCAATTTGCGCCGCGATGGAGCGCCGGGTTCAGCGTCTCGGCGGGCGCCATACGCGGCACGGGCGGCCACCTCACGCCCATCGGCAAGCGCTATTACGGCGGCGGGGTCGGTTCGGTGCGCGGCTATGAAGGCGGCTCCCTGGGGCCGATCGATTCGAGCGGCGCCAGCATGGGCGCAGACCGAAAACTCGCGGGCAACGCCGAAGTGCTGTGGCATGCCTTCGACATCGGCCCCACGCCCATCATCCTGTCCGGATTTGGCGACCACGGCACGTTCTATCGCGCAGAGGGCAGCACGATCGACAAGGAAAGTGCCGGCGCCTATGGCCTGGGAATCTCGGTGCCGATGCCGTTTGGCCTGGTGCGGTTTTCGTTTGCCGATCCCCGGCGCGATACCGGCAGGACGCAGCGCTTCCAATTCGATGCCCGTGCAAGCTGGCGATAGGAGCCGATCATGAACAGTCTCGATTCAACCATTAAACCCAAGCACTGGCGAGGCTTTTGGGCCATTTTTGCCCTGGTTGCCTCGCCAATGCTTGAGTTTGGACCTGCGTTCGCCCAGGCGGTGCCGGGCACGCAAACAAGCCTGCTCTCGATTGCGCGCGGCAGCGGCTTTGCTGCTTGCCAACGGGAGATTGAGCGCATTGACCGCAACCTGTTCTCCAATGCCGACTACTCGGTGCGCGTCTTTGCGGCGGAACGAAACACGCCCTCCCATCCCTGGTCGGCCCTGGTCGATGCACGCCGCATGAGCGGAGGCGTTTTGGCGCGCAGTCTTACGCATGTCACGGTCACGCCGGCAGCCAAGGGCCTGTCTTGCGGTGTTTCCTATGAACAGACGCAGTACCACGCGTTGCGTTGCGACCTCGTCCAACGGCAGATGGCACCCAATGCCCAGCCCACACCCGGGACCAGTTACGGTGCGCTGACCTTTGACCTCCACCGCAACATGTCCCTCACCGTGATTCCGGTGGGCGATGCGCAGTGCGTGAGCGTGTTGAAGGAAGTGTCCTACTAGGAGCGCACTGCGGCTGTCGCCGCGAAGGTGTGCGGCCTGCGGGTCCGCACGTTCGGTTCAAAGACGATTCTCGCGCAGTCGCTGTCCGGAAGGGCGGCGTTCAGCCGAGCCTGGCCTTCACCAACCCCGACAAGGCACCCATGTCTGCGCGCCCCGCCACTTTCGGGCGCAGGGCATTCATCACCTTGCCCATGTCCTTCGGGCCTGCGGCCCCGGTCTCCGCGATGACCGCGTCGATGATGGCGCCGACTTCCTCGGCCGAAAGCTGCGCAGGCATGTACTGGGCCAGCACCGAGAGTTCGAACTCCTCCCTGGCCACCAAGTCGGCGCGATTCCCGGCCTTGTACTGTTCGATCGAGTCCTTGCGCTGCTTGACCATCTTGTCGATGATCGACAGGACCAGCGCGTCGGTCATGTCGGCGCGCTCGTCGACCTCCTTTTGTTTCATCGCGGCCATCAGCAAGCGAATCGCCGCCAGCCGTTCGGTGTCGCGTGCCTTCATGGCTGTTTTCATGTCGTCGTTGATTCTTTCCTTGAGCGTCATGGGGATTCCCGTCCGGTGGATGCCAAAAAGAAAAAAGGCGGTGGGCTCGCGCCGACCGCCTTCAAGTGAGCTGGTGGCCGATCAGTACAGCTTCGGCGGCAACATCTGGCTGCGCAGGCGCTTGAAGCGGCGCTTGACTGCGGCGGCATGCTTGCGCTTGCGCTCCGCGGTCGGCTTTTCGTAGAACTCGCGTGCGCGAAGTTCGGTCAGCAGGCCGGTCTTTTCGACTGCGCGCTTGAAGCGGCGCAGGGCAACGTCGAACGGCTCGTTTTCCTTGACACGGATATTTGGCATTTCCAACAACCCTTTCTGCTTTCTAGTTATGCCCAACCGGTTCCTGCGCTTGCGCATCGGCACCGAGGGTCTGAAGTTTATTTCCGCGACTGGTCTTTGAGGACCAAGCGCGCGGAAATAGCCAAATATAATAACAACTTATGACCACTTTGCCAAGCGCCGCCCCCCCGCCGGAGTTCATGATCCTGGGGATCGAATCGTCCTGCGATGAAACGGGCGTGGCCCTCTACGGGGTCCACCAAGGCTTGATTGGCCACCAATTGCACACCCAGGTGGACATGCACAGGGCGTACGGTGGTGTCGTACCTGAACTGGCGTCAAGGGATCACATTCGGCGCATTGTCGTCTTGACTGAAAACCTGTTGGCCGAGTGCGGGCACTCACTTGATTCAATTGACGCGATCGCCGTGACGGCAGGACCGGGACTCGGCGGCGCATTGTTGACCGGAACCAGCATGGCTGCGGGCCTGGGCCTCGCCTTGGATGTTCCGGTGTGGCCGATCCACCATCTGGATGGCCATCTCTTGTCGCCCTTGATGGGCGCGGACACTCCGGAAATGCCGTTCGTGGCGCTGCTCGTTTCGGGGGGGCACACACAACTGATGGCGGTTCGCGGCGTGGGCCACTACGAGTTGCTCGGCGAAACGCTGGACGATGCAGCGGGTGAGGCATTCGACAAAACGGCGTCGCTCCTGGGCCTGGGTTACCCCGGCGGGGCGGCCTTGAGCCAATTGGCCCGGACCGGCAATCCAATGCGCTTCACGTTGCCACGCCCCATGATCAGGAGCGGCGACCTGGAGTTCAGCTTCAGCGGCCTGAAAACCGCCGTGTTGACTGAGGTTCGCGCCCTGGAGGCCGCCGGGCAGTTTGACGCGGCGGTCCGCGCGGATCTGGCGGCCAGTTTTGAGGCCGCAGTGATCGATGTTCTGTCCGCCAAGTGCGGCGCAGCCCTCAGGAAGACCGGCATGCGCGCCCTGGTGGTGGCGGGCGGCGTGGGCGCAAACGTCCGTTTGCGCGCCGTGCTGGAAAGGTCCATGCGTGCCTTGGGCGCACGGGTGCATTTTCCGCCGCAGGCTTTGTGCACCGACAATGGGGCCATGATCGCGCACGCCGCCGCCCTGGCCTACCAGGCCGGACTGCTCGATCGGTCGTCTCGGTCCGACAGCTTCGGCGTGCGGCCGCGCTGGCCGCTCGCCGGCTCGCGTACGACTACTTGACCTTGCCGTACTCCGTTTCCGCCTCTTCCAGCTTCTTTTCCGCGACCTTGACCGCGTTCTCCAGGTCGGCAATGCGCTTGTAGTACTCCGGCTTGCGCTGGACCGAATTGACGCCCGCGGAAGCACCGGTCTTGGTGCGCCCGACGATGACAATCGTTTCCTCGGGCAGCGGCTCGCGGCCTTCCTCGAGGGACTGGCGTGCCGACTCCAGTGCCTCGCGCGCCTCTTCCACGCGCTTCATCGCAGCATCGAGCGCCGCCTTGCGCGCCGCGATGCGTTGATCCACCGTCACGCCGGACTTGCCCGATTCCCTGGTGCCGGTGGCTTCCGAAGCCGCTTGCGGCGCCACCTTGCGCGACTCGATGACATTGGCCTTCGGATCGTGCTTGATCGCCTCCGCCTTCTCGCCGGGCTTGGGCGGCTTGTCCGAATAACTGACCTTGCCATCCTTGTCGATGTATTTCCACAATTGCTGGGCGTCCGCCTGAAGGGTCACCAGCACGACAGGCAGGGCCAGCAACCAACATGACGTCCGGTGCTCACGCGATCTCGATTTCATGTTCCTTCTCCTTAGAGGCGGCTTTCCGAAGCGGGCCACAGACCGCACACCCGGGATCGCGCCGGAAACGCACCTCTTCCCATCGCAGGGTCAACGCGTCGAGCATCGCCAGGCGCCCCGTCAGCGGCATCCCCACCCCCGCGGCCAATTTGATGGCCTCGGCCGCCTGCACGGTACCCACGATGCCGACCAGCGGCGCGAACACGCCCATGACTGCACAGCGTTCTTCCTCCCCGGCCGGACCATCCGGGAACAGGCAGTGGTAGCACGGGCTTGCGCTGTCGCGCAGGTCAAAACTGGTGACCTGGCCATCGAACCGGATGGCCGCACCGCTCACCAAGGGCTTGCCGTGCAACACGCAGGCGCGGTTGATGGCGTGCCGCGTGGCGAAATTGTCCGAGCAGTCGACCACCACATCCGCTTCCGAAACCAGCGTCTCCACGCGCCCGGTCAAGCGTTCGGGCAAGGCCACGATTTCGATGCTGGCGTTGATCTCGCGCAGCGTACGCGCGGCCGACTCTGCCTTGTTCACGCCCAGGCCCGCTTCGCGATGCACGACCTGGCGTTGCAGGTTGGTCAGATCGACCTTGTCGCCATCGGCAATCGTCAAGCGCCCGACGCCCGCAGATGCCAGGTACAGGGTTGCGGCCGCGCCCAATCCGCCGGCGCCGACCACGAGCACGTGCGAAGCGAGCAAACGCTCCTGTGCCTCAATGCCGAATTCGTCGAGCAGGATATGGCGGCTGTATCGAAGCAGCGCGCGATCGTCCATGCGGATGCCCTTGAGGCCTGGAAGGTTACTTCCGGCCCTCGCCTGGAACGGCAACCTTGCGCTGGTCGGCCACCGCAAGCAAGGCCCGCGGATTGGCGGCCACCGGCAAGCCCTTGAGTTGGTTCAGGGCCTGCTGCAGCACGAAGTCAATCGGCTTGCCGTCGACCGCATTGAGGGGCTTGTATTCGACTTCCAGTTTCGACTCGGTGGTCGCGGGCTTGATGATCGCCACCCCCGCGCCGGCGGTCTTGCCATCCGCGCCCGGCGCACCGGGTGCACCCGACACCGGAGTCTGCTTGATCTTGTTTTCCGCGTTCTCTGCGTCCAGCTTGGCTTTCAATTTTTCTGCGGCCTTCTTTTCCTCATCACCGGCGAGGTGCTTTTCAAGGTCCGCCTCGCGCATGGCCAGGCGTTGCGTGCCATCGTCCACCGCGATATCCGGTTCGATTCCCTTGGCCTGGATCGAGCGGCCATTCGGCGTGTAATAACGCGCCGTGGTGAGCTTGATCGCCGACTTGTTGCCGGGCAGCGGAAGGATGGTCTGCACCGAGCCCTTGCCGAACGTCTGCGAGCCCATCACCGTGGCGCGCTTGTGGTCCTGGAGTGCGCCGGCCACGATTTCCGAGGCCGACGCCGTGCCGTTGTTGACCAGCACCACCAATGGAACCGTCTTGGCCTGGGGTGACAATCCCGTCAGGTAATCGTCGCGCTTGCCGGAGCGCAGGTAGTTCTCCTTGCGGGCATTCAGGCGCATACGCGAATCCGGAATGCGGCCGTCGGTGTACACCACCAGCGCGTCCTTGGGCAGGAAGGCTGCCGAAACACCCACCGCCGCATTGAGCAGCCCCCCCGGATCGTTACGCAAATCCAGGATCAGGCCCTTCAACTGGTTGCCATTCTGTTTGACGGCCTCATTGAAGGCGCGCGCCAGTTTGTCGCCCGTGGCGTCTTCGAACTGCGTGATCCGAATCACCGCGTAGCCGGGCTCCAACTGGCGGGAGCGCACGCTCTGGATCTGGATCTCGGCACGGCGGATCGAGAACACCAGTTCCTTGGATTCGCCCCGCCGCAAAACGGTAAGGACCGCGTCTGTGCCCGGTTCGCCGCGCATGCGCTTGACCGCCTCGGTCAGCGACAGGCCGCGCAAGCTGGTGTCGTCGACCTTGATCACGTAATCACCCGCCTTGATGCCCGCGCGATACGCCGGCGTGTCATCGATCGGTGAAATGACACGCACGAATCCATCCTCGACGCCCACTTCGATGCCCAACCCGCCGAACTTGCCGGAAGTGGTGGTCTGCATTTCCTTGTACGCATCCTCGTCGAGGAACGCCGAGTGCGGGTCGAGCCCGGTGAGCATGCCGTTGATCGCCTCCTTGATGAGGCGCTTGTCCTCGACCGGCTCGACGTAGTCGCTCTTGATGCGCCCGAACACCTCGGAGAGCATGCGCACTTCCTCGACCGGCAGGTTCAGCGAAGAGCCCTGGCGTTCCGCGACCGCGGAAAAATTCAGGCTCAGCAACACCCCCGCAACGCCTCCCAGTCCGATCAGTCCGGCGGCCTTGAGTTTGTCCTGTCTGGTGCTGCCCATGAATGCCTCTCGATTTGTCGCCTTGTCACGGTATTCAACGCCCGACCCAGCGCATCGGGTCAAACGGTTTTCCCTCGTGGCGGAGCTCAAAATATACACCCGTTTCCAAGGCCCCCCCCGTCGATCCGGCTGTCGCCACATTCTCGCCGCTCGTCGCCTTGTCCCCCACCTGCTTGAGCAGGCTTTCGTTGTTGCCGTACACGCTCATGTAGGCCCCGCCGTGGTCGATCACCAGCAGGTTTCCGAAGCCACGCACCCAGTCGGCAAACACCACCTGGCCGTCCGCGACCGCACGTACCGCCTGGCCTGTGTCGGTCTTGATGAACAATCCTTTCCAGGTTACGCCGCCTTCCTCCCTTGGGCTGCCGAAACGGCCACGAAGTTCCCCTCGCGCCGGCAGCTTGAGGCGGCCCTTCAGGGACTCGAATGCGCGCCCGGCCAACGCGCCATCGGCCACCTCGTCCACCCGTTCCGCCGGTGAATCCCGCTTGCGTTCGCCGCGATGGGTGGCAATCGCCCTGGACAACTGCTCGATCAACCGCGTCAGCCGATCCTCGTCACGCTTCAGGCGGCCGATTTCCTTTTTGTTGCGCGCAATGTCGGCCTTGACCCTGGTCAGCAACTGCTGGCGGGCCTTCTTGTCGGCCTGCAGCGCCGCGCGCGACTTGCGCTGGGCGGCGGCGTTCTCGTCGAGCTCCTGTTGCCGCGAACGCTGCCCGGCCTCCAGTTCAGCGAGTTGTTGGGCATTGCGTTTAAGTTTCTCCAGCGCCTGCGCACGCCACTTGCTCACATCGCCCAGGTAATGCATCTGCCGCTCGACCGTGGCGAGATCTTTGCCCTCAAGCAGCAGGCGCAGGTTGTCCACGTTGCCGTGCACGTACTGATGGCGCAACAGGCCTGCCAGCAGGTCTTGCTGCGCGCGCGTGTCCGCACGGTTGGCCGCAGCCAGGCGCGCGATGTCGGCCAGCTCGCGGTCGATCTCTCGCCGGCGCGCAGCCAATTCGGCCAGGTTGCGATTGACTTCGCTGATCGACTTTTCCGTTTCGCGAAGCGCGTCCGCCGCCTCGGTGCGCGTCTCCTCACTTTTTTCCAACTCGCGCTGCAGCTTGTCGATGCGCGACTTGAGCCGCTGCAGTTCTTCGCGCCGCTCGGGCTCCTTCTTGGCCTGGGCGTGCACATGCGCCGGAGCCCAGGCTGCGACGACCAACGCGCAAGCGGCCGCGGCCCATCGTGCGGCGGCGGCGCGCGGTTTCACGCCTTTGCTTTGCCCTGTGCGGCGACGGCGGCCTGCGCCCTGGCGATCTCGGCGGCGTCGCCCAGGTAATAGTTGCGGATCGGCCGCAGATCCGCGTCCAGTTCGTACACCAGGGGCACGGCAGTCGGGATGTTGAGCCCGACGATGTCGGCATCGGCCACATGGTCGAGGTGCTTCACCAGCGCGCGCAGGCTGTTGCCGTGCGCCGCAATGATCACGGACTTGCCGGCGCGCACCTGGGGTGCGATCTCCATCTGCCAGTACGGCACCACGCGCGCCACCGTGTCCTTGAGGCATTCGGTGCGCGGCAGCTCCTCGGGCAACAGTCCGGCATAGCGCGGGTCATGGCCGGGCAGGCCGGGATCCTTGGCATCCATGGGCGGGGGCGGCACGTCGTAGCTGCGCCGCCAAACCAGGACCTGCTCGTCGCCATACTTGGCCGCGGTTTCGGACTTGTTCAGGCCCTGCAGCGCGCCGTAGTGCCGTTCGTTCAGGCGCCAATGCTTGATCACCGGAATCCAACGCCGGTCGAGGATCTCCTGCGCGATCCACAAGGTGCGGATGGCCCGCGTCAGCAGTGACGTGTAGGCAAGGTCGAAGGCAAAGCCCTCCTTCTTGAGGACTTCACCGGCCCGGCGCGCCTCGTCCTCGCCGCGCGCCGTCAAATCGACGTCGACCCAGCCGGTGAAGCGATTCTCGAGGTTCCACGCGCTTTCTCCGTGGCGCATCAGCACTAGTTTGGTCATGGGTCGAACGGCGCAGCCGGGCTGTTGGGGGGAATGGGGAGGGACACGCACCTGCATCCACGAATCCTGCGGGAAAGGCGGTCAGGCCACGAGGAAAAAGGTAAAATAGCCGGTTTCCGTCACCCCCGCCGACCTGTCGCCGGTGCGGTACGGCAAATTCTAGCCGCTTCGAACGCGGCGCACGCTTCGCATTTCCCTGGATCCCGCGCAAATTTCATGGTCGAGTTCATTTCACAAAACTGGATGTTGGTGGCGTTGTTCATCGTCAGCGGCGCGATGCTGTTCTGGCCGGGCGCGGCCAAGCTGTCCGGCGCCAAGCAGGTCGGCACCCTCGAGGCCACGCGCCTGATGAACAGCGGGAACGCGCTGGTGCTCGACGTGCGCGCCAATGGCGAATTTTCCGGCGGCCGCATCCCGAAGTCGAAGAACATCCCGCTGGCCGAGATCGACAAGCGCATCGACGAGATCAACAAATACAAGGACAAGCCGGTGATCGTGGCCTGCGCGACCAGCTCGCGCTCGGGTTCTGCCGCGCGACTTCTCAAGCAGCGCGGGTTCACCGACGTGTACCTGCTGGCGGGCGGCTTTTCCGCCTGGCAGCAAGCCAGCCTGCCGGTGGAGAAGTAGCGTGGCCGCGATCACCATGTACACGACCGCCGTGTGCCCGTATTGCCAGATGGCCGAGCGGCTGCTGCTCTCGAGGGGCGTGACCGCGATCGAGAAGATCCGCGTCGACCTCGACCCGGCCCGGCGCGAGGAAATGGTCGAGAAGACCGGCCGGCGCACGGTACCGCAGATCTACATCGGTGGCCGGCACGTCGGCGGTTTCGACGACCTGTCTGCCCTCGACAAGGCCGGCGCACTCACGCCCCTGCTGGCCGCCTGACCCCGCTTTTCGATCCCCGCAGTTCCGTTTTCATCCGAAGGAAAGTCCATGACCGACGCCGCACCCCAGAACCAAGCCGCGAATCAAGCCGTTTACTCCATTGAAAAAATTTACATCAAGGACCTGTCCTTGGAAGTGCCGAACGCGCCGAAGATCTTCCTCGAGCGCGAAGCACCGCAGGTGGACGTGCAACTCCATCACGCCTCCAACAAGGTCGATGACGGCATTTACCAGACCGAGCTGACGCTCACGGTGACCGCCAAGATCGGCGAGAAGACCATGTTCCTGGTGGAAGCCAACCAGGCCGGCATCTTCGCCATTCGCGGCATTTCCGACCAGGAACTGGCCCTGGTGCTCGGCATCGGCAACCCGAACGTGCTCTACCCCTATGCCCGCGAGGCGATCTCGGACGCCATCACGCGTGCCGGCTTCCCGCCGGTGCTGCTGAACCCGGTGAACTTCGAGGCCTTGTTCCAGGCCCAGCAACAGCAACTGGCCGAGCAGGCGCAAGCCGCCAACGCCGCCACGGCGCAAGCCGCGGCCACCGCCGTGACGCACTGAACTTTTTGCCGCAGAATAGCGGCATGAAAACGCTTCATGCCGCCCGACGCTTTGCATGGAACGCCGCTGCCCTCGCAGCGGCGTTTTGTTTTGTACCTGCCCTGGCGCAGGCGCCTGCGGCGGCTCCCGTGCCGCAGGCAACCGCCTACGTGTCCATCGGCGACAAGCCGGCGGCGTCCTTTGATTCGCCCTCGCAAAAGGGGGTGAAGCAGTTCATCTATTCACGCTTCCATCCCCTCGAGGTGCTGGTGCGCGTGAGCGGCTGGACCAAGGTGCGCGATGCGGAAGGGGGCATCGGCTGGATCGAAAACTCCGCCCTCGGCGCGCGGCGCTTTGCCGTCGCGCAGGCCGCCGCCACCCAGGTGCGCGCGGCCGCACAGCCCGCGGCGCCGGTCGTGTTCGAGGCGGAGCGTGGCGTGCTGCTCGAAATCACCGGCGCGCCGGTGGACGGCTGGCTGCCGGTGGTGCATCGCGACGGACAGGCCGGCTTTGTCCGGACCACCCAGGTCTGGGGCCAATGACGGCATGAGAATCGGCGTCTTGGGTGCCGGGGCTTGGGGGACGGCGCTGGCCCTCTCCTTCGCCTCAAGGCATGCGGTCATGCTGTGGTCGCGCGATGCCGACCAATGCCAGGCCATGGCGCGGGACCGCACCAACGCGCGCTACCTGCCCGGTTTCGCGTTTCCGGAAGCGCTACGCGTGGCCGAGCGGATCGACCTGGCCGTGGACGGGGCGGATCTGCTGGTGATCGGCACCTCGACTGCGGGTCTTGCAGACACCGCGCACGCCGTCGCCGCGCGGTCCAAACCGGTGATCTGGATCTGCAAGGGCTTCGACAAGGCGACCGGCCTGCTGCCGCACGAGACGGTGTCCACGGCGCTGCCCGCCGGGCTCGCTTATGGCGCGCTGTCCGGCCCCAGCTTTGCGCAGGAGGTGGCCCGCGGGCTGCCCTGCGCACTCACGCTGGCCGCGAACGATGCGGCGTTTGCGCAGACCACCGCGGAACAACTCAACAGCGCCAGCCTGCGCATTTACCACCACGACGACCTGATCGGCGTTGAGCTGGGCGGCGCGTTGAAAAACGTGATGGCCATCGCCGCCGG
>JAEUMZ010000032.1 GCA_016790765.1 Betaproteobacteria bacterium
TTCCTCGTCCTCGAAGCTCACCACCTCCTTGCCCGCCAGGCGGCAGCAGGCGCCCTTGGCCACGTCGCCGGCGATCTGCACCTGGCGCGTCGGCGCGAACATGTCCGGGAACAGGCGTGAATTGAGCATCACGGCAGCGTCGATTTTCTTGGCCGTGCAATGGTCCTCGGCTTTTTTCAGGATGGCCTTGAGGTTGCCCAGCGTTTTCTGGAACACCGGCACGGAGGCCTGGTACATGGAGAGGGACATCGGGAACTCCTGGGGGGAAAGGACGGAATTGTAGCGATACGCAAGGCAGCGCTCCGCAGTTGCATGGATACCTTCATCGCCGTGCGGCGCGTTTCGCGGCCGGAACCCTGCGTTCCGTCGCACGCCGCTGTCGCCCCGGATCGCGGGTGTTTACGATGGCGGCACGTTCAAAACAGGAGAACGACACCTCTCAACCCACCGAAATGGAAAAAATCATGAAAACCACCTACAACACCACGTCCAAGAGTACGAACAGTTTCGCCGCCACCGCATTCGGCATCGCGGCCACCATCTTGCTCTTTGGCGGGTACGAAGCGACACACAACGACACGATCACCGAAGCCGTCATGGCCTCGGCATTCACACAGCAGGAGATCGTGAAGATGGACACCGTTGTTGTCACGGCCAAGCGCATCCGCGCGTAGGTTCCATTTCGGTCCATCGTCCCGCGCAAGCGCGGGGAGGGCTCCTCCTATAATCCGGCACACCCCCCTCCGGATGGGAGACCTCCCGATGGCACTCAAGCACCCGCGCTGGTCCGCCGGCCGCACCGTCTTCCTCGAACACACCTCCCGGGTCCTCGCGGACAATCCGCTCAAGGACCCCGCCACGCGCCCGCTGGCCGTGTGGCTGCCGCCGCAGTACGATGCGCCGGCCTACAAGAACAAGCGCTTTCCCGTGCTCGTCGACCTGGTCGGCTTCATGGGCTCGGGCCTGGCGCACGTGGCGTGGCGCAACTTCGACGAGAACGTTCCCGAGCGCGCCGCACGCCTGATCCACGAAAAAAAGATGGGGCCGGCGATCTTCGTCTTCCCCGATTGCTTCACCGCCCTGGGCGGCAACCAGTACGTCAATTCGTCTGCCATCGGCCGCTATGCCGATTACCTGGTCGACGAGATCCTGCCGTTCGTCGATCGCGAGTTCCGCACCCTGGCCGCTCGCGAGCACCGTGCCTGCTTCGGAAAGTCCAGCGGCGGCTATGGCGCCATGCTGCACGGCATGAAGTACGCCAAGCACTGGGGCGCCATCGCCAACCACTCCGGCGATGCGTATTTCGACTTCCTCTATTTCACCGATTGGCCGCGCACGCTCAACGAGCTGGCGAAGTACCGCGCGCGCAAGCGCAAGCCCGGGCCGATCGACGTGCGGCGCGAGGAAAAGGGTGCCACCCTGGGCCAGGACGACGGCCGCGCGCGGGCGTTCCTGGAATCGGTGTGGCGAAAGGACAAGCTCACCGAGGGCGAAGGCCATGCCCTGATGAACCTTGCCATGGCCGCCACCTACGACCCGGACCCGAAGGCGCCGCTGGGGTTCCGCCTGCCCTGCAACCTGGAAACCGGCGAGCTGATCCCCGAACGCCACAAGGCCTGGCTGCGCCACGACCCGATCCACCTGGTGGACAAATATCGCGGGAACTTGGCCACGCTGCGGGCGATCTACATCGACTGCGGCTGGCGCGACCAATACCACATCCACTACGGCACCCGCATCCTGTCCAAGAGATTGCACGCGGCCGGGATCGTCCACCGCTACGAGGAATTCGACGACAACCACTCGGGGATCGACTACCGCATGAACACGAGCCTGCCGTTTCTTTACAAAGCGATCCAGCCATGAACCTCCCGCGCGCCCTGGTGGCAGGAACTGTTCTCGGGACCTGCGGCGCACTGGCGCTGGTGCTGGCCACCGGCCAGCCGGAAGCCCGCGCCGCGGACCGGGTGCCAGTGAGCACCCCGCAGTCCGCCCAACCCTATCGCGAAGCGGCGGATGCGAAGCGCGACATCGACAACGCCTTGGGCGCGGCGCGCAAGAGCGGCAAGAACGTGTTGCTGGTGTTCGGCGCCAACGGCTGCACCGACTGCAACCTGCTCAACGCCGAACTGAGCCGCGAAAAGCTCGACCGCCTGGTGCGCGACCACTGCCACGTGGTGCGCGTGGACGTCGGCCGCATGAACAAGAATCTGGACATCGTCAACCGCTACGACCCGGGCCTGTTCAAGAAAGGTATCCCCGCCGTCGTGCTGCTCGATTCGACCGGCAAGATGAAGAACCGCACTGCGGCCAGCGAATTGGCGGACGCGCGCAAGACGGGGGCGGACGCCATCGGCGCGTTCTTCGCCTCCATGCTCGGCAAGGCCACCTAAGGTCTTTGGCGGGCGGGCCGCTGCGGTTCAGCCCTGCAGGGTAACGAAGTCGGCCTGCACGGTGGCCGCATCGGTGGCCATCATCAGGTGGCCATCCTGCAAGGTGGCCGACACAGCCATCGTGCGGTCGGCCATGTCCCCCAGCGCCGCTGAGATTTCCGGCGCGACTTCGAGCACGCGCAAATTCTTCAGGCGCGCGCAGGCATCGCGGTTGGCCTCCCACCAGATCGACACCGCGCGTCCGCCATAGGCCAGCAGCACCACCTCGCGGGCGCGCCCGCTGGCACGGCGCAGCACGCGCTCGTCCGGCAGGCCGACCTCGATCCAGCGTTCGATCTCGCCCGAGCGCGATTTCTGCCACAGCGCCGGTTCGTCGTCGGTGGACAAGCCCTTGCCGAACTCCAGGCGCTCGTCCGCGAACAGTGCAAAGGCCAGCACGCGCACCATCATGCGCTCGGAGGTTTCCGAGGGATGGCGCGCGACGGTGAGCGGGTAGGTCGCGTAGTGGTGGCGGTCGAGGTCCGAGACAGTGAGCTCGAGCTTGTGGATCGTGGACTTGAGCGCCACTACGCTTTTTTCTTGGCCTTGGTCGAGACGCCGGCTTCGAGCAGGTTGGCCACCAGTTCGTTGAGCGGCACCTTGTCGGCCTCCGCCTTCTCGCGCAGCTGCTGCACGAGTGCCGAGGGGAGCTTGGTGGCGAAAGGAATCAGCCCGGCCTCGGCGTCGCGCCGCCGCTGCTCGCGCTTGTCCACGGCGGCGGCCGAATCCCTGCCGAAGCGATCCGGGATGCCGGAGCCGCGCATCTGGCCGGCGATCTGCTTGCCTTGAATCTTTTCAAGGTCGGTGCGTTTCATGGCGATTCATCCAAAAGAAGTCGCGGCATTGTATCGGTGATCGGCCGCGCGCTGCCAAAGTACGCTCCTCACGCAAGGCCGCAATGCCAGGGCCGTCAAGCGCGTTCATCGCCACGGCACCCCATTCAATCCCCCGGCCGCGAAATCGCCGGGGCGCCGCAAATGCCCGCCCCCTTTTTCTAAGGGGACAAAGGAGTGCGATTTCTTGGCCTGCGCGCCTTGGCGGATTGGCGGCGATGCCGTTCACGCGAACTTGAACGTGAAAGGCAAGCACCCGCGCGCTTCTCCAGCCGAAAATGCGCCAAACGCCGCGTCCCTATTGCACTTTGGCGGTTGCAGGCCCTGCAACGCGCGCGAATCGCCGCTCCAGCAGGTCCGGCTCGTCGAAGTGCCGCCGACCGACGAAGGCGGTGGCATGGTGGCCCCACTGGCGCATGGCGCCGGGGCTGGCGATGCCCATCGGCCAGAACAGGAAGCGTTCTCCGCGCTCGCTGCCGTCGACGAGACCGTCGGGACCGTACAGGCTGCGGCGTTCGCGGCCGCCGGGCAGCGGGAGCGATCGCAGTTCGTCCAGCGGGCGCAGCGTGTAAGCCTGCGCGCCGGCTGTATCCTGCGGCGCGGCAAACAGGCCGGTCACATAGTGCGTCCCTGCCGCCACGCGCACGCGCAGCCGCTGGCCCAGGGACAGCGCCGGCAATGTGGCGGGTGAAAACGCCCATTCCTGATGCGCATCCGGGGCCGGGCGCGCCGTTAGCCGAGAGGATGGAAAGAACAGGTGATAGCAGCCGCAGGCGTGGATGCTGTCGGCCACCATCACCTCGCCGTCGCGGTCGAGCGTGATACGGAACACCAGGCCATCCAGAGTGCCGGACAACAGATCGACGAAACCGCTGCGCGGCCGCGCCGGGAACCACAGCAGGTAGGTGAGCTGCACCAGCGAATCGCCCGCGAAGCGCGTGTGCGCGACGTGCGTGAACACCACCGGCGCGATTGTATCGATGGCGATGCCGTCGGCGGTCCACTGCGGCATGCCGAAGCGATCATCCGTCGTGCGGGTGTCGATCTCGAACACGGGCGCGTGGCGTTCGAGCAGCGAGGCCGTGGCGGGCGGCGGGGACCACAGCTTGGCAAGCGCCGCGGAGGGTTGCGCAAACGCCTCCTGCGTCGCGGCTTCCCAGCGCGACACGCCCCAGCGGAACGGAATCGAGGTCAGCGGATAGAGGCCGAGCGCGCGCTTCCACGGTGAATACGCATCGGGTACCCCCGTTCGGTCGAGGATCGCCGTGCGGCGTTCCGGGGTTTGTTTGTCGAAAGCCACCAAGGCCGCGCTGCACGCCTCCAGCGAAACGTTGCCGAGCGCCGGGCGCGCCGCATTCGGCAGGTTGGCAATCTCGAAGCGCCGCGCCACGAGGTCCAGTTGCGCGAGGCCCGCGATGACGGCGTCGCCGGCCGCCGC
>JAEUMZ010000007.1 GCA_016790765.1 Betaproteobacteria bacterium
GTACACGTCGTCCCCGCGTGCGCGGGGACGACCAAGAAAAGTTCTGCGCTACACGCCCGTACTACGCCGTTCGCAATGCCGCGCAATCCACCCCAGCGCCAGGATCACCATGAACAGCAGCGCGTTGGCCGGGATTTGCAGATTGAAATCCACGGAGGAGTGGATCATCAGGGCAAGGATGCCCATGATGGAGGCGAACGCCATCCCGCGCATGAGCGGATCGCGGCGCTGGTACTGGGCCACGGCGGCGACGACAAAGGTCCAGACCACCAAGCCACCGAGAATCCCCAGCCCGACCAGGCCGCTCTCCGCGGCAAACTGCACGAAATCGTTGTGCGCATAGTCGAAAAACTTGACGATGTCCGGTCCACGATATTTCGGGTACGCGACATACCAAGTTCCGGGGCCACTGCCAAACACCGGGTAGTCCTTGATCAGGTCCAGCCCATACATGGCGGCTTCCTGACGCTGCTCGACGGATTCCTCGGCCTTGCCCTCCGTCTTCAACATCGTGGTTTGCTCAATGCGGTTGGCGAGTTTCTCCACGCCAAACCACGAACCCACGATGAACACGTCGATGGCGATCAAGCTCACCAGCAAGATCACCGTGGCGCGCGTGGCATGGCGGGACAGTGCGATGCCGATGATCCCGGCGATGGCCAGGCTGGCGAAAAACGCCGTGTTGCCCATGCGCGAGCGCGTGGACACCAGCGCGATCACCATCACACACAACATCAGGCGCAAGCGCATCTTGGGCGAGAGGATCCACTCCATCGTACGCTTGACGAAATCCTTCCAATTCTTGATGGTGACATCGCGCAGCCCGGCAATGAGCAGGCCGATGCCGATGGCAAGGGACATTTCCAGCAAGCCCGCGAAATGGTTGCGGTTGGGGTACGTGGCCAGGGCATGCGGCGCATGCGGTAAATCGTAGCCAAACCAGATGTGATGGAAGCCGGTGAGGTGCGCGAGGATGGCGTAGATGGACAAAAGAAAGGCCCAGAACACCAGTGCAAAGCCGAAGGCCTTCACCCGCTCGCGCGAATTCACCAGCAGGAGCGTGAGGATGAACGCCAGTACATAGGTGAGGCCAAGGAGAAAACTTGCTTGCGACGTGGCCATGTCCACGCTTAGAGTCATTGAGCCGGCACGACCAGTAATCGTTTGCGCTGCCGTTTGCATGCGATGGGCCATGGGCGAGAGTACGGCCACCCATTCGGCGGGCACAGGTACGATGAAGAGCGCTTGCCAGACCAGCCATGCCGCCAGCGCCATGATGAACCACTTCGCGCTGCGCACCGCATCGGAAATCTGTACGCGGCCCAGCACATAAAGTACAAGCCACAACGCCATCAACACAAACACCCCTGCCTCCAAGGGGCCCCAGAACCACGGTCGATTGCTACCCAACGGAATCGGCGCCCAGATCAACAGCGCGATCCAGCACCAGAACAGGGCCGTTTCAAACGGAAATTGGCGCGAGGTGAAGCGGCGGCGGGACATGACGGGAGTTTAGCGGCAAGCGGAGGGGTCCATTGATTCGCACCAAGGGGATCAAGACTGAAACTCAAGCGCTGGCGCGGCGTTTGAGGCGAAAACGGCCGGAAATCCTCAACAGTGCTTGGGTTTACACATCGCCCGAAACGGTCAATGCTGCCCTGCCCTCCAAAAGAAAAAGGGCGCTAACAGCGCCCTTTTTCATGCATCCAGCCACTTACCGGCCGCTGGGGCTTCCGCCGCCAGAACCGCTAGCACCTGATGACCCACTGCTTCCAGTTGACCTTGGGGTTGTGGTGGTCGAAGGTTGTTTGACATCCGTAGCGCCGGAATCCTTGAACGCCTGGGTCAAAGCGCGCTGAATTTCGCTTTTTGCGGCAGTATTAAGGACTGCACGGATTATCAGCACCAAGGGGGATTCTCCGAGGCTTTTGATCACTTCGTCAGCTGGCCTTACTTGAACCTGACCCATCGGGTCGATATAAAAACCATTGCCCGCCGGGACAGTCACGGTGCGATTATTATCGAAAGTAACGACAATCGAAGTCGCCAAGCGCTTGCCGTCCGGCCCAATCTCAGTCTCAACGGTTGCCGTCGTCACCTTATTCCTGATCGCGGTATTCACAATGGTGCCGCGGATTCCGATGGTCGCGTTGGCCGCTTTGTAAGTCACGTTCTCAGGCTTTGCCTTGCCGATCAGCCCAGAAATTGCGCGCATTCCGCCATCGAGCAGTTCGAACAGAATGCTGCTCTTGGCTGGCTCCATCTTGTTGTAAACATAGTTGGAAATCTTGAAGCGCGATTCTCCAGTCAGCACTACAGATTGCTTGTCTTCAAACACCAGCAGCGCATGCGCACCCGCCTTGGTTACCACGGTTTCGCCTTGATTCAACTGGTCACCCTTGCGCAAATCGCGGGGGCTGCCTACGGCGGGAATCGCTTGCACCGAGCCCTCCATTTCAACCACTGTGGCGACCTGCGCCCACAAATTGGTGCTCAAGAGCAACGAAGCCAAGAGGAAGAATCTCTTCACAATGCCGATAGTTTTCATGTTTTTCACCGTATGGGGGTGGATGGAGCAGACACTTACGTCAAGCTTACCAAAATACTTTAAGTTCGCACAGTGGAATTTGGCACTCAGCCTTCCGGCTATTCAGCGGTACATGCGGGTTGCTTGCGGGTGTTGGGCAAGCCGCAGACCAGTTCAAGCTTTCCGCGCCTCTGGGCGATTGACGCAACAATGGGCGCTTCCCGGCGGTCCGCGCTTTTCAGGGCCGTCTGAACGGCCAGCACCGTGGATTCTGGGGCAGTTTCCCCCAAGGCGAGACCCAGGTCGATGACAACGAAGAGCGCCTCGCGTTCATACGGACCGTATGCCACGGCATTTTGCAACGCGGCGTGGAAGCGCGCATTGACCTGCCCTGCCCCATACAGCGCAGCGGCCAGGTTGGCCCAGGAATACGGGGACGTGGGGCGCAGCGCCACCGCGCGCTCCAAGGCGGGAATGGCTTCCTGCTGGCGGCTGGTCACGCCATCGCCGGTGCGCACGATGAGGCTCAGCAGCCGGGCTTCGATTTCGGCAAGGCTGGGGTCGTTGGGGTCGCGCGCGAGGGCGGATTTCAGATCGTCCATGGCACCCTGCCATTCGGCGAGCGTGGGCGGCAAGCCGGTTTGGTCAGTGCGCTGGGCCCATTGGTTGAGGTCCTTGTCCAGTTCCTGGGACATCCACGATGCACTGCCGAGGCGCAAGGCGTGCCAGGCGGCGAGGAGCAGGAGGATGGCGGCGAGGAGTGCGGTGGCGCGGCGGAAGGGGCCAGGCATGGATGTGTTCGCTGGCTGGTCAAAAGGCTGTAGCTAGAGGTCCCCGTCTTCACGGGGACGACCCTGGACGTTGAGGCGCTGGCGCACGCGCCTACGCCTTGTCCTTCTTCTCCCGCTCCGGCCCGTAGCCGTAGGCGTAGTTCTTGTAGCCGCGATAGCGACCGTAGCCGCTGTATTCGCCGTAGTACTTTTCCGCGCGCTCGAGGTCGAGCTGGTTCAGGACCACGCCCAGCAAGGGGGCGTTGGCCATGGAGAGGCGCTTGATGCAGTTGCGCGCCATCGGGTACGGCGTGGCATCGGCCTTCACAACGTAGAGCACCGTATTGGCCACTTGGGAGAGCACCACCGCGTCGGACACGAGCTGCACCGGCGGGGAATCGATCAGGACGATGTCGAAGGCGTCCTTAAGCTTTTCCAGGGTGTCCTGGAACTTCGCCGAGGAGATCATTTCCAGCGGATTGGGCGGCACGAAACCGGCGGTGAGGATGTGGAACCCGGCGGATTTGTGCTCGAAGATGCACTCGCTGATGGAGGCCACGCCGGAGACCAGGTGGGACAGGCCGGGCGCATCTTTCTCGCGTCCGATCAGGCGGCCGATCTTGGGGCGGCGCAAATCGGCATCCACCAGCAGCACGCGCTTGACCTGCGCCAGCGCGCACGCCAGGTTGAAGGACACCGTGGTCTTGCCCTCCTCCGGCACGGAGGACGTGATGATGATGACTTTCTTGGGACTGTCCACCGCGCTCATCAGGATGCCGGTGCGGATGGTTCGGATGGCTTCCGCAAAAAGCGACTGGCTGTCGTTGATGAACGCCAACTCGGACTTCAGGCTCTTCTTGCCCGCGCCTTCCATTTTCATCAGGTAACCCAGCATGGGCAGCCCAAGGCGCGCCTCCACTTCCCCGGCGGTGTTGATGGTGTTGCTGATGCGGTCCAGCAGCAGGGCCATCATGATGCCGATGAGCATGGCCACGGCAGCGGCGATGCTGACAATCTGCACTTTCTTCGGGGCATACGGCAGCGATTGCACCGTGGCCGGGTCCACCACGCGGGCGACGGTGGACTGCAGGTCTGCCGCGACGTTGGTTTCCTTGAACCGGTTCATGAACAGGTCATAGAGCTGGCGGTTGGCCTGCACTTCGCGTTCCAGCACGCCCAACTGGAACTCCTTGCGGTTCAACCCCTGGATTTCCGACTTGCTCTGACCCAGGGCGCGCTGAAGGGCTTCTTCGTTGGCCTTGGCCACTTCGTATTCCTTGGCCACGCCCGCGACCACGATGTCGATCTGGCGGCGGGTGTTCTCGCGCGCGGCAGCCAGTTCCGCGGCCGCCTGCTGCATTTTCGGATGCTCGGGTCCGTAGCGCTTGGAGGCGTCGGCGGCCTTGCGGTCGGCATCGGCTTCCTGTTCCTTGAACTTCTGCACCGTCGGGTGCTTCAGCACGGCGGGAATCGATTCGTAGCCGGCCACATTCTTGCCCTGGCGAACCGCCTGCACCTGGTTGTAGAGGCTCTCCGCCTCCGCGCGGCGCGCCCGTACGGACACCAGGCTGGAGGTGGCCTCTTCCAGGGCCTTGGCGGCGCCGGACATCACCAGCCCCTTGGCATCGACGATGCGCTCGCGGTCGCGGAACTC
>JAEUMZ010000110.1 GCA_016790765.1 Betaproteobacteria bacterium
GCCATGTGCACCTCGATCCACGGCCGGTCGGTCCACAGGAACATCGCGCCCAGGCCGAACAGGTGGGCGCTGAACAACAGGTGGCTGACGATCACCGCCGCGTACTTGGCGTACACCGTGTCGCGCAGGCTCACCCACTGCTGCACGCTGAACGCCAGCAGGCACAGGCCGATGGCAATCAGGATGCCCTGCAGCAGGAACTCGCGATTGGCGCGCGCGTGGAACGCGGCTGGCTTCAGGAACTTCACCGGCACGATCACGGAGCTCCGCGTGTCGATGTGGAACAGCACGTCCACCGCCTGTCCCGGGGGCAGGTCGAGCATCACCGCCGGCGTGCGCGACCCCAGCGGGCGGTCGCGGAACGGCTGCAGGCTGCCCATGGTGGCCAGTTTTGCCGCGCGGCCCTCGCGCACAAGATACACGTCGATGCGGTTGAGCAGGGCGTAGTCGATTTCCAGCACCCAGCGGCCATCTGATGCGCCGGGTACCGTGACCGGAATGTGGAACCACACCGCGTCGTTGCGAAATCCCATGCCCGCATGCGGCGAGGCCGGCGGCGCGAATTCAGCGAGGCGCTGTTGCGCGGCGGCCACGTCGATGCGCCGCGCCGGGTCGGACAACACGCGCACGTGCGGCCAGGCGTCGTGCACCGGCTCGGCATCGTCAAGGATCAGCGGCGCCGCCGTGGCCGGGCCCATGCAGCACACCAGCACCCACGCGCCGAGTGCCGCCCTGATCAGGCCCTGCAGGATCACCCCCATGGTCCCCCCGTGGTCCGGCCAGTATAGGCGCATCGCCGCCCGTGCTCAATGCACCCAGACATCAAACCCCAGCACCGGTGCGGCTTGCAGGCCGATATTGCCGCAAACACCGCGCCGGTGCTGGACTTTCCTGCCCGGTTCTCAGCGCAGCGCCCCGAAGACCTTCTTCAGCAGGGCGCTGCCGCTGCCCGCCGGATCGCGGCGGATTTTCTTCTCCTCCTCGCCGATCATGAAGTACAGGCCGTCGAGCGCCTTCGCGGTGACATGCGTTTCCACGTTGGCCTGCTCCGGTTTGATCTTGACCAGCCCGGTCTTCTGCAGTTGCGCGGCCAACTGGTTGTACTGCTGCGCGAGGCCGATCTTTTGCGTCACGCCGGTCACGATGGGCAAGAACTTCTCGCCCAGCGGCGCACGCGTCTTGTCCTGGAAAAAGGTCGTCACCGAGTGGTCGCCGCCGGTGAGAATGGCCTTCGCATCGGTCAGCGACATCGAACGCACCGCATCGACCAACAACATCCTGGCCGCCGGCACCGCCTGTTCCGCCGCGCGGTTCACGCCCAGCTTCAAGGCCTCCATCTCCTGCGCACGCCCGATGACCTTGATGACCTTCTCGGCCTTTTGCAGCCACTCCGGCAGCGCGATGCGCACCGCGTCGTTTTTCCAGAACCCGTCTTCCTTGCCCAGCAAGGCGACGGCGATCGTCGCGCCGCGCTCGAGCGCCGTCTTCACGCCGTTGCCGGCGTCGGCCTGCGTGAGGTCGGACAGCGACACAGCATGGCCGGCCTGTGGCCACGACAGGGCCAGCGGCGACAGCACCACCGCCACCAGGGTGTCGCGCCGCGTGCGATCGACGGTTGCCTCGACGGCACCATCCCGGGCGCGGGGGGCGTGGTGCGTTGAGCGGGATTCGTCCATGGCAATCCTTTCCGGTCGTGGGTCACAGCGTGACGCGTGCGCCGGACCATGCTATCGCGATTTGGCGCGCCGGGCAGTCGTCGCGTGCACAATCGACATGTCCACGCGCGGTTGCGCGAGAATCCCTGCATGAGTTCGCGCCGCCGCTTCCTCGCCACCCCCCTCATCCTCGCGCCCGCGCTGCTTCCCGGCTGCGGCGGCGGGGGTGGCACGTCCGCACCGGCCGTGCCGCTGCCCGACCCGGTCGTGCCGCCCACCGGCGTCGTCGGCCCGGCCTGGTTCGGCTTCGGACGCGATGCGCAGCACACCTCGCTCGGCGCCGCCGCCGCGCAGCCGATCGACCGCATCCTCTGGCAGACGCCGGTGGACCTGGCGCGGCAGTATTCCGGCAGCCTGTTGTTCGCGCACTACGGCAGCCCGGTCATCACGGCAAAGAACAGCGTGATCCTGGGCGTGAAGACGCAGGCGGCGGGGACCTTCCGGATCGAATCGCGTGCTGGCGCCACCGGCGCGCTGCTGTGGAGTGCGCCCACCGACTACCTGCCGCCGCCAGGACCGGCGTGGTTTCCCACCTACAACCTGGTGCTGACCGCCGCCCACCGGCTGTATGCGCCGGCCGCGGGCGGCAGGCTGATGATGCGGGTGGACGCCGATGCCGCGGCGGAGACGATGCAAAGCATCGTCTTCTATGGTGCCGCCACCTATTCCGCGGCGCCCGCCGCGTACGATGCCAACGTGTTCATCAATACGCCGCTCACTGCCGATGCCGCCGGCAACATCTACTTTGGCTTCCAGGTCAACGGCGCCAACCCGGCCGGCCTCACCAGCGGCATCGCGCGCGTGACGCCCGCCGGCACCGGCACCTGGGTGGCGGCCGCCGCCGCGGCGCAGGATGCGCTGATCGGCAAGTGCGCCACCAACGCCGCACCCGCGCTGTCCGCCGATGGCCGCACGCTGTACGTGCTGGTGAGCGAAACGCCGCGCGCCGGGTTCATCGGCAGCGGGCGCCTGCTCGCGCTCGAGGCCGCCACGCTCGCCACGCAGGCCAGCGTGCGCCTGATCGACCCGGCGGCGGGCACTCCGGCGTGGGTCAACGACAACGGCACCTCCTCGCCGATGGTCGGGCCCGACGGCGACGTGTACATCGGCGTGCTGGAGGCCAATCCCCCGTCGCACCACTTCACCGGCTGGCTGCTGCACTTCAACGCCACGCTCGCCCAGATCAAAACGCCCGGCGCGTTCGGCTGGGACAACACGCCCTCGGTGGTGCCGGCCGCGATGGTGCCGTCCTACACCGGCGCATCGAGTTACCTCCTGCTCAGCAAGTACAACCACTACGCGCGCGCCGGGGGCGACGGTGGCAACCGCGTCGCCATCCTCGACCCCAACCAGGTGCAGGCCGACAAGATCCTCGGCACGCCGGTGATGAAGGAAATCCTCTCGCAACTCGGTCCGACGCCGGACCCGGCCAACCCGGGGGGCGTCTACGAGTGGTGCATCAACGTGGCCGCCGTCGATCCGGCCTCGCGCTCGGTGCTGATCAACAGCGAGGACGGCTATCTGTATCGCTGGGACCTGGCCGCCAACGCGTTTGCCCAGCGCGTGCGCCTGAACAGCGGCGTCGGCCAGGCCTACACACCGACCGTCCTCGGTCCCGACGGCGTGGTGTACTCGGTCAACAATGCCGTGCTGATGGCCGCCGGGCGCTGAGGCGCGGTCCGCGACGATCCATGCCTGCGCCGCCGCTTGCCCTGTTTGCCCCGGAACCGCGCATCGCGGAACTTGCGCGCACGCTCGAGCACGCCGATGCCGCCGGCGTCGTCGAGTGGGCCTGGTACTCGCGCCAGCGCGAGACCCTGCGCGCCAAAGCGCGCGTGGCGGCGCTGGGCAAGACCGTTCCCGCGGAATGGGCCGGGCGTGCCGCGCTGGTGGAGGCCGAGGCGGCGCGCCTGTTCGCGCAGCATGCGCTCGCGGCGGGCCACCTCGCGCGTGCGGCCGAGTCCTTCGCCGCGCAGGGCGACGACTTCGGACTGGGCGACACCTGCTTCATCGAGGCAATGGTGGCCCATGACGTCGGCGAATCCGGCACCCGCGACCGATTGCTTGCCGAAGCGCACGCGCGCTTCCGCAATGCCGGCGACACCGTGCGCCTGTATTTCATCGAGGCGCGCCAGGCGGTCGACGCCGCATTCCGCCAGCCGGCCGATGCCGAGCGTGAGTGGGGCGCGCGCCTGGCCGCCATCGAGGCGCAGGGCGAGCCGGCCGTCAACGCGCGCATCGCGGAGTTCCGCGCCTGGGTGGCGTTCTCGCGCGCCGACTTCGCCGAGGCGGCGCAACACTACCTGCACGCCTTCGAGCTGGCGCTGGCCAGCGCGCAGTGGCCGATGGCGGTGATGGAGATGGCCAATGCCGGCGCCTCGCTGGCGGAGTTGAACGACCACGAATCGGCGCTGGCGTACCTCGAGCAGGGCCTGGCGCTGGCGCGCGCGGGCAACTGGCCGGCGAGCCTCGGCATCTGCCTCATCCAGGCGGCCAACAGCTCGCGCGAACTCGAGCGGCTCGACGCCGCCGCCGAGTTCCTCGCCGAAGCCAAACGCACCCTGGCACCGCTCGAAGGCGGGCGGCTCTATGCCATCGTGCTGCAGTACCACGGCGATCTGGCGCTGGCGCGCGGCGATGCGGTCGGCGCGCTCGACTGGTACCGGCAGTTCGAAGCGCGCGCGCAGGTGCTGAAGTCACCGGACCTCTTTTCCCATGCGCTGCGCGGACGCGCGCAGGCGCTTACCCGGCTGGGCGAACGCGCCCCGGCACGCGAGGCGGCGCTGGCCGGTTTGGACGTGGCGCGCGAGATGGGCGACGTGCCGCGCCAGATCACCTTGCTGCGCGCGCTGGCCCGTCTCGCCGACGACAGCGCGGCGGGGCGCCGAGAGGCGCAGGATTGCCTGGAAGCCGCCGTCGCGATTGCGCGCGACGTGAAAGGCTACGCGGTGCCCGGTGAACTGTTCGCCGAGCTGGCCGCGCTGCACGCGCGCGAGCGCGACTTCGAGCGCGCCTATGCGCTGGCGCTGGAGGCGGCGCAGGTATCGGCGGCCGGCGAGGTCAAGCGCGCCACCGACAAGATGCTCGCCCTGCAAGTGCGCCACGCCACCGAGCGCGCCACCCTCGAGGCCGAGCAGCAGCGCCGCGTGGCGGCGGCCGAGGCGCTGCGTGCCCAGGCGCTGGAGGACACCAACGCCACGCTGTCGCGCCTGGGCATCATCGGCCAGGAGATCACCGCCACGCTCGAGATCGAGACCATGATCCGCGTGCTCTCCGCCAAGGCCGGCGCGATGCTGGAGGCCGACTGCGTGGCGCTGTGGACCGTCGACGAGGCGCAGCGCGAACTGCTGTTGCGTTTCGGCATGGAAGGCTCGAGCCTGATGCCGCGCCGCCGCGTGGCCTTCGACCGCGAGGACTCAAACGTCGCGGAAACCTACCGCCAGCGGCGCGAGATGCTGTTCGAGAACCGGCCCGGCGAAATCAACCTTGCGCATATTCCCGGCACCCGCCCGATGCTGTCCGCGCTGTTCGGCCCGCTGATGGTGGGCGAGCGCATCCTCGGCATCCTGTCGGTGCAGTCGGAGCGCGCGCACGCGTATGGCGAGCGCGAACGGCTGGTGTTCCGCTCGCTGTGCGCGTTCGGCGCGGTGGCGCTGGCCAATGCCGAGGCCTACGAGGCGGTGCAGGCGGCGCGCCGCGCGCTCGAGGAGGCGAGTCTGACCGATCCGCTGACCGGCCTTCGCAACCGCCGCTACCTCACGCAGCTGATCGACACCGACGTGGCCGGCGCGTTGCGGCGCGCCGAGGAGCCGCGCAGCGGCCTGCCGCCCGGCGACCTGGTGTTCTTCCTGGTCGACATCGACCACTTCAAGCAGGTCAACGACCAATACGGCCATGCGGCCGGCGATGCGGTGCTGAAACAGATGAAGCCGCGCCTGATGAACGTGTTCCGCGAGGCCGATCACGTGTTGCGCTGGGGCGGCGAGGAGTTCCTGGTGGTGGCGCGCCAGGCCGACCGGGCCACTGCGGGCGAATTGGCCGAACGCCTGCGCCGCGCGATCGCGGACACGCCGTTCGTGCTCGACGATGGCCACCCGTTGGCCAAGTCCTGCTCGATCGGCGTGGCCGCGTTCCCCTTCCTGCGCGCGCATCCGCGCGCGCTCACCTGGGAGGACGCCGTGGAGTTGGCCGATCTCGCGCTGTATGCAGCCAAGAAATCCGGGCGCGACGCGTGGGTGATGGTGGAGGCGGACGCCGACGCCACGCCGGACGCGGCCAAGCGCGCGGTGCACCACGCAGCCGAGGCGCTGGTGGGCCACACGTTGCGCCTTGCGTCCAGTCGCGACCTGGCGCGCGTGGCGGCAGTGTTCGGGACTTGATCGCGCTCAGCGCGCAACCTTGGTCGTCTTCGCAACCTCCGCCCACTGGCGGTCCGCCTTGGCGATGTAGCCGGACACGTCCTTGGTCCACATCGCCTTCACTTCGGCGTTGTAGTTGAGGTACAGCTTGCCCTCGACGATGGAGAAGGTCTCCGGCGTGGTCACGGCCTTGTAGCCGCGCGAGGCGCCGAAGGCGCAGAAACCGCCGTATTGCGGCGCGAACTTGTCGGGTGCTGCGATGAAGGTGTCGCGGTGGACGGCGCTCACGAAGCGGAACACCGATCCGCGATGGGTGGCGGTGAACTGCGCCGACCCCACGGCCGCGCGTTGCTCGGTCAGGTACGCCACCGGGTCGTAGCCGCCGATGGCCAGGCCGTCGGTCTCGAAATACTCGCCGGCGTGCGCGTTGCCGGCCATCAGGGCGGCGGCCGACAGGATCAGGGCGGAGAGGACTCTTGCACGCATGTTCAACCTCGGGAGACGGAAAGGACATCGGTCGCCACATCGGCGCATCCCTTACACGGGACGGCTTGATACACTGCGTGCATGGACGACATCGCCAATTATTGCCGCCGTTTTACACTCGAGAACCTGGACATCCGTGGCCAGCTGGTGCAGCTCACCAGCGTGTGGTCCGGCCTGCACGCCGGGCGCGAGTATGCGCCGATGGTGCAAGGCTTCCTGGGTGAGCTGGCGTGCGTGGCGGTGCTGGTGGGCAGCGGCCTCAAACAGGCCGGGCGCGTGACCGTGCAGATCCAGCGCGCCGGCAGCGGCGCGCCGCTGGCGATGGCCGATTGCACCGAGGCGCTGGCGGTGCGCGGCATCGTGCGCAACCCCGAGGGCGCGGCGACCTTTGCCGAGTGGGCCGCAAGAGGCACGCTGGCCCTGACGCTCACGCACCAGGAGCCCGGCAAGCCGCCGGCGATGTACCAGAGCATCGTGCCGTTGTCGGGCCTGTCGATTGCGGAATGCTTCGAGCACTACTTCGACCAGTCCGAGCAACTGCCCACGCATTTGTGGATCGCCTCGGACGCCAAGGGGGCCGGCGCACTGCTGCTGCAGAAGCTGCCGGGCGCGGACACGAAGGATGCCGACGGCTGGGCGCGCATGGAGCACCTGGCCGCCAGCGTGACCGGGGCCGAACTGACCGGGGCCTCGGCCGATGAGTTGCTGCACCGCCTGTTCCACGAGGAGGACGTGCGCCTGTTCCGCGCCAAGCCGGTGAGCTACGCCTGCCGCCGCGACGTGGCCAAGGTGGAGGCGATGCTGAAATCGCTGGGCCGCGACGAGGTCGAGGCCACGCTCGCCGAGCAGGGCGAGATCGTCGTCACCGACGACATCTGCAACGAGCAGTACCGATTCGGTGCGGAGGACGTGAGGCGCTTGTTTGGCGCATGAGCGCCCGGCGCAGAAGGCGCCCGTCCGGCACAGCATCGAGACCAGCGAAGAGGCCGGCGTGCGCTTCCTGCACTTCGGTTCCGAATGGGTGCAGGGGGCGATGCGCATCGCGCGCCCGTACGCGCTGGAGCTCGAGTACACGCGCGAGATGATGGGCTGCCTGCTGCTGCGCACCGAGGCCGACTGGCCGGGCCGGGTGCTGCAGGTGGGCCTGGGCGCGGCGTCGCTGACCAAGTTCTGGCATCGGCACCGGCCGCAAACGCTGCAGACCGTGCTCGAAATCAATCCCGGTGTCGTGGCAATGGCGTACGCCGCGTTCCGGCTGCCGCGCGATGCGGCGCGCATCGACATCGAGGTCACCGATGCGGTGGCGTGGATGGCGGAGCCCCGGCGCACGAAGTTCGATTGCCTGATGGTGGATGGCTACGACGAACACGCGCGGTTCGGTGCGCTGGGCAGCGAAGCGTTCTACGCCGATGGCCGGCGGCACCTGTCGCGGGACGGGGTCATGGTGATCAACCTGTTCGGCCGCAGCAGGGGCTATGCGCGCCAGGTCGATGCGCTGCGCGACGTGTTCAAGGGCCGCGTGCTGGCGCTGGACCCGGTCGAAGGGGGCAATGCGATTGCGTTTGCCTGGGCGGGCGAGCGGCCGGTGCTGGATGCGGACTCCCTGCACGAGCGTGCGACTGCGTTGCGCGCGGAGGTCGGGATCAACTTCTCGGCCACGGTGGCGCGAATGGTGCGGGCGGCGGCAACCGCCTGACCGTCACCCCTTGCTCAACCGCGGATTCAACACATCGCGCAACTGATCCGCCACCAGGTTGATCGCCATCACCGTGAGCAACAGCGCCACGCCCGGGTAGAAGCTGATCCAGTACTTGCCGCTCATGAGATACGTGAAACCGTTGGAGATCAGCAGGCCGAGCGAGGGTTCGGTGATCGGCAGCCCCAGGCCGAGGAACGACAGCGTGGCCTCCAGCGAAATCGCGTGCGCGACCTGCACCGTGGCCACCACGATCAACGGCGGCAGGCAGTTGGGCAGCAGGTGCCGGAACAGGATGCGGCGGTGCGAGAGCGCAAGCACGCGCGCGGCTTCCACGTACTCCTTCTGCGTTTCCACCAGGGCGGCTGCGCGCACGGTGCGCGTGTAGTACGCCCACTGCACGGCCACCAGGGCGATGATGACCTTGTTCACCCCGGGGCCGAAGATGGCGAGCAGGATCAGCGCCAGCAGGATCGACGGAAACGACAACTGGATGTCGACGATGCGCATGATCAGCGTATCCACGAACCCGCCGAAATA
>JAEUMZ010000145.1 GCA_016790765.1 Betaproteobacteria bacterium
CTGGACATCGAGTACGGCGTCCATGAAGGGGAGGACGACTAATGTTTGAAGCCGCAACCCAGAGCGAATTCGCCCGCTCCCTGAAAAAGGCGTACGGATGGTACACGGGCGGGTTCATCGCCTTTGTACTGGTGCTGGCGGTGGCCGAGCAAATGGGCCTCACGCGCGCATACATCGGCTACGCGTTCCTGGCCGCCACGATCCTGCTGTATGCAGGCATCGGCATCATGAGCCGGACGTCCGACGCGGCGGAATACTACGTCGCCGGCCGGCGCGTGCCTGCCCTATTCAACGGCATGGCCACCGGCGCGGACTGGATGTCCGCCGCGTCTTTCATCGGCATGGCCGGCACGTTGTACCTGCAGGGCTTCAATGGCCTGGGCTTCGTGGTCGGCTGGACCGGCGGCTACTGCCTGGTCGCGCTGTTCCTCGCGCCCTACCTGCGCAAGTTTGGACAGTTCACGATTCCCGACTTCCTCGGCGCGCGCTACGGCGGCAACATCCCGCGCTTTGTGGGCATCCTGTGCGCCATCCTCTGCTCGTTCACCTATGTGGTGGCGCAGATCTATGGCGTGGGCCTGATCACCACGCGCCTGACCGGCGTGTCGTTTGAACTGGGCATCTTCCTCGGCCTTGGCGGCATCCTGGTCTGTTCCTTCCTGGGCGGGATGCGCGCGGTGACCTGGACGCAGGTGGCGCAGTACATCATCCTGATCATCGCCTACATGATCCCCTGCATCTGGATCGCGGTGAAGCATACCGGCGTGCCGCTGCCGCAGTTGGTGTACGGCAACCTGCTGGAAAAGGTGACGCTCAAGGAGAAGGAACTCAGGGAGAACCCGAAGGAACTCGAAGTGCGCGGCATCTTCAAGAAGAATGCCGACGACTTCGACGCCAAGGTCAAGGCGCTGCCGAAGTCCTGGGAAGACGGCAAGGCCGACCTCGCGAAGAAGATCGAGGACCTCAAGGCCGCGGCCGCACCGGCCAAGGATGTCGAGGCCGCCCAGAAGGCGCTGGACAGCTACCCGAAGTCGGCCGACGCAGCCAAGCTCGCCTGGAACGCAGCCAAGGCCAGCAATACGGCCCGCTCCGGACCGCCGCTGGCGCATGGTGAGGCCTTCCCCGGCAAGGACGAGGCCGCGCGCGATACGTCGCGACGCAACTTCCTGGCCTTGGTGTTCTGCCTGATGATCGGCACGGCGGCCCTGCCGCACATCCTGATGCGCTACTACACCACGCCCTCGGTGAAGGAGGCGCGCACCTCGGTGTTCTGGTCGCTGTTCTTCATCTTCCTGCTGTATTTTTCCGCACCGGCCCTGGCGGTACTAGTGAAATACGACGTCTATACCTTGCTGGTGGGTTCGGAGTTCGCAAAGCTACCCCAGTGGGTGAACGCCTGGCAGGCGGTGGACAAGTCGCTGTTGTCGGTGGTGGACGTCAACAAGGACGGCATCGTGCAGCTTGCCGAGATCGTCATCGGCGGCGACATCGTGGTGTTGGCCACGCCTGAGATCGCGGGATTGCCCTATGTGATCTCCGGGATGGTGGCAGCCGGCGGCCTGGCTGCGGCGCTGTCGACGGCCGACGGTTTGCTGCTGACCATCGCCAATGCGCTGTCGCACGACCTCTACTACAAGATGCTCGACCCGAACGCATCGACCACGCGTCGCGTGACGATTTCCAAGGTGCTGCTGTTGGTGGTCGCCTTGGCGGCTGCAGGTGTCGCGGCTCAGAAACCGGCCGACATCCTGTTCCTGGTCTCTGCGGCGTTCTCGTTCGCAGCGGCCGCGTTCTTCCCGGCCTTGGTGCTCGGCATCTTCTGGAAGCGCGCCAACAAGTGGGGCGCCACGCTGGGCATGCTGGCGGGCGTAGGGATCACGTTCTATTACATGATCACCACCCAGCCCTGGATGCGCGAAATCTTCTTTGGCACCCCGCGCAGTGTGCCGGCGGAACTCTGGTGGGGCATCCAGCCGATCTCGGCCGGGCTGTGGGGCGTGCCGCTGGGCTTTGTGGTCATCATCATCGTGAGCCTGCTCACGCCGGCGCCCGACAAGGAAACGCAGCAGTTGGTGGACCACGTGCGCTTCCCGGTGCTGGAGGGCGACACGATGAACACGCAGGCGGCCGAGTAACCGCCGGCGCGCTGCACGAAGCGCTACAATCAAAGCCCGCGCCGGATGTTCCGGCGCGGGCTTTTTTCTTTCCGGTGATCGATGTCGCGGCTGTTCCGCTACCTGGCCCAGGAGATCTTCTGGGCGACGCTGCTCCTGCTCGTCGCGCTGTTGGCGCTTTTCGCGTTGTTCGATTTCATCCGCGAGATGGGTGACCTCGGCAAGGGGCAGTACCGCTTCGCCACGCTGTGCCTGTATGTCCTGCTCACCCAACCCGCCCACCTGGTGGTGGTGTTCCCGATGGCCGCGCTGATGGGCACCCTGTTCGCCATCGCGCGCCTGTCCGCGCAGTCGGAGTTGACCGTCATGCGCGCTTCCGGCCTGTCCCTGATGCGGCTGGGCGCCTTGTGCGCCTTGATCGGCTTGGTCTTTTCGGCGATTGTGCTCGCGTTCGGCGAATTCGTCGCGCCGTCCGCCGAGGAATGGGCCAAGCGCACCAAGCTCAATGCCACCACCAATGTCATCGCCAAGCAGTTCCGCTCGGGATTCTGGATGAAGGACGACCTCTCGTTCGTCAACATCGGCACCGTGACCCCGGAAAAAACCCTGCAGGACGTGCGCATCTACGAGTTCGATGGGCAATACAAGCTCACGGCGCTGAGCGTGGCCAAGTCGGGCGCCTACGATGTGCCGGCGGCGCGTTGGGCCCTCAAGGACGTGAGCCGTACTGCGTTCGTCGGCGAGGGCGCGCGCATCGAGCACTTACCCACGGCGCTGTGGAATTCCGCGATCACGCCGGACCTGATTTCGGTGCTGCTGGTGCGGCCCGATTCGATGCCGATTGCGAGCCTGTACAGTTTCATCGACCATCTGCGGGGCAACCGCAGCAACAGCACGCAATACGAACTGGCGTTCTGGAGCAAGGTATTCCAGCCGGTGACCACGGTGATCATGATGCTGCTGGCCATCCCGTTCGCGATCCAGCAGCAGCGTTCGCGCGGTGTGGGCGCCATGATGCTGGCCGGAATCCTCGCGGGGCTCTCCGTCTATTTCCTCAACCAATTGGCGGGCAACCTCACGGTCATCAACGACTGGCCGCCACTGCTGAGCGTGAGTTTTCCGCACCTGGCGTTCCTGGGCGTGGCCCTGGCCTTGATTGCCCTCAAGGAGCGGCCCATCCGGTGGCGCGGCCGCGAACGCCGCGTTCGCGAGGCCTAGGCAGCGTTCGCGCCGGGTGCGGACGGCGCGTCCGTGCGCACCAGGCGCGTGCGTGCGAGGCGATCGTGCAGGAACTGGCGATCCTTGTCGAACTGCGCCCAGAGGATCGTGGCCAGCGCGGGCACGACAAGCCACGCAGCGGCGACCGGGCTGACGCGGTGCGGGAACATCACCAGCACGAGGGCCACGCAGGCCGGTCCGAAAAATGCGCCCGCACAAAGCAGGCGCAGCAGCGCGTGCCCCGCGCCCAGGCCCGCACCGCGCGCGCTTTCGAGGCGGATCTTCCAGGTCTTCATCGGCAGGGTCTGGCCGCCGTGGGTCCAAAACCACACGAAGTAG